>NZ_DBHKYV010000019.1:0-140185 GCF_057315035.1 Cupriavidus sp. | reverse complement strand
CTGCCGGCCCGCTGGTCAACATCAATATCAACCAGAGCGTGCAGCAGCTTCAGCAGGTGAATGTTGCCGCGTTCAACGACAACAAGATCGTTGGCGTCGATCTGGGCAAGGTCGCGCTCAACATCAAGCCGACGCAATGGGGCGGCAACCTGGCGGCGGTTTGAATCCCGCGCGTCCGGGAGCGGTCCTGTCGCGTGCACCACACATGCGGCAGTACCGGCAGGATCGCTCGCCTATACTGAATCGGGCCCGCGCCTGCCCCGGCGCCGCCCGACCGGAGCCATTGCGCCCGGCCGTGGCAAGGCCCGCATGCTGGAGAACGCCATGGCAGTGATCGTCATCAAGGATTTGTCGGAGAACACGGACCTCGACCGCGAGGCCATGACCGCCATCATCGGCGGCGCACGGCTAGCCGGCAGCTATCGCTGGCAGGCGCACCGACGCCCCTCGCTTACACGATTGATCCAGTATCCGGACGGTTTTCCCGGCACATCGCAAGTTGCAGGGCAGGAACGGGGGACCACGCCAGCGCGCAAGTAAAAAAGAGCGCGCCACGCCACTGGTCGCAGCAACGCGAGAAGAACCAGAAAAACAGCAAGCAAGAAAAAGCCCGCCAAGCAATTGGCGGGCTTTGGTTGCGGACGGGCCCGGACCTCCTGGGTCTGCGTCGCCGGCTAATTCCGGTCATTCCTGTGCCAAGCATGTTTCCCATGGATTCCGCCCATGAAGCGGACGCCCATCCGGACCACCCGGACAGTCGGAGGAAACCTGGCAGTGGCATCAATGACCGCAATGCCGGGGGCGAGCGGCAAGCGAACCTTGCCGGAGGCAGGATCATCGGGACATTGTCGTCGTCCGCCCCATACGGGCATATATGCCCGCGACTGGAGTATAGGCAGCACGCTCCCACATTCAAGCGACGGCCCAGACGCTTCCCGGTTTTACCCGCTTACGTTTGATTACGTTTTGCGATTATCGCGCTGCAACAAAACTGCAGCGGTTCTGTTATACTGCGCGCCGTGAGTTTCGCACTGTGGGTTTTCGCAACACGCCCGGCCAAGTTGCCATGGCGTATCCGCTACCTCCAAGATCTGCTCCCTGCCTCTGTCATCACACGAAGTTTCCGACAGGTGCCTGGCCAGAACGCACCACTCACCTGACGTTGCCTCGTCTCCGATCCTGATGAACAGCCTGAAGTAAATTGCGCTGTTTGCCTGCCAGGGATTTTCGGCCGGTTGCCTGATTGACCAGTCGCTCCCCCCTGCCTGCCGCCGTATTGCCAGCTGAGTCTGTCGTACGGCCTACCGATTGGCGCCGAAGCCTTTTTAAGACTTTGCACTGCGCCCACCCTCGAGCAGCATTGCCCCAGGGTGCCATGCATTTTTTCATACGTACGACATGACCCAGCACGAAGATTTCCGTGCGGAGCAAGCTTTTGCTTCCGCCGCCGACGCATCCGCCACGCCCGCCGCTGCCGTGAGCCCGCTCGACAAGCTCGACGCCCTGCTCAACGCCGATGCAGCCCCGGCCGTCGCCGAAGCGCCGCAAGCGACGGCAAGCGGCTTCGCCAACCTCGGCCTGGACGCCGCCATCCTGCGCGCCCTGGCTGAAGCCAACTACAACAATCCCACCCCGGTTCAGGCCCAGGCAATTCCCGCCTTCCTGGCTGGCCGCGACCTGCTCGTATCGAGCCAGACCGGCTCGGGCAAGACCGCCGCTTTCATGCTGCCCGCGATTCAACGCATCAGCGAGAAGCCGGCCCCGAACCGTCCGACCGAACCCGCCAAGCGCATGAAGGGCAAGCGCCCCCGCCCGGCCGCCGCACAGCCGTCGCTGCTGGTGCTGACGCCGACGCGTGAACTGGCCCTGCAGGTCACCGAGGCAGCAGCCAAGTATGGCCGTCACCTGCGCCGCATCGTCTGCGCCAGCATCCTGGGCGGCATGCCCTACCCGAAGCAGCTGGCCATGCTGTCGCGCATGCCGGACATCCTGGTGGCAACGCCGGGCCGTCTGCTCGACCATATCGAAGCGGGCCGTATCGACCTGTCCGCACTGGACATGCTGGTATTCGACGAAGCCGACCGCATGCTCGACATGGGCTTTGCCGATGACATCGACGCGATCGTTGCCGCCACGCCGGCTTCGCGCCAGACGCTGATGTTCTCGGCCACGCTGGATGCGCGTATCGGCCAACTGGCCTCGCGCCAGCTGCGCGACCCGCAACGCATCGAGATCGCCGCCGCGCGCGCCGACAACAGCAATATCGAACAGCGCCTGCACTTCACCGACGACATGTCGCACAAGGAACGCCTGCTCGACCACCTGCTGCGCGACTCGGGGCTGAAGCAGGCGATCGTGTTCACCGCTACCAAGCGCGATGCCGATTCGCTGGCCGAGCGCCTGTCGGACACCGGTTTTGCCGCTGGCGCACTGCACGGCGACATGACCCAGGGCGCGCGTAACCGCACGCTGACGGCACTGCGCCGCGGCAACCTGCGCGTGCTGGTGGCTACCGACGTGGCCGCACGCGGCATCGACGTGCCCGATATCACCCACGTGGTGAACTTCGACCTGCCCAAGCAGGCTGAAGACTATGTGCACCGCATTGGCCGTACCGGCCGTGCCGGCCGCTCGGGTATTGCGATCAACCTCGTGAACCACGGTGACATGTTCCAATGGCGCCGCATCGAGCGCTTCACGAACAACCGCATCGACGCATCGGTTATCGAAGGCCTCGAACCGCGTCGCACCCCGAAGCCGCGTTCGAACTTCGGCGGCAAGCCGGGCGGCCGTGACGGCTTCCGTGGCAACGGTGGTGGCAATGGCGGCTACCGTGGCAACAGCAACGGCGGTGGCTATCGTGGCAACCGTGAAGGCGGCGAGCGCAGCTTTGGCGAGCGCAAGTTCAGCGATGGCAACCGTGGCTTCGGCGATCGTGGCGAAAACCGTGGCTTCGGTGACCGCGGCGAAAACCGTGGTTTCGGTGATCGTGGCGAACAGCGTGGCTTCGGCGATCGCGGCGAGCAGCGTGGCTTCGGCGACCGTGGCAACGGTGGCTACCGTGGCCAGGGTCAAGGCCAAGGTCAGGGCCAAGGTCAGCAACGCAGCTTCGGCGACCGCAACTTCGGCGGCGAGCAGCGTTCGTTCGGCAACCGCGAAGGCGGCCAGCGCGACGGTAACCGTGGCTTCGGTGGCGAGCGCAGCTTCGGCGACCGCAAGTTTGGTGACCGCGGCGGCGACCGTGGCGGCTTCGGCGGCCAGCGCAACGGCAACGGCAACAGTCGCTCGCGCTACGAGCGCTAAGCGCTTAGCCAGAAAGTAAAAAAGGCACCTGCGGGTGCCTTTTTTATTGCCGGTTTCATTGCTGCCGGGTTAGCTCCCCTCGCCCATGCAATGGGAGAGGGGTCGGGGGAGAGGGCATGGCGATTCATATTGCGACGTGTCGTCGATTGAACCGCTTGCCCTCTCCCCCAGCCCCTCTCCCGCACGCGGGAGAGGGGAGCAAAAAACACAAAACCTACACCGCGCAGGTTCGGAAGCCGACGAAGGACACATCGTCCTCCGGCAGCAGCGCGCTGCGCAGGCGCACATGGCGCAAGCGTGACGGGCTGGCGAACGAAACACCGCGCACAGCCTGGTGCGTGCCGAAGCGGCCAATGATCTCGCCGTCGGTGGGCTCCGCGGCAAAGCCGAGGTACGGCTCATAGGGCGTGGCCGTCCACTCGCGCAAACTACCCCACTGCAGGCCACGATTCTGCGTGGCCGCCAATTCCCACTCCACTTCCTGCGGCAACCGGCGTCCGGCCCACACACACCACGCCTGTGCTTCGAACAGCGTGACGTGGCGCACCGGCTCATCGGGGTTGAGCGTGCGTTCGGTTCCAAAACGCGACGCGACCCAACTGCGGCTGACCGCATGACGCGACCAGTAGCGCGGCGCGGAACGTTCCTGCGTCATCAGCCACTGCCGACCGGCCGTCGACCAGTACGACGGATGCTCGTAGCCGCGATCTTCGACAAACTCCAGGAACTGCGCATTGGTGACCGGTGCCGCATCCATCTCGAACGCCGGCACGTAAATTTTCTGTGCAGGCAACTCGTCTGGCCATGCGAACCCGTCAGCCTCAGCCCAGCCTTGCGTGAAATTGCCGCCCGGAAAATGCAGCGTGCCGGCCGATGACACGTTCGCCGATGGTGCGATCGATGCAGGCTCCGCCGGTGCCAGCCCAAGCGCCTGCAGCAGCGTTGCAATCGTCTCGCCCTGCACATCTTCATGATGCAACGCGCGACGGAAGGGATAGAGCGTGGCGTCGCCATCGTCGGGCAACAACGCAATGCGGCGTAGCAGCCCATCGAGCACCTGCGTGGCGTACTGCTTTACGCGCGCGACATCGGGCAACGCGATTTCCCAACGCTCGTCGGGACCGATTCGCTCGGGATCGAACCACTCGTCGGCGCCATCGAGCAGCGATGGCTCGCTGGCCACCGGCAACCGGATGCCGCCCTGTTCCAGGTGACGCACCCCACGCAGGCACCACCACTCGGCGTGCCAGGCAATATGGCCAAGTGTCCACAGCGGCGGATTGCAGTCGTACTGGCGCGGCACGGTCCAACCCTTGCGCGTTTGCCCGAAAGCACCGAGCCACGCCAGCGTGCGATTACGCGATTCCACCAATGCTTGCGCCAACCCCTCGCGTGGTAACCGGCGCGCATCGGGCCATGCAGCCTTGCCGCCGGTGAAGTGGAGATCGGGAAGCATTGAGAAGCCGCTCATCGAAGAATCCGTGTCAGAGGGGTGAGAAACAAGAAACCAAAAGCCGGATGCACCGGCTGCGCGCATTATGACACTGCACGCCGGCGACTTCCGGCCGGCCCTGTTTCACCCTGCTGACGGCGCGGCTTCCTGTTTGCCGAGTCTGCCGTGTGCGTCTGGTTTTCGCCGATTATCCGCGAGCGTGGAATATCGCGAACCAGCCGCGCGGATCGGTCCAGCTTACCGGGTCGGTAAAGCCCGCCGCTTCGAGCAGGATCGCAAAATCGTCGGGGCGGTACTTGTGCGAGTCTTCGGTATGGATCCGGTCACCGGCGGCAAAGCGCCGCTCACCCTCTGGCCAGCGCACGGTCACGTCGCGCAGCGCTTGCAGATGCATCTGGATCCGCGAGGCCTGCGCATCGAATGTTGCCGCGTGACGCCAGTCTTCCAGCGCGAAATCGCTACCGACGATGCGATTCACGTTGCGCAGCACGTTGCGGTTGAACGCGGCGGTCACGCCCAGCGCATCGTCATACGCGGCCACCAGGGTGTCGGCATCCTTGTACAGGTCCACGCCAATCAGCACGCCATCGCCGGGACCCGCCGCCGCGCGCAGCCGCTGCAATAGCGCCAGCGCATCGATCGGCGCGAAGTTGCCGATACTGGACCCGGGATAGAAAAACAGCCGCCGGCCACGCCGGACACTGTTGGGCAGATCGAGCGGCCCGCACAGGTCGGCACCGAGCCCGAGCATCGGGATCTGCGGGTTCTGCTGCTGCAGGCTGGCCAGTGTGCCGCGCAGGAATTCCACCGAGATATCGAGCGCCACGTACTGGGCGGGTTGCAGGCTCGGGAACAGCCGCGCAGCCTTCTCGCAGTTGCCGGCACCGAGATCGATCAATACGCAGCCACTACCGGCCCGGGCCGCAATTGCGGGGGCCGCGCTGGCGAAAATGGATGCCTCGGTACGCGTGGGGTAGTACTCGGGCAGGTCGGTGATGGCTTCGAAGAGCCGGGAGCCGAGTACGTCGTAGAAGAACTTTGGACTGATATTGGCCTGCGGCCTGCCCAACCCTTGCAGGATTTCGGCGCGCAATGCCCGGCTGTCTTCGCGGTACTGCTGGACGAATTCAGGCTGAAGCACGCCATGGCGCGCATGGCCATTACCGACGACGATGCTAGCCTCAGGCGCGAGCTCGGGCGTGGCCAGATGGTTGTGGTTGGTGCCGTTGTTGGGGGATTTGGGACGGGACGGGTTCAGCGGTGTCTTATTGGGCGTCGTAAGGGCCGACATGACGTTTCCTTGTTGTCGATGGGCACTACGGTGAATCCCTCTCAATAAACCGCGCCAGCACGCGAGGCGGCTGCGGCAGGCACGGGATGCGCAACTGTTCTGTCTGATGCACATCTGCCGGACCAATCCAATTAGCATAGGTGGATATGTCCATGTGTGCGTGACGCGTTGCATCACTTTACAAACTCGATTGCACGGTCTCGGCACGGCATTCGCACGGCATCCATGTAGCAATTTGCATACATACAAACCCCTACCCGGCAGTGCAACATTTTTTTTGCCGTTCCCTTATAATCGCCTCCAACGTGTTCATCGGTGTTTTCCGGTGGCCACGATTTCCTTCCAAAGAGGGAAGTTAAAGGGGAGTAGCTTGGGGGCCCATGCCCTTAGCACAATCGTCATTCCGAAACGCTGACCCGTTTCCGGTTGTGCTGACCCTGGCGCGCATTCCGCGCCAGTTCGTCGAGCAAGACCTTTGCACACCTGGTTTTACGGTTTGCAAAGGCGGCCCCCTACACTTCCGGCGCTCGCTGTAAATCCCAGGTGCAACCAAAAGACCTTGCTGGCCCCAATGGCCCGCAGCTATTCGCACTTGAGGAGCGTACATGGAGTGGTTTACCGATCTGTTCACGATGCAATTCCTGACAGCGCTGCTGTCGATTGTCGTCATTGACCTGGTTCTGGCTGGCGACAATGCCATCGTGATCGCCCTGGCGGCGCGCAACCTGCCGCCTCACCTGCAGAAGAAAGCCATTGTCTGGGGCACTATCGGCGCCGTGGTGGTCCGCTCGGCGATGACCATTGGCGTGGTCTGGCTGCTCAAGATCCCGGGCCTGCTGCTGGTGGGTGGCCTGGCACTGGTCTGGATTGCCTACAAGCTGCTGGCGGCCGAGGAAGATGGCGACGAGCATGGCGCTGGCGCAGCCACGCTGGTGGGTGCAATGAAGACCATCATCATCGCCGACGCGGTGATGGGCGTGGACAACGTGCTGGCCGTGGCCGGTGCGGCCCACGGCAGCTTCCTGCTGGTGGTGCTGGGCCTGCTGATCAGTATCCCGATCGTGGTCTGGGGCTCGAGCCTGGTCCTCAAGCTGATGTCGCGCTACCCGTCCATCATCTACATTGGTGCCGGCGTGCTGGCCTTCACGGCCGTGAAGATGATCCTGGGCGAGCCGATCACCAAGGCGTTCTTCGAGGCGCAACCCATCGTCAAGTGGGGCCTGTACCTGGTGATCGTCGGCGGCGTGCTGGGCGCGGGCTACCTGACGCAGAAGCGTCGCGAAACCCGCCAGACGCCGGTGGAAAGCCACTAACCGGACTGACTGCCACACTGAAAGGCCGCCTGCGGGCGGCCTTTCTCGTTCTTGCTCGATAACAGGCTAAAATCCCCGCTTGCGGCCTTCGCGCCAACATCACTTTCCCCCTTCGCGCCGATGAAACAGTACCTCGACTTCATGCGCCATGTGTACGAGCATGGCACCGAAAAGTCCGACCGCACCGGCACCGGCACGCGCTCGGTGTTCGGCTACCAGATGCGCTTCGACCTGGCCGAAGGCTTTCCGGTGGTCACCACCAAGAAGCTGCACCTGAAGTCGATCATCCATGAGCTGCTGTGGTTCCTGCAGGGCTCGACCAACATCAAGTACCTGAAGGACAACGGCGTCACGATCTGGGACGAATGGGCCGATGCCAATGGCGAACTGGGCCCGATCTACGGCTACCAGTGGCGCGCATGGCCCACGCCCGATGGCCGCCATATCGACCAGATCAGCGAGGTAGTGCAGCAGATCCGCAACAATCCCGATTCGCGCCGCCTGATCGTGTCCGCCTGGAATGTGGGCGAGATTCCGCAGATGAAGCTGCCGCCCTGCCATGCGTTCTTCCAGTTCTATGTGGCCGATGGCAAGCTGAGCTGCCAGCTGTACCAGCGCAGCGCGGACATTTTCCTGGGTGTGCCGTTCAACATCGCCAGCTACGCGCTGCTGACGCACATGATTGCGCAGCAATGCGATCTGGAAGTGGGCGATTTTGTATGGACCGGCGGTGATTGCCACGTGTACAGCAACCACTTCGAGCAGGTGGCAACGCAACTGGCACGCACGCCGATGAAGCTGCCGACGCTGCGCATCAAGCGCAAGCCAGACAGCATCTTTGACTATCAGTACGACGATTTTGAACTGGTGGGCTACGAGTCGCACCCGGCAATCAAGGCACCGGTGGCCGTATGACCCTGTTGACCCTGATCGTCGCGCGTGCGCGCAATGGCGTGATCGGCCGCGACAACACGCTGCCGTGGCGCCTGCCCGAAGACCTGCAGCACTTCAAGCGCACCACGCTGGGCGCACCGATCATCATGGGCCGCAAGACCTGGGATTCGATCGGCCGTCCGCTGCCAGGCCGCCGCAATATCGTGGTCAGCCGCAACCGCGCGCTGGAACTCGCAGGCGCCGAGGTGGTGGGATCGCTGGAAGACGCGCAACGGCTTTGCGCTGGTGTGGAGCAGGTGTTCCTGATTGGCGGCGCGCAGCTCTATGCGGAAGCGCTGCCCAGCGCGGATCGACTGATCGTCACCGAGATCGATGCCGATGTACCTGGCGATGCGTTCTTCCCGGCCGTGGATCGCTCGATCTGGATCGAGGCGTCCCGCGAAAAACACCATTCTGAGGCGAATGGTTTCGACTATGCGTTCGTGACTTACGAACGTCCGCCGTCGGGCGAAGAATAGTTGTAGTAGGTACTCAGCTCCCCTCTCCCGCGCGCGGGAGAGGGGAGCAACCACCAACCAACCTTAATTCCCTGCGATCGTCATCTGTTCGATCAGGATCGAGCCGGTTTCCTTGGTGCCGCGCACCAGCGCATCGGCACCGATGCCTACGATCTGCTTGAACATCTCGACCATATTGCCGGCGATCGTGATTTCCTCGACCGGATACTGGATCACGCCATTCTCGACCCAGTAGCCCGACGCGCCGCGCGAATAGTCGCCCGTCACGTAGTTCACGCCCTGCCCCATCAGTTCGGTCACCAACAGGCCGGTTCCCATCTTCTTGAGCATGCCGGCGAAATCGTCGGCCGGTTGCGTCAGCGAACTGGTCAGCGTCAGGTTATGCGAGCCGCCCGCGTTGCCGGTGGTCTGCATGCCAAGCTTGCGCGCCGAATACGTCGACAGGAAATAGCCTTCCACCACGCCATCGCGCACCACATCGCGCGCGTGCGTGCGTACGCCTTCTTCGTCGAACGGCGCGCTGCCCATGGCACCGGGCACGTGCGGCCGCTCGTGAATCTGGATGTGCGGGCCGAACACGGCCTTGCCCAGCGTGTCGTACAGGAACGTCGACTTGCGATAGAGCGCGCCACCCGATACCGCCTGCACAAACGCGCCGAGCAGACCTGCCGCCAGCGGCGCCTCGAACAACACCGGGCATTTGCGCGTGGACAGTTTGCGCGCGTTCAGGCGAGCCAGCGCGCGTTCGGCGGCATAACGGCCAATGGCTTCGGGTTCGGCCAGTGCCTGCGGCGAGCGCTTCGACGAATACCAGTCGTCGCGCTGCATGCCGCCGCCGGAACCGGCGATCGGTGCGCTGGAAATGAAATGGCGCGAATAGGGATAGCCGCCCACGAATCCGCGCGAGGTGGCCAGCACGAATTGCGAATGCTGGGCCGACACACTGGCGCCGTCGCTATTCCTGATCTTCGGCGATACCGCGAACGACGCAGCTTCCGCGCGGCGGGCAATGTCGATGGCCGCTTCCGCATCGATATTCCAGGGATGGAACAGTTCCAGATCCTGCGGATTGCGCTCCAGCAGGTCTTCCTCGGCCAGGCCCGCGCAATCGTCTTCCGCCGTGAAGCGGGCGATGTTGTAGGCGGCTTCAGCCGTGGCGCGCAGCGCGGCCGGAGAAAAATCCGACGTGCTGGCATTGCCGCGCCGCTGGCCGATCATGACCGTCACGCCCACGATCTTGTCACGATTCTGCTCGATGGTCTCCACCTGCCCCTTGCGCACCGTCACCGACAGGCCGCTGCCTTCGGAGATCTCGGTGGCGGCATCGGTCGCGCCAAGTTCACGTGCCACGCGCAGCACATCGGCCGCCATGGCCTTGAGCTGATCCTGGGTATAAGTGAAATGCGCGGTCTGTTCGGCAGTCTGGCTCATATCGGCGGGCGTGATCAAAAGTCCAAACGGGAATCATAGCAAGATAAAATGCCGCCCATGACGCGAAATACCCGTAACACCTCCAACGGCCGTTTCCCGGGCGCCTTTGCCCCGGAAGACGACGACGACCTGCCCAAGAGCAAGTCCCAGCGCAAGCGCGACATGACCGCGCTGCAGGATCTGGGCGTAGAACTCGAGGCACTGGCCAAGGACCGCCTGGCCCGTGTACCGATGCCCGAATCGCTATCCGACGCGATCCTGGCCGCCCGCAAGATCACCAGCCATGAAGGCAAACGCCGCCAGATGCAGTTTGTCGGCAAGGTCATGCGTAGCCTGGACGACGACGAAGTCGAGGCCATCCGCGCCGCGCTGGAAGGCTTCAAGGGCACCAGCAAGGCCGAAACCGCCAAGATGCACCTGATGGAACGCTGGCGCGACCTCTTGCTGGCCGATGACGCCGCCCTGACCAAATTCCTGGGCGAACACCCGGGCGTGGACGCGCAGACCGTACGCAATATCATCCGTAATGCGCGCAAGGAAAAGGAACTGGGCAAGCCGCCGAAGTACTACCGCGAGCTGTTCCAGGTCATCAAGGCCGCGCTGGATGCCAGCAATGCCGACGACGACGCCCCTGCCGAGGAACCCAAAGCATGACACCCGTGGCCCGCAATCACCCTGACGAACTCGTGGTCGGCTTTGTATCGATCTCGGATCGTGCCTCATCCGGCACTTATCAGGATGAGGGCATCCCTGCCCTGCGCGACTGGTTCGGCAAGACGCTGACTTCGCCGTGGCAGGCCGTCGAGCGGCTGATACCCGATGAGCAGGCGCTGATTTCGCGCACGCTGATCGAACTGGTGGATGTGGCGGGCTGCGACCTGGTGCTGACTACCGGCGGCACAGGTCCGGCGCGACGCGATGTCACGCCCGAGGCCACGCTGGCCGTGGGCACCAAGGAAATGCCAGGGTTCGGTGAACAGATGCGCCAAGTGAGTCTGCACTTCGTGCCAACGGCAATCCTGTCGCGGCAGGTAGCGGTGATTCGCGAAACGCCGAGCCGCGCAGCGCTGATCGTCAACCTGCCCGGCCAGCCGCGCGCGATTCGCGAGACGCTGGAGGGACTGCGCGATGCGCAAGGCGCAACGATCGTCCAGGGCGTGTTCGCCGCGGTGCCGTATTGCATCGACCTGATTGGCGGGCCGTATATCGAGACCGATGAGACGATGGTGAAGGCGTTCCGGCCGAAGAGCGCGGTACGCCAGAAGCCGGTTGTTTAAGCACCGAAGACGGGCTCCCCTCTCCCATGAAATGGGAGAGGGGAGCAGACCTTACCTACTTCAAGCCCAAATACAGTCCGATCGGTACGAACACCACGGCGGCGATATTGCCGAGCAGGACGATCGAGGCCACCTGGTCTGGCTCCTGCCGGTAGTGATCAGCCACCAGGAAGTTGAGTACCGCGGGCGGCAGCGCCGCAAACACGAACAGCAGGCCGCGCTGCAAATCGCTCATCGGCACCCACCATGCCAGCAGCAATGCCACGGCAATGCCCGCCAGCGGGCATACGGCGGCACCCAGCACTCCCATTCCCCAGTTGCGCAGGCTCACGTCCTTCATGCGCACGCCGAGCGCGAACAGCATCAGCGGGACGGTGGAATCTCCAAGCAGCTTGATCGATTCATAGACCGGTTCCGGCAGCGAGAACACCGGCCGCGCGAGCGACAGCGCCACGCCGGCCACGGTGGCCAGGACCATCGGGTTGCGTGCGATCTGCATCATCGACGCCTGCCGGTTCACGATCTTCATGCCGATCGTGAAATGCATCAGGTTCGATGCCGCGAACAGCGCCACGGCGGGCGCCAGGCCCGCTTGCCCGAATGCGAAGACCGATAGCGGCAGGCCCATGTTGCCGCAGTTGTTGAACATCATCGGCGGCACGAACGTGCGCGGATTGGCGCCGCTCATCCTGGCCACGATCCACGCCAGGATGCCCGAGCCGATCACCACCGCCACCGCACAGGCCAGCAGCACCAGCTGGTCGGCCAGCACAAAGTCCTTGCTGATAAACGCCGATACCACCAGCAAGGGCGCGATGACTTCGAGCATCGCCCGATTGATGCCCGTCATGTCCGGATGCGCGCGGCGTCCGTACACCCAGCCGATCAGGATAATCAGGATGACCGGGGTGATGATCGAGACGATGCGCGTAAACATTACGCGGCAGGAGCGTCGGGAGCAGCCGGTGCGGGCAGCGAGGCAGCAGCCTCGGCCGGGGTCTTGATGAAATGCTGGCGGTAGTAACGCAGTTCTTCCACCGATTCCAGGATGTCGGCCAGCGCGGTATGCAGCTGGCGCTTGTGGAAGCCCTTGTGGATTGCCGGTTCCCAGCGCTTGCACAGTTCCTTGAGCGTGGATACGTCAAGGTTGCGGTAGTGGAAGAACGCTTCGAGCTTCGGCATGTAGCGGGCCATGAAGCGGCGATCCTGGCAGATCGAATTGCCGCACATCGGCGACTTGCTGGCCGGCACCCAGCGCTTCAGGAACGCCAGCAGTTCGGCCTCGGCCTGGGCCTCGGTCAGCGTGGATGCCTTGACCTTGTCGATCAGGCCCGAACGGCCGTGCGTACCCTTGTTCCAGTTGTCCATCCCGTCGAGCACGGCATCAGGCTGGTGGATCACCAGCACCGGGCCTTCGGCCAGGATGTTCAGCTCGGAGTCGGTGACCACGATCGCCACCTCGATGATCCGGTCGGTGTCCGGCTGCAAGCCGGTCATCTCCATGTCCAGCCAGACGAGGTTGTTTTCACTTTTTACGGAGGATGCGGCGGGGCTTGTCATCTGGCGGTACGGCTTGATATTGGAAATTCGAGGAAGGGAATCGCCCTGGATGCGGGTGGTCGGGGGCGAACAATTTATAATTCTCGCATATCTGCCCCAAATGGCCTGCCACGCACCTTCCGCGCGGGGCCATTGCCAACAAGGCTTGCCGATGTTCACGCTGATCTTTCTTGCCGCCCTGGTCGTCATGGTGCTGACCAAACTCTGGCTCGCCATGCGCCAGGTTCGCCATGTGGTGCGCCACCGCGACGCAGTGCCGGCACGCTTTGCCGACACCATTACGCTGTCCGCCCACCAGAAGGCGGCCGACTACACCGTGGCCCGTACCCGGCTGTCGATGCTCGAGGTACTGACCGGCGCCGCGGTGCTGATCGGCTTCACGATGCTGGGCGGCGTGCATGCGCTGAACCAGTTCTGGCTCCATGTCTTCGACGGCGGCGGCTATCTTTACGGCGTGGCGCTGATTGCCAGCGTGGCGCTGATCGGCGGCCTGTTCGACCTGCCCTTCTCGCTCTATGGCCAGTTCGTGATCGAGCAGCGCTTCGGCTTCAACAAGATGACCTTCGGCCTGTGGCTGGCGGACGTGGCCAAGATGGCCGTGGTGGCCTGCGTGCTGGGCCTGCCGCTGCTGCTGGCCGTGCTGTGGCTGATGGACCGCGCCGGCACCTACTGGTGGCTCTACACCTGGCTGCTCTGGGTGGGTTTCAGCCTGCTGCTGCAGATCATCGTGCCGACCTTTATCGCACCGCTGTTCAACAAGTTCGAGCCGCTGACCGACGACAGCCTGCGCGAGCGCATCGAAGCGCTCCTGCGCAAGTGCGGCTTTGCCAGCAAGGGCCTGTTCGTGATGGATGGCAGCAAGCGCAGCGCGCACGGCAACGCCTATTTCACCGGCTTTGGCGCGGCCAAGCGCATCGTCTTCTTCGACACGCTGCTGTCGCGCCTGGACGGCGAGGAAGTCGAAGCAGTCCTGGCGCATGAGCTGGGCCACTTCAAGCGGCGCCATGTGGCCAAGATGATCGCGGTCACGTTCGCGCTGTCGCTGGTCTTCCTGGCCGTGCTGGGCTGGCTGGCCACGCGCGAATGGTTCTTCACGGGCCTGGGCGTGCTGCCGAACTTCGGCAGCAGCAATCACGCGTTGGCGCTGGTGCTGTTCTTCCTGGCGCTACCGGTGTTCACGTTCATCCTGGGGCCGCTGGCCAGCCAGTCGTCGCGCAAGCATGAGTTCGAAGCTGACGAATTCGCCGCGCACCAGACCAACGCGAGCCATCTGGTGTCGGCGCTGGTGAAGCTGTACAAGGACAACGCGTCGACCCTGACACCCGATCCGATCTATAGCGCGTTCTACTATTCGCATCCGCCGGCTGCCCAGCGGATCGACCGCCTGCTGTCGTACGCATGAACCGCAGCGCACGCCACCATAACGCCGGAAAGGGTGCCGGCAAGGGTAACGGAGCCGATTCCGAGTCCGCACTGATCGTTGCCGCGCACGGCCGCCACTACGTGGTGGAGCGCACCGATGGCTCGCACCTGCATGCGTTCCCGCGCGGCAAGAAAAGCGATGCCGCGGTGGGCGACCACGTCCGCATCGAACTGGCCTCGGCCGACCAGGGCGTGATCACGGGCATCGATCCGCGCAAGAACCTGCTCCATCGTTCGGACCAGTTCAAGTCCAAGCTGCTGGCGGCCAATATCGACCAGGTCATTATCGTGCTGGCCACGGAACCGGGCTTTTCGGAGGATCTGCTGGGCCGGGCACTGGTCTCGGCAGAGGCGCTGGAAATTCGTCCGCTGGTGATCCTGAACAAGACCGACCTGACCGAGCGGCTCGACGAGGCGCGCGGCCGGCTCCGGCTCTACCAGGACCTGGGCTATGACACGCTGGAACTGTCGGTCCATGCCCGCCCGGAGGAAACGCTGGCGGCACTGCAGCCGCGCACGGCCGGTCTGTCGAGCATCCTGATCGGGCAGTCGGGCATGGGCAAGTCATCGCTGCTGAACCTGCTGATCCCGGGCGTCGAAGCACAGACGCGCGAGATCTCGGCCAAGCTTGACTCAGGCAAGCACACCACCACGTTCACGCGGCTCTATCACCTGCCTGAGGCCTGGGCCGTGGTCGATGGCCGTCCCGGCTACCTGATCGATTCGCCGGGCTTCCAGGAATTTGGCCTGCACCACCTGAGCGAAGGCATGCTCGAACGTGCCTTCCCCGAGTTCCGTCCGCGCCTGACCGAATGCCGGTTCTACAACTGTCACCACATCAATGAACCCGGCTGCGGCGTGCTGACTGCGATCGACGGCGGCGAGATCTCGCCGCGCCGCCATCAGCTCTATACGCAGTTGTTGCACGAGTCACGCCAGCAAAAGCCGTGGTAACGTAGGCGCACCTGCCTCGTTGCCGCATTGCATATGAAACTGCTGCTGAGGACGCCTTCGCTGGTTCACGCCGCGCATTGCGAGAACGTACTGCGCGCCGCCGGCATCCATGCCGAGGTACGCAACACCTGGCTGGCTGGCGCGGCCGGCGATATTCCGCTCAACGAAAGCGCTCCGCAAGTCTGGATCCTCGATGACGCCGCGGAAGCCGAGGCATGGGCCGCGCTCAATGCCGCGGCCAATCCCGCACCCGGTCCGCGCTGGCAGTGCCACGCTTGCGGCGAATGGCACGAGGCGCAGTTCGGCGCGTGCTGGCAGTGTGGCGGAAGCCGCGAATAGCCAGGTTGCACACCATGGCCCGCTCGTTGCGGCGCAACAAGGATCCCGAAGGCTATCGCCTATATTGAAAGCCCGTCTGACAACTGTCGCGATGCCCCGCGTCGGAGGTTGCAATCATGAGCATGGCTACCCGGCTGGCGAACTGCCTGGCCCGCAAACAGAGCCGGTTCGATATCGTTCGTCACCCCCATGCCACTGGCGGCCTGGCATCGACCGAGGTCACCCACGTTCCCGGTGATCGAATGGCCCGGACCGTGTTGCTGGAAGACAGCAAGGGATACCTCACCGCGGTGATCCCGTCGACCCACCACCTGAAGCTGTCTGAAATTCGCGAGCAGACCGGCCGCAAGCTGTCGCTGGCGCATGGCGCCGGGTTGCGCGAGGTCTTCAAGGACTGCGACCCGGAAGCGATTCCGCCGGCAGGGTTCGGCACGCAGACCTGGCTCGACGACAGCCTGTTGACGCATGCCGACGTCTACTTTGAAACCGGCGATCACCAGGAGCTGGTGCATATGAGCGTCGAGCAATTTGCCGAGTTGATGGCCGACGCCCGACGCGGACATTTTTCGCACCGCGTGATGTAGCACTCCGCATGCCTCAGCCCCAAGAAAAAAGCACCACGGCCGTGGTGCTTTTTTCGTTGAGGCATCGGTGTTGCCGGCTGTCTTAGCCCACCCACAGTGCCAGCGAGATCATCGCCAGCAGCAGCATCCACAGGATCACGGCGCGCCAGACCAGTCCCACCGCCGATTGCAGCGTACGAATGCCCGGGTCCGCGCCGTACTCTGGCGGCACCGGTTCGGCATCGCCCATGCCCGGCGCGTAGTCCACGCCAGCCAGGCTGGTACGCAGCATCACGCTCGAATCCTCTTCGGCCAGCGGCTGGCCCAGCCGCACGCCAAGTGCCCCGCCGCCACTGGCCAGCAGGATGCCGTTGACCGCGTCATTCCACTTGCGCGCATGGTTACGCCACGCGTAGACCGCGTCCTCGAAGTTGCCGACGATCGCAAACCCGATTGCCGTCAGTCGCGCCGGCACCCAGTCGAGCACATAGAACGCCTTCGCGGCAAACCGTCCCAGGGCCGGGCTACGTTCGTTGGACGGTGTATTCCATTGGCGATTCAGGAATTCGGCCGTGCGATACAGCACGACCCCGCCCGGGCCAATCGGCACCAGGAACCAGAAGAACACGCCGAACACATGCCGATGCACGGCCACGATGGCCGCTTCCAGCGTATGGCGCACGATTTCGCTGACCGGCATTTCCAGCGTATCGAGCCCGGTCCACTCGTGCAGCAAGGTGCGCGCGGTGTGCAGGTCGTCGCGGTTCAGTGCCTCGTGGATATCGGTGAAGAAGTGGCTGAACTGACGGAACCCCAGGGTGAGGTACAGCAGCAGCACGTTCCAGAACAGCGTCAGGGCGACGCTGACCGACGCCAGCAGGTAGTGGACGATCACCGCCGCCAACGTAAGCGGCAGCACGACCGTCAGCCACGCCAGCGCGGCATCGCGCGGGCGCCCGGTATCGAAGGCGTGTTCGGCTCGCTCACCGAGCACGCGCACGATGTCGAAAATAGGATTGTTCCGCCCCAAGGCACGGAACTGTTCGGCAATCAGCGCCAGGAGAATGGAAACGAAGGTCATCGCGTGACGATTTATCAGCACGCGGCGATGTGCCGCGGCGTTCGCATGGCGGATAGCCAGACGATAGCATAGCGGCAGGCAATGTTAAGAAAAGACCTGTAAGTACTGGTTACTACGGATGCGCCAGAACACCCGCTTTCAGGCGGGTGTTCTGGCTCGGCAGCACTGGCGCATGCCCCCTGCTCGCTTGTACGCTTGCAGGGCCTGTGACGATCAGGCGGGCAGGTCGAAGACCAGCACTTCGGCGCCGGCGCCCTTTTCAAGGCTCACGGCATCCTCGCCATCGAACCTGGCCGCATCGCCCGCTTCCAGCGCATGGCCGTTCACCGTCACCCGGCCGCGGGCCACATGCACATAGGCCTTGCGACCCGGCTGCAGCGCCAGCGTCGCCGCTTCGTCGCCATCGAACAGGCCACCAAACAGCCGCACGTCCTGGTGAATCACCACCGAACCCTCGGCACCGTCGGGGCTGCCCACCAGGCGCAGGCGACCGCGCTTCTCGGCGGCCTCGAAGCGCTTTTCCTCGTAACCGGGCTCGATGCCTTCCTGGTTTGGCATGATCCAGATCTGCAGGAAATGCGTGGTGTCATGCGCGGCATGGTTGTACTCGGAGTGACGCACACCCGTGCCGGCACTCATGCGTTGCACGTCGCCAGGACGGATCACGCTGCCGTTGCCCATGCTGTCCTTGTGGGCCAGTTCGCCTTCCAGCACATAGCTGATGATCTCCATGTCGCGGTGACCATGGGTACCAAAGCCCATGCCCGGCGCGACGCGGTCTTCATTGATCACGCGCAGCGGGCCAAACTGGATATGGCGCGGGTCGTAGTAATCGCCAAACGAAAAGGTGTGGTACGACTTGAGCCAACCATGGTCTGCATAACCGCGCTCTTCAGACTTACGGATTTCAATCATTTTGATGGCCCTCCTGAGGCCGTGGCATTGAACCCGTTTCGTGGCTTTCACCAACAGTTCCGGGCTCATCGGCGTTTCGATGCTAGGCAGTTTAGGGGAGCGGGAGTATATTGGCGGGCACCACTTTAGAAGCACTTGTTCAGAAATTCTGAATATGCCCCTGTCACTCGAATCCCTCGAAGTCCTTGACGCCATCGAGCGCAAAGGCAGTTTTGCCGCCGCCGCCCATGAAATGGGCAAGGTGCCTTCAGCACTGACCTATGTGGTCCGCAAACTCGAGGAAGACCTCGATGTGCTGCTGTTCGACCGACGGCGCCACCGGGCCGAACTGACCCCGGCCGGCCGCGCGCTGCTGGACGAGGGGCGCCACCTGCTGCATGCGGCCGACGACCTTGCGCGACGCGTCAAACGGCTGGCCACGGGCTGGGAAGCCAACCTCAATGTGGCGGTCGACGATCTGGTCAATTTCCGGGCGCTGCTGCCGGTGATCCAGGACTTCTACGCCGAGAACACCGCCACGCGCCTGCGCTTTTCGAAGGAAGTGCTTGGCGGCACCTGGGATGCTCTGGTCAGCAACCGCGCGGACCTGATTATCGGCGGCGCATACGAGACCCCGAGCACGCAGGGTTTCCAGGTCCGGCCGCTGGGTTCGATCCCGTTTGTCTTTGCCGTCGCCGCGCATCATCCGCTGGCTACCGAGGAAGGTCCGCTGACCACGATCCAGATCGCCAGGCACCGCATCGTCGCGGTGGGCGATACCTCGCGCAACCTGCCCGCGCGCACCCATGGCGTGCTGGCCGGACAGGACGTGCTGGTAGTGCCGACAATGCGCGACAAGCTCGAGGCCCAGATCCGCGGCCTGGGATGCGGCTGGCTGCCGGCGCCGATGGCGCAGCCGCATATCGAAAGCGGCGTGCTGCAGGTACGCGAAACGGTGGAAGTCCGTGCGCCCGGCAATTTCAAGGTGGCCTGGCGTACCAACACGCGCGGCAAGGCGGTGCAATGGTGGGCCAACAAGCTCGAGGATCCACGGCTGGCGCAGGCGCTGATGCAACAGTCGCCGCAGGCGCAGCCGGAATCGTTCGAATAGGACCGCCGACCGCGGATCTCGCGAATCTCGCGGATCACGAAGCATCCCATCCACGCACCATGCAGCAACGCTACCGGGGGCGCTTTGCCCCCTCCCCGACGGGTCCCCTGCACCTTGGCTCGCTGGTCACCGCATTGGCCAGTTGGCTCGACGCGCGCGCCCATGGCGGTGACTGGCTCGTACGCGTGGAAGACATTGACTATCCACGTTGCGTCAGGGATGCCGATACCGGCATCCTGGCCACGCTGGATGCGCTGGGCCTGCATCCCGACGAACCGCCGGTCTGGCAAAGTCGTCGCGAATCACTGTACGCCGATGCATTGCGCCAGCTCGATGCGGCTGGCCACCTGTATCCCTGCGGCTGCTCACGCAAGGAGATCGCCGACTCGCTAGTGCACGTGCGCGAGCGTCACCAGACGCTCGGCTACCCGGGCACCTGCCGCAACGGCCTGCACGGCAAGCTGCCGCGCGCCTGGCGTGTGCGCGTGCCCGATGGCCCCGCGGCAACCATCTGCTTCGACGATCGCTGGCAAGGCCGCCAGTGCCAGGACCTGGAAACCGAACTCGGAGACTTCGTGCTGCGGCGTGCCGACGGGCTATGGGCGTACCAGCTGGCCGTAGTAGTCGACGATGCGGTACAGGGCATCACGCATATCGTGCGCGGCGCCGACCTGCTCGATTCCACGCCGCGCCAGATCCATCTGCAGCATCTGCTGGGCGCACCGACACCGGCCTATCTGCACGTGCCCGTAGTGGTCAATGCGCTTGGCGAAAAACTGAGCAAGCAGAGTGGCGCGCAGGCGCTCGATACCACGGCGCCGCTCGATGCGCTGCGGCAAGCCGGTGCGCATCTGGGCATCGTGAACGGGGAAGCGACGGTTACCGCGTGGCTGGCAGCGGCTACCGATCAATGGAAAGAAAAACTGGCGGCACCAGGCCGCCAGTCATAGACCAACCATACGACTACCAAGCCGTGATCAGGACTTGCGCGGCGCCCCACCGAGCAGCGCCGCAACCGGACGCTTCGGTGCCTGGCGGCCACGTGCCAGCGCGGCAGCCAGTTGGTCTTCGGCCTTCGGGGCCGGCGTGTAGTTGCCCGAAGGCTCGTACGGACGCGAGAAGAACGGATCGTCCGACGGACGGAATGCCTGACGGCCATTCGGCTCGGTACGGCGGCGGCGCGGCGCCGCTTCCTCGGCTTCACCGTTTTCGCGCGGGCGGCGCGTATCGGCACGCTCGCGGCGGCGGTTGCTCTCTTCCTGGCGGGCACGCTCGCCAGTCGGATCGAATCCGTCGAGTTGGCCGCGCGGCACCGAGCGCTTGATCAGCTTTTCAATATCGGCCAGCAGGCGGTCATCGCTGCCCGGCACGTAGATCGACAACGCGTCGCCACTGGCGCCGGCGCGGCCGGTACGTCCGATGCGGTGCACATAGTCTTCAGCACTGAACGGCAGGTCGAAGTTGATCACGCACGGCATGGCCGGAATGTCGAGGCCACGCGCGGCCACGTCGGTGGCTACCAGAGCGTCGATCGTGCCGCTCTTGAAACCGTCGAGCGTCTGCATGCGTTCGGTCTGTGTCTTGTCGCCGTGGATGGCCGCGGCGTTGATGCCCTCACGCTCCAGATGACGCGCGAGACGCGAGCAACCGATCTTGCTGTTGACGAACACGATGCATTGCTTCGACTGCTGCTCCGAAGCACGCTGCTTGAGCAGGTGCACCACGGCGGCCTGCTTGTTGCCGTCCTGCACCGGATACACGATCTGGCGCACGTTCTCGTTGGTCGAGTTGCTGCGCGCCACTTCGATCGTCACCGGCTGCTTCAGGTAGCTCGATGCGAGCTTCTTGATCTCGGGCGAGAACGTGGCCGAGAACAGCAGCGTCTGGCGTTGCGCCGGCAGCAGATTGATGATGCGCTGCAGGTCGGGCAGGAAGCCCATGTCGAGCATGCGGTCCGCTTCATCGAGCACCAGCATCTGCACCTGCGAAAGGTTCACCGATTTCTGCTGCACGTGGTCCAGCAGGCGACCCGGCGTGGCAACCAGGATTTCGACGCCACGGCGCAGCGCATCGGTCTGCGGATTCATGTCCACACCACCGAACACCACGGTGCTGCGCAGGTCGGTGTGCTGGGCGTAGCGCGCCACGTTGTCATAGACCTGGTCGGCCAGTTCACGTGTCGGTGTGAGCATCAGCGCGCGCACCGGATGGCGTGCCGGCGATGCACTGCCATTGGCCAGCGGCAACAGACGCTGGATGATCGGCAGCGCGAAGCCCGCGGTCTTGCCGGTACCGGTCTGTGCGGCGCCCATGACATCCTTGCCCAGCAGCACCACGGGAATGGCCTGTGCCTGGATCGGCGTGGGCTTGGTATAACCCTGGTCGGACAAGGCGCGCAGGATGCGCGGATCCAGCCCGAAGCTTTCGAACGTCTGCTCTGCTGCTGGGGTCTGGTCTGGGGTGGTCGTCATCGTCATCAATGGAGTGTCGGTGCAGGGCGCGAAGCCGAGGCAATGGACACGCGTCTGGAACAGGTCTACGGGCCGCCACGCGCACCGAAAGATGGGAGTTGGCGAATTACCCGGAAAATCAAAGACTTGGATTCTACCACCAGAGTCGGGAAGCGGACACCGGGGCTGCCTGAGAGTATTAGCGCTTGTGGTGTCAAAGATATGTCAACAGCATGTCACACAAGCCCGCGAGCATAGCGCGCCGGCCAAATGCCGCTTACAGCTACCCAAGACTCACTCAGAAGCGTCTTATCATGACCACCGCCCTGCCCGTCCAGCCTTCCGACCTGACCCGCCGCCGTTTCCTGCGCACTTCGAGCCACTTCCTGGGCCTCGGCGCCGGCTTGGCCGTGCTGGGTCCATCAGCACTGGCTGCCCCGGCCGTGGTCACCTCCGGACGTCCGGGTGCTCCCGACGGCATCCAGCTTGGCGATCCATCGGACGACGGACTGGTGGTGTGGGCGCGTGCCGACCAGCAGTCGCGCATGGTGATCGAGTACGCCACCACCGCCGATTTCCGCAACGCGATGCGCATTTCGGGGCCGCTGGCCAGCAGCGAGACCGATTTCACCGCCCGCACCCAGCTGACCGGCCTGCTGCCGGGCCAGCAATACCATGTGCGCGTGGCCTTCGAGAATGCCGCACAGCGGCGTGGCATGGGCGCGTGGATGGAAGGCAGCTTCCGCACCCGCGCAATGACCACCGACCGTCCGGTCCGCTTTGTCTGGTCCGGTGACACCGTAGGCCAGGGCTGGGGCATCAACCCCGACCTGGGCGGCATGCGCATCTACGAAGCGATGCGCCAGCGCAACCCCGATTTCTTTATCCATAGCGGCGACACCATCTACGCCGACAGCCCGATCACGGCCGAGCAGAAGGCCGAGGACGGCCGCATCTGGCGCAATGTTGTCACCGAGGAAGTCAGCAAGGTCGCCGAGACGCTCAAGGAATTCCGTGGCCGTCATCGCTACAACATGATGGACACCAACGTGCGCCGCTTTGCGAGCCAGGTCCCGCAGATCTGGCAGTGGGACGATCACGAGGTGACCAACAACTGGTCAGACTCGAAAGACCTGTCCGCCGATGCCCGCTATACGGAGAAGGATGTGCGCCTGCTGGTGGCGCGTGGCAGCCGTGCGTTCCTCGAGAACGCGCCGATGCGCTGGCACCGCCTGGGCCTGGCCGAACGCGTACATCGCAAGATTGCCTATGGTCCGCTGCTCGATGTGTTCGTGCTCGACATGCGCAGCTTCCGCGGCCCGAACGGCTACAACCGCGAGACCACCGAAAGCGCGGAAACCGCGTTCCTCGGCAACGCGCAGCTGGACTGGCTGATGGCCGAACTCACGGCGTCGCAGGCCACCTGGAAGGTGATCGCCGCCGACATGCCGATCGGCCTCGGCGTACCCGATGGCAAGGATGCGCAGGGCCGCGCGAAGTGGGAAGCCATTGCCAATGGCGACGGCCCGGCGCTGGGCCGCGAACTGGAAACGTCACGCCTGCTCACGCGTATCAAGCAGGCCGGGCTCCGGAACGTGGTGTGGCTGACCGCTGACGTGCATTACTGCGCCGCGCATCACTACGCGCCGGAGCGCGCGGTGTACAAGGACTTCGATCCGTTCTGGGAATTCGTGGCCGGCCCGCTCAACGCGGGCAGCTTCGGGCCCAATCCGCTCGACAACACGTTCGGCCCGCGCATCGTCTACCAGAAGGCGCCCACCGCGCAGAACATGTCGCCGTTCGCGGGCTTCCAGTTCTTTGGCGAGGTCAATATCGACCCCGCATCGCGGGCCATGACCGTGGACCTGCGCGACCTGAACGGTGTGTCGCAGTTCCAGCAGACCCTGCCGGCGCAGGCCTGACGCCAACACCGGCCCGCTGACAACGGGATCAGTCGCTCTTGATCCCGTTGTCCTTGATGACCTTGCCCCACTTCGCATAGTCGTTGTGCATGCGCGTGGCCAGTTGGTCGGATGGCAGGTATGACGCCACCGTGCCCGCACCGAGCATCTTCTGCTGCACGGTCGGATCGGCCAGCGCGCCCTTGAGTGCATCGGACAACTTCGCCACGATGTCCTTCGGCGTGCCGGCCGGCACCAGCAAACCACCCCACGACGACGCATCGAAGCCCGGGAAGCCCTGCTCCGCAACGGTCTTAACTTCGGGGGCAAACGTCACGCGCTTGCTCGACCCCACCGCGATCGGACGCAGCTTGCCCGCCTTGATATGTGGCAGCGCGGCGATCATGTCCGAGAACATCATCGGCACCTGTCCTGCCAGCAGGTCGGAGATCGCCGGCGCACTGCCCTTGTACGGCACGTGCTGCACGTCGAAACGACCAAGGTTCTTCAGCAGTTCGGTCGACAGATGGCCAAAGCTGCCATTGCCGGCGCTGGTGTAGTTCATCTTGCCCGGGTTGGCCTTGGCGCGCGCGATGTATTGCTGCAGGTCGGTGACATCGGGTAGTGCTTGCGGGTTCACCACCATCACGATCGGCAGTTCGTAGGCATTTCCGACCGGCGTGAAGTCCTTGAAGATGTCATAGCCCTTGCGTGGCAACAGATGCGGCGCCAGCAGCGTAGGCGTAGCCAGCATCACGAGCGTGTAGCCGTCGGGCGCGGACTTGGCCACCGACTCGGTGCCGATGGTGCCCGATGCACCGGGACGGTTGTCGATCACGATCGGCTGCTTCAGCGTCTCGCTCATCTTCTGGCCAATGATGCGCGCCGCCGTATCGGTGGGTCCACCCGCCGGGAACGGCACCACCAGACGAAGCGGTTTGTCCGGATAACCCTGCTGCGCGAACGCGGCAATCGAAGCGAACGGCAGCAGCGCTGCCAGGGCCAGCGCGGAAAGCGCCAGACGACGTTGATGACGTTGATGACGATGCTGCACAGTGCTTCCTCCAATATCGACCGGCCGTGTTGGATATGGCCAACCGTGTCTTCTCGATTGTTGTATTCGTTGTGCGTAGTTGCGTGGTTGCTGTATAGCGCGCTCAGAGCTTCATCAAACCCTGGCGGAACAGGCGTGCATCCATCTGGCGCAGATCCTCGGCCACAGCCACGGGCGTGGCGCATTGGTCGAGCACATCGCGCTGCAAGTCCACGCCGGGCGCAATCTCCACCAGCGTCAGGCGCGGCTCGCCGTTTGCCTCGGCACGCATCTCAAACACCGCGCGTTCAGTCACGTAGAGCACGGGCACGCCCAGCGATGCCACATACGGACCGTTAAAGCTCAGGTGCGAGACTTCAGGAACGATCTTCTTGACGCGACCTTCCTTGACGATCTTCAGTTGATCGTTTTCCGTGCGGACCTCGAGTCCACCCGCCGTCAGCGTGCCCATGAACACCACGGCACGCGCGCTTTGCGTGATATTGATAAAGCCCCCCACGCCGGCGATCAGCGCGCCCTCGCCTTCGCCAAACTTGCTGACATTGACGTTGCCGTGTCCGTCGAGCTCGGCCAGACCCAGGATGGCCAGGTCGATACCGCCACCTTCGTAGAAATCGAATTGCGCGGGTTGGTCCACCACCGCTTCGGGATAGGCCGACGCGCCGAAGCTCAGGCCGTCGGCCGGCGTGCCGCCGATCGGGCCCGCTTCCACGGTCAGCGTGAAGCCATCGAGTCCGGCCTGGTGCGCCAGCGCGCCAACGGCAGCCGGCATGCCCACGCCAAGGTTCACCACGCGCGGTTGGCGCGCAGCCAGTTCCATCACGGCACGGCGTTGCACGATGGTGCGGGCGTCGAGCGGTGCCGATGCCGCGGGTAGTGCTTCAGCTTCCTTCGCTTTCTCCGCGGCGTCGGCGGCCTCGCCCCGCCAGGGCCGCACATAGGCTTCGTTGTACGTTTCGGCAAACGTCATCTGGTGATGTGCTGGCTGCTCGCTGACCACCACGTAATCCACCAGGATGCCGGGCACATGAATCGCCTGCAGGTTCTGGTGATAGTCGACCAGCGACTCCACCTGTGCAATCACGATGCCACCCGAGTTGTGCGCGGCCTGGGCCATGGCCAGCAATTCATGATGGAACGCTTCGCGATGCGTGCTCAGGTTGCCGCGCGTATCGGATGCCGTGCAACGAATCAGCGCGCAATCGAGGCGGAAGCTCGGATAGAACAGATACTCATCGCCACGAAAATCGACGGCTTCCACCCAGTTGGCGGTGCCGGCGGCAATGGCATCGCGCGCACGCTGGTTGACGGCGCCGCCGTGATAGCGCGCGTCCTGTGCGGTGCGCGGATCCACAAACGTATGCAGGCCGATCTTCGTCAGCACGCCGGGCTTGCCACCCGCAATCGCCCGATACAGATGCGTCAGCACGCCCTGCGGCAGATTGAAGCCTTCGCATTCCTCTTGCATCGCCAGCGTGGCCAGGCGCGTGGCGGAACGCCAGTGCCCGCCGACCACGGCACGCGTCATGCCGGCATTGCCAAAGTGATTCACCCCACGCGCACCGCGATCGCCCTGCCCGGCCGAATAGACCAGCGTCAGGTCGCGCGGCAATCCGCTCTGCAGGAAGCGTTGTTCCAAGGCCTCGGTCACGCCCTCTGCATGACCCGCACCGACAAAGCCCGCGCTGCCCACGGTCCAGCCGCTCTGGACGAGTTCCGCCGCCTGCGCGGTGGTGATCACCTTCATTGCCGTCTCCTGAGTCTTTTCTGTCGTGGTTTCTACCGAGCCACGTTTTGCGAACAAATGTTCGCGAAACACCTATCATACGGATCGGGCAGCCAGATGCAAGTCCGGTCTGACCCGCAGATTCCCACTATTCCAATCCGACATGCCGCGCAGCGACACCCTGCAACCTGACGACGCCCCAGAAATCCCAAAGAAGGAAGAACTGCTCGATTCGCTGACCAAGGGCCTTGCCCTGCTGCGCCTGTACGCCAGCGGCGCCGAACAGCTGACCATGCAGGAGGTAGCGGAGCAACTCGACGTGACCCGGGCCGCGGCACGCCGCCTGCTGCTGACGCTGGCGCACAACGGCTATCTGGCGCAGCGCGGCCGCAATTTCGTGCTGACCCCCAAGGTGATGGATCTCGGCTATGCGTACTTTGCGTCGATGAATCTGCCGCAGCTGGCGCGCCCCTATCTGCAGGCCCTGTGCGCCGAAGTTGGTGAAAGCTGCTCGATCGGCATGCTCGATCGCGATGCGGTAGTGCTGGTGGCGCGCGAGGAGCCCAGTCAGTTGCTGCGCGTGGACATGGCGATTGGCCGCCGTATGCCCGCCTATGCGCATTCGCTCGGGCGCGTGCTGCTGGCCGGTCTCGACGATGACGCACTGGCCGCATACTTGGCCAATGCCGAACTGCGCAAGCTCACCCCGTTCACCATCAGTTCCCGGTCGGCACTGTCACGCAAGCTCGCACAGGTGCGTGCCGATGGCTACTGCACGCTGGTCAGCGAACTGGCCGACGGGTTCGCCGGTATCTCGGTGCCGCTGCATGACCAGACCGGCAAGGTGGTGGCAGGGCTGGGCCTGAGCATGGTGCTGGGCAGCCGCGACCAGGCACATCTGGAAAAACACCTGCTGCCGCCGCTGCGGTTGGCGGCGCAGCGTATCGAACTGATCCTGAAGGCGCGCTGAATTTCGTCGGCAGCCAACGCATGAAAAAGCCCCGCTGGCCGGGGAGGTCGCGGGGCTGAAGTGGTAGCGGGGCAAGGATCCTGTTACCCCGCTGGCAATCTTGAGGGAAGCGGCGTACCCCCACATCACCCGATTGTGGGGGTCTTGGTGGGGTATCGCACAAGGTTGATGACTCAAATTTCGCCAGCAGTGCTGTCGAGCCGACTATTCGTGTGGCAACGCGGCGAACGACGGAAACTGTTCGACTGCCTGCGTGAACGCGGCCAGTGCCGGATGCCTGGCGGGATCAACCTGCCCGGGCAGCAGTGCCTGAGTAAATGTCCACACCACAGCCGCGGTCAGGCCCGCCTGATCTAGCGCCTGCTCGTTGGCGGGTAACGGCATCGTCGTCACCTCCCGCTCCAGCAACTCAAACGCGCTGGCCCGCTGCCCATTGACGCGCTCCACCCACGGCTGGTGCACCTTCTCGGTCGGCCGCAGGTTGTGCTCATACACGTTCTGCACAGCCTTCTCGCACGCGGCCAATGCCAGTCCGATGATGCGCAGCGACCGCTGGCGCGCTGCCAGATCGGTCGGCATCAGGCTGCGCCCGGCCAGCGCTTCGGCGTAGTCGATGATCAAGGTCGAATCCATCAGCACCACGTCGTTGTCGCAAACCAGCGTGGGCGCCTTGACCACCGGGTTGATCGCACGAAACTGCTCGAAGGTGCGGAACACCGATACCGCTTCATGCGAGAACGACAGGCCAAGCAGCCGCATCGAAATTGCCGCGCGGCGCACGTAGGGGGAATCGAGCATGCCGATCAGTCTCATGTCTTGCGCTCCGGTCAGTGTTATGAGGTTTTGGACAGCAGGAGCCATACGATAGCGCAGGTTGGCGGCGTGCCCGGATGACACTTGCGCTGCTGTAAGATCGGGGATCGTTGTCGCCCCCATTTTTTCCTCGCCCTGCCATGAAAGCCGCCGACCGCCGCCGCGCCATCCTTGAACTCGTTCTGGCGGGCGAGGATGCCAATGTCGAACGCTTGACCTCCAGTCTTGGCGTTTCCGAAGCCACAGTACGCCGCGACCTGACCGCACTGGCGCGCGAAGGCCGCATCGTACGTACCTATGGCGGTGCCGCCGCGCTGATGCAGGTAGGCGGCCATGAGCCCGAGGCCTCGCTCGAAGAACGCAAGGCACTGCAGCGCGACCAGAAGGAAGCCATTGCCCGGATGGCGGCAAGCTTCGTGCAGGATGGCGACGCGGTGCTGCTCGACAGCGGCACCACGGCTACCGCGCTGGCCCGGCTACTGGCGGCGCGCGAAGACCTGCATGTCTACACCACCAACCTGCTGGCCGTGACGGCACTGGCGGCCCTGCCCAAGATCCGTGTCACGCTGATTGGCGGCGACGTGCGCCCGTCCAGCATGGGTACCTTCGGACCGCTGGCGCAGGTGGCACTATCGCGCATCAGTGTCGACAAGGCCTTCCTCGGCGCCGATGGCGTGGTGGCCGGCTTGGGCCTGTGCGAGGCCAGCGCGGAACAGGCCTACCTGAAGGAATGCATCATCCGCCAGGCTGCCGATATCTTCGTGCTGGTCGACTCCACCAAGCTCGGCCGCGCGCGCCAGCAACACTGGACCCCGCTCGAACGCGCCTGGACGCTGATCACCGATGGCGAGGCCAGCACGGCGCAACTGGAACCTTTTCACGCGTTGAAGCAGGTGCGCGTGGCAGTGGCCAGTTGATCGGCTACTGGTTTGCTCCCCTCGCCCATGCAATGGGAGAGGGGGCGGGGGAGAGGGCATGGCGGTTCTGCTTGCCATCTGTCGCAATCTGAACCGCTGCCCCTCTCCCCCAGCCCCTCTCCCGCGCGCGGGAGAGGGGAGACGACCTACGGTAGTTCAAATGCCGTTATCCGCGTACGCGTCCGTTGTGCTTGTCGCGGTAGATCTTGCCGCTGGCGTGGTTCTCGGCGCGGTTCACGGCTTGCTGCTCGCCGGCGCTGACATGGCCATTGCGGCCGGCACGCGCTTCGGTGCGATCGACGTGCGCCTCATTGCGTTGCAGTTGCGCGGTCTCGCGGTTGGTCAGCGATCCGTTCTGCACGCCATTGTTGATACGCGTCTCCTGGTTGATATTGCGCTGCACATCGGCCTGCATCCGTTGCGACGACACACTGCCCGGGTTGCCCACCGCACCATTGTGCTTGTCGCGCGAGATATCCTGGCTCACGCGATTTTGCGCATTCTGGATCCGCGCCTGCTCCTGCGGTGAAACCCGGCCGTTACGTTCGGCATTGGCCTGCATGCGATCCACCTTGGCTTCCTGCTTTTCCAGGCTCGACGCTTCATGCGTGGTTAGCGCACCGGATTGCAAACCGTTCTCGATGCGCTGCTGCTGATTGACATCGCGTTGCGTGTCATGCGCGACCGCGCCGGTTTGCGCGCTGGCAATGCCAGAGAATGCAGCGGCGATCAGGCCGGCCAGAAGAATGGAAGTGCGCTTCATGTTGGTGTCCTCCGAGTGGGTATCGTTTGCTGGTCCACGTTGTCAGGGTCATTGCCCTTGCCTCCAGTAATGCGGCAGGACCCGTGCAGGAAGACACTCAGTCTGTAAGCCGTGTAACCGGGCATTTCCGGAGCGGGGGAGATTGGCTGCATGTCAGGTCGGCCAGACAGGCAAGTCTAGACAACTGTCAACGCCGAACGCTGCGCATTCCCTAGCTTGGATGCTGCTGGCCTGCTCCCTAGAATCGACAGATCGTCCATTGCAGGACGGCCATAACGAAACCTACGCGGGAGACAGCCAGCCATGTCGCATCCAGATTGGAAAACAGGGAGCAACGCAACAGTCAGTACGCGACGACGCCAGGCGCTCGCCGGCGTTCTCGGGCTCGCGGCGGGACTGCCTGCCATCAGCAAAGGTGCGAGCAGCGGTGCGGCACCCGCCGCGCGCGCCATATCCGGCCCGATAACGTCGCAAGGCCGCATCGATGTCCACGCGCACTATATTCCCGAGCAGTACCGCGCGGCGCTCGAGGCCGCCGGACATGGCAAGCCATCCGGCATGCCAGCCATTCCGATGTGGAGCGCCGCGCGGCATGTGGCGATGATGGACCACCTCGACATCGCCACCGCGATGCTGTCGATCTCCGCTCCGGGCCTGCATTTTGGCGACGATGCCGCCGCGCGCCGGCTCGCGCGCTACTGCAACGAGGAAGGGGCCAGCGCCGTGCGCGCACACCCAGGCCGCTTTGGCCTGTTCGCCGCGCTGCCGTTACCCGACGTGGCCGGCTCGCTCGGCGAACTGCACCATGCGTTCGACACCTTGCATGCGGACGGCGTCGTGATGGAGTCGAACTACCACGGCATCTATCTCGGCGACGCGCGCTTCGATCCAGTGTTCGCCGAGTTGAACCGTCGCAAGGCAACCGTATTCATCCATCCCACCGACCCGTACTGTGCATGCTGTCAGGGTCAGGATGCCGCCGCGTTGCCGCCGCTCGGCTATCCCTACCCGATGATCGAGTTCATCTTCGATACCACCCGGGCGGTCTTCAACCTGATCCTGAGCGGCACGCTGGAGAAATTTCCAGACATACGCGTCATCGTTCCTCACGCGGGCGCGGCAATCCCGGTGCTGGGCGCACGCGTTGCGGCCATTGGCAGCCTGTTGAAACTGGGCCATCACAAGATGCGCGTCGACGACGCGATCCGGTCACTCTACTTCGATCTGGCCGGTGTGCCAGAGCCCGTTGCACTGGGCGCGCTGCTCCAGGTTGCCGACCCCGCGCGCATTCTCTACGGCAGCGACTATCCTTTCACGCCCGACCCGGTCGCCGCCGAGCTGGCCGCCGTGCTCGACCGGTCCCCGCAGATCCCGCCGGCACTACAGCGCGCATTCATGCGCGACAATGCACTGGCACTCTTCCCGCATCTCAATCGCAGCTAGCCCACAACTAGCCGCAGAAATGCAAACGGACGCCACCAGGGGCGTCCGTTCCGATAACCGTCGCCACTCAGAACGCGACGTTGTCTTTCCCCTTCAATCCCAGCATCGCGCGCGCTTCGTCCGGCGTGGCTACCGCGTAGCCGAGTTGCTCGATGATCTGACGGATGCCGGCCACCTGCTCAGCATTACTCGTCGCCAGCTTGCCCTTCGCCATCCAGAGGTTGTCTTCCAGTCCAACGCGCACATTGCCGCCCATCAGCAGCGATTGCGTCACGACACGGGCCTGCTGAGACCCGGCGCCCAGCACCGACCAGACGTAGTCGTCCTTGCCAAACAGGCGGTCGGCCGTGCGCTTCATATGTGCGATGTCTTCCGGATGCGCGCCGATGCCACCGCGAATGCCAAACACCGACTGGATGAACAGTGGCGCCTTCAACAGTCCGCGATCCAGGAAGTGTGCCGCCGTGTACAGGTGGCCAATGTCATAGCACTCGATCTCGAAGCGCGTCTCGTTGGCATTGCAGGCGTCGAGTATGTGCGCAATATCGCGGAAGGTATTGCGGAAGATACGGTCTTCGCTGGCCTCCAGGTATGGGCGCTCCCAATCGTGACTGAATTCCTTGTAGCGACCGAGCATTTCGTACAGGCCGAAGTTCATCGAGCCCATGTTCAGCGAAGCCACTTCAGGCTTGAAGCGCGCGACCGGCGCCAGCCGCTCCTCGATCGACATGGTTGGCGCGCCGCCGGTCGTGAGGTTCACCACCACGTCGGATGCAGCGCGGATCGCGCCAAGGAATTCGCCGAACAAGGCTGCGTCCTGGCTAGGTATTCCGGTCTTCGGATCGCGTGCATGCAGGTGGACGATGGCGGCCCCGGCTTCGGCCGCCCCGATTGCCGAAGTGGCAATCTGCTCCGGCGTAACCGGCAGGTAAGGCGACATCGACGGCGTATGGATCGAGCCGGTAATGGCGCAGGTGATGATGACTTTATTGGACGTCGACATGAAGATGCCTTTGATAAGAATCTGACGGGAGTAAAGCGACCTGCATCGCGTTCAAGCCTCGGAGTTCTGCACAAACCACGGCGGCAGAGCCGGCCCCCACTGGTGCATCGAGTCCTCGGGGGCGTGATCGCCCGCAGGCCACTTCACGCCGGCCGAGATATAGTCCATGTCGGCCGAGTACTCGCAGAACGATCCCCACGGATCACGCACGTAGTGGAAGAAGTTCGAGCCAAGCACGTGGCGCCCGGTGCCCCAGCCTTCGGTGAAGCCTGCCGCAGCCATCTGCGCGGCACCCTGCCCGACCTGATCGATGCTCGCCACATCCCAGGATGCGTGGTGCCACCCCTTCGCCGGGCTTGCCGCAAATGCCACCAGATGGTGGTCGCAGCCGTGCGGGGCATGCGTGAACGCCACCATGTCGCCCGAGCGGTCCGACAGGCGGAGTCCGAGCGCGCGTTCGTAGAAGTCCAGCGCACGCGATACGTCGGGCGTGAACAGCGCAACATGCGAAAGCCGTCGTGGACGCACGGTAGTCACCTGGTTACGAAACAGCGCACCGCGCGCGTCGGCGCCTGCGTGCACATTGTCGAGCGCCGGCTTGGCCGACGGACTGGTCTTCGGCCCGACCCTGACCTGTACGAGGTTGCCATCGACATCGTAAAACCACAGCCCATGGCCCGATGCATAGGGCGCGTTGTCGGCGAACTGCACGCCGGCCGCTTCCACCTGGCTGCGGATCGTCTCGAAATCTTCCTCGTAGCAATGGAAGCTCAGGTAGGCCAGTTGGCGACGCTCGCCAGGGAAGAAGCGCGCCCAGACCTGCTCATCGGATGTCATCGCGTCCAGCCGGTCGCCGTGGTCCACCACGGTGAGCCCGAATGTCGCATGGAAATGACGTGCTTCCTCCAGATCGGGCACGACCAGCGCATAGTGGCCAATGGAATGCACCGCGGCGCATTGGGTATCGTTGTTCATGACGGCTCCTGAGGTTCAGACGATCTCGTCGACAATCGGATTGCGCAGCGTCGCAAAGCCCGTCAGGCTGACTTCGCAAACGTCTCCGGCACGCATCACGAGTTTCGGCTCACGCGCCCAGCCCACACCGCTCGGCGTGCCGGTCACGATCACGTCACCAGCCTCGAGCGTCAGCGCTTCGCTGAGCGTGGAAATCAGCGTGGCCACATCGAAGATCAACGTATCGGTACTGGCCGATTGCACGACCTGGCCGTTCAGGCGCGTCTCCAGGGTCAGTCCTCGCGCACCGGGCGGCACCTCGCTGGCCGTCACCAGTTCCGGGCCAAATGCACCGGTGTCATCGAAGTTCTTGCCCATGGTCCATTGCGGCGCAAGAAACTGGTATTCGCGTACCGAACCATCGTTGAACAATGCATAGCCCGCGACATGGCGCAAGGCGTCATCCTTATGGATATGCCGGCCGCCAGACTTCAGGATCACGGCAAACTCGCCTTCGAAGTCCAGTGAGTCGGATACACGCGGGCGTACGATCGGCTGGCCATGACCGGTCAGGCTGGTGTCGTAGCGCGGAAACATGGTTGGATACTTCGGTTGCTCGAGCTTGCTCTCGCGCGTGTGGTCAGCGTAGTTGAGGCCGACGCACAGCAGCTTCGGCGGATGTTCAAGCACAGGCAGGAAGGTCACGTCGGCATCGGTCACCAGCGCGCCACCGGCAACGCTGTCGGCCCAGGTCTCAAGATCAACGCCGCTGGCGAGCAGCGCTTCGACAGGCATATCGCCAAGCACGCGGATCTTGTCACCGTCGCGGACGCCGGTCTGTTTCTTGCCATCGAGAATGAATCGGAGGTATCGCATGAGATGTCTTTGTCTTGTGTACTGTGTGGAAGGGGGAGGATCAGTCGGTACCGGCCAGCCAGGCTTGTTCGCCATCGATCAGCGGCTGTACGGTGTCGGGACGATCGGCGCCGGGCAAGTCGAGGCGCGGCTGCTGACCGATATCGGCCAACAGATAGGACAGGAATCGATAAGCCGGACGGTATGTGGCAAGCTTCGCTGCATCGAGCTCGATGCGCGCCGACGGATTCATCACCGCCAGTCCGTCGCGCAGATAGACAATGCCCATGCGCGCGATGCGCCAGGCTCCCGCGCGTCGCTCGACACATTCGTGCAGCCGCGCATGCGTGGTGACTTCTACCTCGGCACCTTCAAGCTGGGCGCGCACCACTACCGCGCAAGGCGTCTGCGCCAGCGCACGGTCACCGTTGAGCGTGACCAGCGTCGGCCCCATCTGGTGCGCCGAATGCCGCCCCGCCTCGTACATGCGGCGTGACGCCGCGACAAAGTCGGGACCACTGCCGTGGAACCACGACACGTCCACCACCGAATCGAGGTGATAGGTGTCGAACATGCGCGACCACTGCGCCTGATCGCGCGCGGCGCGCTCGGTCTGCACGATTTCGGTAATCTCCGCCTTGTCGAGCATCTGGAGCATTGCTTGCAGTCTTTCTTGCATGACGATCTCCTTATCCGGCCTTGCGCGGTGCTGGCATGGCTTCCGGCTGCGGCTCGACCACGCCGAGATACACGCGCATCTGGCGCACCTTGAATGCCAGCACTGCTGTCACAAGCGCGGTTGCAGCCACCAGATACATCGCCGCTGCGCCGCCATACGCCCGCACCAGCCATGCAAGCACCAATGGCGTGAAGCCCGCGAACAATGCCGCGCCCACGTTATAGGGCACCGCATAGCCGCTCTGCCGCACATGGGTCGGAAACAGCGCCGACAGCAGTCCCGGCACCAGCGCAACCACCGATCCCAACGCCACGCCTGGCAACGCAAACAGCAATGGCAGCGAACCCTGCCCCGCCAGCACCGCGGGCAGCCACTGGAAGAAGCCAATCGATGCCACCAGCATGGCAACCGCGCCGATACCAAGCGAACGGGACCAGCCAAGCGCATCGCTTGCGCGTCCCCAGAACGGCATGGACACGCATAGCGCGAACGACCCCCACATATTGGCCTGCAGCGCTTCCTGGCGCGGTACGCCGTACTGCGTGGCCAGCAGCGTTGGCATGTACTGGAAGAAGACCGTGGTGCCGATGGCCATCGTGAAGCCGAGGCCAAGACCAAACAGGCAGGCATCGGCATGCTGGGTCAATACGATCCGCACCGGCGTGGTCTTCGCAAGCTGGCGTGACTGCTGGATCCCGGCATAAAGCGGCGACTCCTCAAGCTGTCGGCGCAACCACGCAGCGGTCAGGCCGAATGCGCCACCCACCAGGAACGGCAAGCGCCACGCCAGCGAAGGCATGCCGGTATGACTGGCGATATACGCCGACAACGCCGCCGCTCCGGTTCCCAGCAACAGGCCGGCCAGCACGATGCCGTGCATGGTTCCACTTGCGGTACCGAGTCGCGACGGCGATGCATGTTCCGACACGAACACAGCCGCGCCGGGAAACTCACCGCCTACTGCGCAGCCCTGCAATGCACGCAGCACCAGCAGCGCAATCGGCGCCAGCACGCCAACCTGTTCATAGGTCGGCAGCACGCCAATCAGGAAGGTCGGCACGGCCATCAGGATCAGCAGGAAGATGAACATCTTCTTGCGGCCAAGCATGTCAGCGAAATGTGCCAGCACGATGCCCGCGACGGGCCGCACCAGATAGCCGATCGCGAAGATGCCGAGCGTCTGCATCTGGCTGACCCACGGTGAAACATTGGGTGGGAAGAACGCTTCGCTGATCGCCGCGGACACGAACAGGAAGATCACGAAATCGTAGTACTCGAGCATCGCACCAAGCGCGGCCAGGCCGAGCGTGCGTGCCTCCTTGCGATGAAGCATGGTTTGTCTCCTCGTTTCACCACCGTCTGGGCGCGGTGGTTTCCAATCGGGATTGGCCCGGCCCATGCCGGGCTGCGTATCCGCTTACACGTGACAGGGCGGTGGACCAGCCAGACGTCCATACCGACCGCCATAAAAAAGCAAGGGGTTGACCGCTTCGTTCTCGTTAAGCGCCAGCACCTCGGCGACATAGAGCTGGTGGTCGCCGGCAGGATGTACGTCGACTACCTTGACAATCACATGCGCCAGGCCCTCCGGCAGATATGGCGTACCGCAATCGTGCGTTGCCATGGCACCAAGTCCCTCGCATGCCTTGCCACCGAAGTGCGCGCTCAGGTCCTCCTGGTGTTCGCCAAGGAAGTTGATGCCGAAGCGGTCACCTACCCCTACCGATGCACAGAACCGCGAAGCATTGCGCGCCGATACCAGTACCAGTTGCGGTTCCAGCGACACGGACATGAACGCGTTGGCGGTCATGCCCGCAGGCTCGCCATCACGCAGCCAGGTCACCACGGTCACGCCCGTGGCGAACTTCCCCATGACCCGCCGAAAGCTCGACGGATCGCTGATTGCAGTTGTCATGACAATGCACTCCCGTTCTCAGACCAGTGGTGTGTTCGGCGTCTGGCCGCACAACATGCGGCCATACAGTTCGAGATTGGTCGCCGTGCAGACGATGCCGTGCAGGTTGGCCACGCGCGCGTCGCGCCACACACGGTTGAACGGATTACGCGCACCGGCCAGCGAGCCACCCGAGGCACTGGCCAGAATGTCCACCGCATCCCAGATCGTCTTGCTGGCGTAGCCGGTATCGCGACGAATACGCGCGCGCGTCAGCGCGTCGGGCATGGTGCCGGCCCTGGCGTGCGCATCGATCTCGTCCACGCAACGCTCCACCACCAGCCGCGCCGCGTCGATCATCGATGACGCTTCGCCCACCTGCAGATGCGTGACGGCCGCCTCCGACTGCTTTTCGTACCACGTGTACTGGATGCCGCGCCCCGGCAGTTTTTCGAGGAACATCTCCTGTGCCGCGCGCGCGATGCCCAGCGCGGGAAACACAAGAATGATGGCTGCCACGGGAATGAAGGCCATGCGGTACAGCGCCTCGTCGTCACCGAACTGCGAGAGGTATTCGCCGGCCAGGATCGATGACAGTCGCGCCACGCGTGAATCCGGCACGAACTTGTTCTTGACGATCACCGAGGTACTGCCGCTGCCTCGCAATGCGATGGTGTCCCAGTCATTGCCGAAATCGAGCTCGGTCGTGGGAATCAGCGCCATGCCCTGGTCCACGACGTTGCCAGCTTCGTCGACCAGCGGAATGCCAAGCAAGTCCCACTGAGCGTGGTAGACACCGCTGTTGAAGCCCCACATGCCCTCTTCGATCAGATAGCCACCTTGCACGCGCTTGACCACGGCCTTGCGCGGAGACAGCACGCCAGCCGTGCGCACCTTGCCGCCCGAGCCAAACACTTCGTCACGCGCCGACTGCGACAGGCAGCTCGCCGCCATCCAGTTGCAGACGTTGATCAACGCGCAAGCCCATGCCGCAGAACCATCGCCACGCCCCACTTCGCTGACCACTTCCATGTAGGTGCGCAGCGAGGCCTGCAACCCTCCTGCAGACTGCGGCACCATCATGTCGAAGACGCCGGCAGCGTCGAGTTCGGCGATGATCGAGTCGGGAAGACGTGCCAACGTATCGACCTCGGCAGTGCGTGCGCGCAGCGTCGGCACCATGGCCTTGACGCGGCGCAGCAGGTCTGCGCGTAGTGCTTCGTCGGATACGCCAACGGTCTCGGTGGAACGGAGTTGTGCTACGGATGCCAGCGTCATGAAGTGTCTCCTCTTGTGTTCGATGCGCCAGGATGGCTGCAAGAATGACGTTTTCGTTATTGTATAAACGGAGTCGATTCGGGCAAGATAGGGTTTTCGGCCGCTTCGGCATGAACATCCGTCACTGCAACGAACCACGAACAACCCACAACCAACAACACTCAACGAAGAGAGGATTTCAACGTGCCCCCGCTCACCTTCGTCCCTACCGAACGAGAAGACCATCGCACCGTTGCCGCACGCAAGAAGCGGGAAATCATGCGCACGCGCATCCTGCGGGCGATCATGGTCCTGTATTCCGATCGTTCGAAGATCTCCACTTCCATCGAGGACGTGGCGCGCGAAGCCGATATTTCGCGGGGCACGTTCTACAAGCACTTCACGTCGCTGGACGAGGCGCTGATCGCAGTGGCCCGCGAAGTGACCGACCAGATGACGATGGACATGCTGCCGATCTACGATGCGGTAGCCGATCCCGTGAACCGCGTGAGCACGGGCCTGCGCCTGTTTCTCACGCGCGCGCTGACCGACCATCGCTGGGCCGCGTTCGTACTGCGTGCGGAGTTGGTAGCGCAGGAGTCGGTCCTGCTCAAGTACATGATGAAAGACCTGCGCGCAGGCGCACTCGATGGCGTGATGGAGTTCGACAACCTGCAGGCCGCCGCCGACTCCGTGATGGGCGCGACGATCGAGGGCATCCGCACGATCCTGCTCAAGCGCACCAAGGACCCCGCACAGTACATCGACAGCACGATCCGCATCACGCTGCGCGGCCTGGCCGTCGACAAGCGACGTGCACAGAAGGCCGCCGACACATCGCGCGAACTGGTCGACGCACTGCCCGAAAGTGTGCGACAGACCTGGCGCGCGCAAGCCTGAGCACAAGCATCTAGTGTAGAAACCAGGACGCCACAAACAAGGCAGGGAATGTTCGCGTGCTGGCGTGCACAGTTGTCACAATGACGATTGTGTACGCCCAAGGCTGCGCATTCCCTATCTTGTCGCCGGGCTCCCGTCTTACAAGAATTGACACATTGTTGATTCCTGCCACGCGTCGGCAGGTATCGCAGAAGAGGGCTGCCACAGAAGCGCCCCGCCAACAGTCAACCAGAGACGAGGAGACCATCATGAGAAAGACCGTCGCCGTGGCCGCGCTTACGCTGGCCGGGGCCAACACCGCATTCGCACAATCCAATGTGATCCTGTACGGCGTGGCCGACATGGGCATCGAGTACGTGAACCACCTGGGCAATGTGCCGACGGCTGCCAACGGCTTCAATCCCGGCCCCGCGCACGATGTCGTGCGGCTCTCATCGGGATACCGTGCCGGATCGCGCTGGGGCATGCGCGGCACCGAAGACCTTGGCTCCGGCTGGAAGACGGTGTTCACGCTCGAGAGTGGCTTCAGCCTCGACAACGGCACCCAGCAGCAGAACCGCCTGTTCGGACGCCAGGCCTATGTCGGCCTGAACAGTGCAACGTATGGGCAGATCACATTCGGTCGGCAGTACACCTCGATGTTCGAAGGACTGGCCAACTTCTCGCCGACCGCATACGGTGGCTACGAGCCTGCCGTACTACAGTCGGGCGCGGCCTTCCGCGAAGACAATATGGTGAAGTACACCGGGCGCTTCGGCGCTGTGACCGCGCTGGCGCACTACTCGTTTGGGACTGGCCTTGCGTTGCCACAGGTGGTGGGCGCCGGCGTGGCGGTCGGCGGCAACGGCGAGGTACCGGGCAGCGCGCGGCGCGACAGTGCATACGGCGCGGCACTCGCCTACAACGGCAATCGCTTCGGCCTGGTGGCAACCTATGATCAGGTGAACCCGACCATCGGCAGCAGCAGTGGTACTTTCCGCAAGGCAGCGGTAGGCGGCAGCTATACGCAAGGGCCGTTCATGCTGATGGGCGGTTATCGCTGGGGACAGAGCAAGGGGCCGGCGGGCAACACCATCCAGCGTGACGACTACTACTGGCTGGGCGTGAACTACCAGTTCCAGCCCGCGCTGTCAGTGACGCTCGAATATACCTATGACAACCTTCGCAATGTGTTCGGCAATACCAGCCAGCCAAACCCTTGGCAGATCATGCTGCTGGCCAGCTATGCGCTGTCGAAACGCACCGAGCTTTACCTGTCGACGGCGTACTCGAAGAACGCCGGACTGATGATGGACTCTGGCGTTACCACGTATGCCAATACGCTGGCGCTGGGCAACAGCATGGTGCTTGGCAACGGCAAAGACTCGATGGTGGGTGCGGTGCTTGGCATTCGACATATCTTCTGAATGTGCACGGGCGAAGGGAGCCTCCCTCCCCTCGCCTTGCACATTGCCGAGCGTCTGGATCAGTTGGCCGCGCTCCCCAGTGGCGGCATCACGTGAGCCGGGATCGGGCACACGTATGGTTTGCCGCCGAGGCGTTCGTCGAGCTCCTGCCGCGCGGCAACCAGCAGGTCCGGATTGCGGAACAGCTCCATGGCCGAACCCGCCATGGCCTTGGCGGCCAGCAGCATGCCTTTATGGGCCACCGAGCTCTTGCCCTGGGCCACCCATTGCCACGAGTGCGGCGACGTACCGAACGCGAAGCAGGCGGTCATGCACTGCGCCGTGGGCGTAACCCAGCTGACATCGCCAACATCGGTGGACCCATGCATGCGTATCGGCCGCTTGCTATCGAGCGCTTCCACGCCGTCGAACAATGGCTTCGGATTCTTCCACGCGCTTTGCAGCATCTTTCCGGCCATCTCTATTTCCTCGGGGCGCGTGGTACCGTGCATCGAGGCCGCAAAGCCGAGTTCGTCGTTGCTATAGGACGGCACGCCGAAATGCGTGAGCTGACCATGCATGACGCGGTTCAGCACATCGTTGAGAACCAGGTTCGAACACGCGGAATGCAGTTCGATCTGCATCTCGCAACCGGTCATCAACGCCGCACCACGCGCGATATTGCATACGCGTTCATACAGTTCGGAGGCATCCTCGTTACGCGGCGCGCGAATCATGTACAAGGCTTCGGCCTTGGGTTGCACGACATTGGGCGCGACGCCGCCAGCATCGGTGATCGCATAGTGCACGCGTGCATCGGGAATCATGTGCTCGCGCAGGAAGTTGGTGCCGACGTTCATCAGTTCGAGCGCATCGAGTGCGCTGCGCCCAAGATGTGGAGAAGCCCCCGCGTGCGCCGATACGCCGGTGAACCGGAAATAGGCCTGGACGACCGCCAGCGATTCAAGATTCATGATGCCGTTGAAGACCCCGGGGTGCCAGGTCAGCGCCGCGCCCAGATCATCGAACAGGCCGGCCCGTGCCATATACGTCTTGCCCCAGCCACCCTCCTCCGCCGGGCAACCATAGAAGCGGACCCTGCCGGGCACGCCGGCATCTTCGAGCATCTGCTTGACGGTGACCGCTGCCAGGTGGGCGCTGGTGCCAAGCAGATGGTGTCCGCAGCCGTGGCCGTTTCCGTTCGTGATCTCCGACGATGGCTGACAGCTTGTTGCCAGGCTCTGCTGGCTCAGGCCGGACAACGCATCGAACTCCCCGAGAATGCCGATCACGGGTCCATCCGTGCCGGCTTCCGCGACGAACGCGGTCGGAATTCCCGCCACGCCTTCACGCACCGCGAAGCCCGCTTCCCTAAGGTATTCGACATGCAATCGCGCCGAATCGCGCTCCTGATAACCAAGCTCCGCGTAACGCCAGATTTCGTCGGACAGGCTCGCGTAGCGCTGCCCATGATCGTCGACGAACCGGTTGATGCGTTCCTCATTCATGTGTGACTCCTCTTGTTGTTACGGGGGAAATAGGCAACGGGCGAGAGGTGACCAGATGACCGGCGTGGCGTGTGCACCGGTCACTACCGCCATGAAGCAATGCCTCAGAAGTGATGCGTGATGCCAAGCGTTACGCTGGTTACGGTGCGGCCCAGCGCGCCGACGAACGTGCCGTTGTCGTAGTTGTAGGTAAGACTGGCCTGAGGTCCGTTGCGCATCAACCCGGCCCGGCCATATAGCGCTGTGCGTTTGGACAGGAAGTGGTCGATGCCCAGCGTGCTGCCGTAGCTGTAGTTGCCGTCGTGCGTCGTGCGTCGATATCCAAGCGACAGCCGTAGCAGGTTGTTGCGCCAGATTTTCTGCAGGCCCAGCAGGTACAGGTTCGAGATATCGGTACCGTCATGATTCGGCACGATGCGGATATACGCGGCCTGCCCGATAAGCGGTCCGAAGTCATACATCGCGCTGGCCAGATAAGTATCGGTACGCTCCGCCGCGGCTTGCGTGGCGTTACCCGTGCAGCTGCCCTTGACGCTGGGATCGCACCAGTTCTGGCCGAACGCCGCGGACATCGCAAACCGGCCATCGTTGTACGAGGCCATTGCCGTGCGGGCCAGTACCGCGGGCCCGACCGACTGGTCTGACTTGAACGAATAGCTCAAGTCCCCGGCAAATGGCCCGAACCGCGGCGTTGCATAGCGAATGGTCTTGTTCAGGCGAGCCAGGCCGTCGCTGCTGGCACCCATGCCCAGGTCGGACACGCCCAGCATGTACGTATAGACCGATTCATGTGCGGTACCGAGAAACGGGTCCGCATAGAGCGCAGCCACACCCAACGACGTGTACTGGCGCCCCATCATGAGCTGACCGAACTCCGGATGATGCAGGCCGATATATGACGCACGGTTGAAGAATGAACTGCTGTCCTGCACCGATCCGGTGTCCGACAGATAGCCGTTCTCCAGGCGAAAGAATGCGGTCCATCCGGCGCCAAGCGCTTCCTGTCCGTAGATGCCGAACTTCGACGTATAGGAACCTCCGCTCTGCACGCGGGCTACGCCGTCGCTCCCCGAGCGCGTGTAGTTCACGCCGACATCCACCGTGCCGTACAGTGACAGCAGCGACTGCTGCGGTGCCACGCCAATGGCCCGTGCGCCAAGGCCGGTACCCAGATACGAAATCAGTTGCTCGTACTGCGTTGGGGCGGCACTGGCCGATCCCGCCAGGCCGATTGCCAACACTGCCAGACCTGCGATGTGTTTCTTGAACATTGAGGCTCTCTAATGGATTCGTCGAATGCAAAGATGCGAAGGGATGTGGGGTCGGTAAATGGCAAAGCTGAAGCAAAAAGACAAAAGGGGGCCCGTGACACCGCAACGGGTGCCATCAATCAGGCCAGGAAAAGGGGCCGTCAGGCCGCGTGGCGTTGCTGTGCGGCGAAGCGCTGCAGCACTGCGTTGTGCAGTCGCTCGGCAGGCCCGGTCAGAACGTGATGGTTATGCCTAACCAGGCAGATGGGCTGATCAGGCAATGGCTCCGCGATATCGAGGAACACCATGCGGCGACTCAACAGCTCGCTGCGCAGCGACTCGCTCGACAGTACGAGCAATACGTCTGCTCGCCAGCAAAGCTCCAGTGCGAGATGAATCGATGCGCATTCGGTCACGCGCAGCGGCAAGTCAAGCCCACTATCCGAGAACAGCCGGCTGAATGACGACAGCCGGTCGGGCAGTGGGTCAAGCGAAATCCAGTCGGCCTGCTGAAGCACGTGCAACGAGCGGGCATGGCGCAGCGGATGCTCCGGCCGGGCGGCAATCACACTCGACAGCCGGCTGATCTCGACCGAATGAAAGAACCGGTCGGGCGAGCGCCATTGCGAGGTCACGGCCATGTCGATGGCGCCCTGCCTTAACTGCTCGACAAGCTGGTTCGGGCGCATCTCCTGCACGCGCAGCCGCACATCGGGGTAGGCGCTACGGAACTCGTTGAGCGTATCGATCATGGGATGCATCATCGCCGTCAACGGTGTGGTGCCGAGCGTTACCTCGCCACCTACATCACCTTTCATGTCGTCGAGATCGATGCGCGCATGCTGCACGCTTTCCATGATCAGCCGTGCATGAGCCAGCAGCCGGTGTCCGTATGGCGTGAGCCGCGTGCCCGTACTCGACCGCTCGAGCAGCGTGGCCCCAACGCTCGATTCCAGCTCCTGCACGGTCTTGCTCAATGCGGGCTGGGTCACGTGAAGGTGGCGGGCCGCTTCGTGAATGCTCGTACTTTCGGCAATGGCGATCAACGCGCGCAACTGGTTCAGCTTCATGTCAGTGCCCCGCCACCGCGGCCTTGCCCCGGCCGGTTTCCCGGATGCTGCATAGGGCAAAGAACGTCACTACCCCGCACGCCATCATGTAGAGCGCCGGTGTCATGGGGTTGCCGGTCTTTCCGATCAACCACGTCACTACGGCCTGCGAGGAACCACCAAATAGCGTGACGCCGATGCTGTAGATCACAGACAGGCCGCTGGCACGTACGCCGGCAGGCAGCATCTCCATCAGCAGCAACAGCATGGGTGCCGATCCGATATTGGCGAGCGCGGTCAGCACGGCGGTAATCACCAGCACCAGCGGCACACTCGGGTAGGTATTGATCAGCCAGAAGGCCGGATAGATCAGGATGGTGGTGGCTACCAGTGCCGCCAGTGCAATGGGCTTGCGTCGTACCAGCCGGTCCGCGATGCGCCCTGCCAGCAACGAGAACACGATCATCGTGGCACCTGCCACACATCCCGATAGCAGCGATAGCGACGACGGCATATGGAGCACGCGAATCATGTACGTCGGCATGTAGAACACCACCAGGTACATGGCCACGGTGCCCGCCGTAATCGACAGCACACCCTTTGCCACACTGCGACCATGCTCCCGGAACAGCGTTTTCAGCGGACTCGCCTCATGTGCCTCTTCAGGCAGCGTTTCATCGAGATTGGCGCGGATGTATAGACCCACCGGCGCAATCAGCAAGCCAATCAGGAACGGCAGGCGCCAGCCCCACGATTCCAGCGAATCCGGCGGCAGGAGTGCGTAGAGCGCCGTACCGGTAGCCGCGCCAAGCAGCGCTGCCGCACCCTGGCTAGCCGCCTGCCAGCTGATGCGATAGCCGCGCCGCTGTACGCCGCCGGCTTCCATCAGCATGGACGTCGACGCACCGATTTCCCCGCCCAGCGAGAATCCCTGAATCAGCCGCCCTCCAACGATCATGACCGGACCCAGGATGCCCGCCGTGGCGTAGGTCGGCGCGCAGGCAATGCACAGGGTGCCCACGACCATCAGGCCGATCGTCAAGGTCATGGCCGCCTTGCGGCCGTTACGATCGGCAAAGCTGCCGATCACGAATCCGCCCAGCGGGCGCATGACAAAGCCGATACCAAACGTGGCGACGGCAAGCAGCAGCGAGCCGTAAGCACTGTCGGTCGGGAAGAACAGTTTGCCGATCAGCACTGCAAAGAAGCTGTAGACCGTAAAGTCGTACATCTCCAGCGCATTGCCCACGGAACACGCGGCAATCACACGCAACTGGTTATTGGGGACGGAAGGTGCGGGCGCGAGCGTACCCGCGACGCCTAGTGTTGCGTCGTTCATGAGGGATTACCGGTAGCAGGTCTACGTATCTACGGAACGCTGAAACGTTGGAACGTTGGAACGTATCCGCCGTTTCAGCGCACTGGCCACTTCATCAAGCAAGGCGCATACCGCTGCGTCTGGGAGCCAGTATTCGCGGAAATCACGCGACTTGAAAATCGATAATTCTCATTGCGAAAACTTTTTCTTATCACGGCGCTAGGCGCGGCAGATCGGGAGTTCAGTCGCACCGTTCCGGTGCCACAAGCACCGATGCCATGCCGGCAGGAGGGGCCGACGTCCCCATGTGCGGGGTTCGCCGGCCATGTTGGGGCATTTGAAAAACAACAAAAAAAGGGGTTACGGCTTAACCGTAACCCCTTCTTCTTCACTACATAAGTTGGTGGGCCTCCCGTGAGTCGAACACGGCACCAACGGATTATGAGTCCGCTGCTCTAACCAGGCATGAGCTAGAGGCCCTTGAAAGGCGTAATGCTTAGTTGCCTTCCAGGAAGCTCTTCAGCTTGTCTGAGCGGCTCGGATGGCGCAGCTTGCGCAGTGCCTTGGCCTCGATCTGACGGATACGCTCACGCGTGACGTCGAACTGCTTGCCCACTTCTTCCAGCGTGTGGTCCGTGCTCATCTCGATGCCGAAACGCATGCGCAGTACCTTGGCTTCGCGCGGCGTCAGGCTGTCCAGCACGTCCTTCACCACATCGCGCATCGAGCCATGCAGTGCCGCTTCGGCCGGGGCCAGCGTGTTCGTATCTTCGATGAAGTCACCCAGATGCGAGTCGTCGTCGTCACCGATCGGCGTTTCCATGGAGATCGGTTCCTTCGCGATCTTCATGATCTTGCGGATCTTGTCCTCGGGCATCTCCATCTTCTCGGCCAGCGTTGCCGGATCCGGCTCGTTGCCGGTTTCCTGCAGGATCTGGCGCGAGATCCGGTTCATCTTGTTGATCGTTTCGATCATGTGAACCGGAATACGGATCGTGCGAGCCTGGTCGGCGATCGAGCGCGTAATGGCCTGGCGAATCCACCACGTGGCGTACGTGGAGAACTTGTAGCCGCGACGGTATTCGAACTTGTCCACCGCCTTCATCAGGCCGATATTGCCTTCCTGGATCAGGTCGAGGAACTGCAGGCCACGGTTCGTGTACTTCTTCGCGATCGAGATCACCAGACGCAGGTTGGCCTCGGTCATTTCACGCTTGGCTTCGCGGGCGCGCTTTTCACCTTCGGACATCTTGCGATTGACGTCCTTGAGTTCCTTCAGCGGCAGCACCACGCGCGACTGCAGGTCGATCAGCTTCTGCTGCAGTTCGTGCACGGCCGGCACGTTACGCTCGACGATGATGCTGTACGGCTTGTTGTCGGCCACGATGGTCTGGATCCAGTCCAGGTTCGTCTCGTTGCCCGGGAAGCGCGCAACGAAGTCCGAACGCGACATGCCGCACTTGTCGACCACGATATTCAGGATCGCACGTTCGAGCTTGCGCACTTCGTCCACCTGCCCACGCAGCGTGTCGCACAGGCGCTCAACGTTACGCGCGGTGAAGCGGATGCCCATCAGCTCGGCCTGGATGGCTTCCTGGGCCTTCACGTACGGCTTCGACTTGTAGCCTTCCTTTTCGAAGGAACGGCGCATCTTGTCGAACTGCTCGGCGATGATGCGGAACTTCTCCAGCGCGGCTACCTTGAGCTCTTCGAGCTGGCGAGCCGACGCGCCGGCACCGGCGGCTTCATCGTCTTCTTCATCCTCATCGCCATCCTCGTCGTCTTCCTCGGCATCTTCGTCCTCTTCATCGGACGCAGCGGCCTGGGCCGGCGAGGTGTCCTGCACCTCCTCGGCGTTCGGGTCGATCAGGCCGTCGACGAATTCGTCGATCTTGATTTCTTCGTTGGCCACGCGCTCGGCGTGGGCGAGGATCTCGGAGATCGTGACCGGGCAGGCCGAAATGGCCATGACCATGTCTTTCAGACCTGCTTCGATACGCTTGGCGATCTCGATTTCGCCTTCGCGCGTCAGCAGTTCCACGGTACCCATTTCGCGCATGTACATGCGGACCGGGTCGGTGGTACGGCCAAATTCGGAATCGACGGTGGACAGCGCGGCTTCGGCTTCTTCCTCGGCCTCTTCCTCGCTGGTGGCCGAGGGTGCGTTGTCGTTGAGCAGCAGCGTCTCGGCGTCCGGCGCCTGTTCGTAGACGGCGATGCCGATGTCGTTCAGCGTGGCGACCAGCGTGTCGATCGTTTCCGAATCGACCATGTCGTCCGGCAGGTGATCGTTGATTTCCGCATAGGTCAGGTAGCCACGCGACTTGCCCAGCTTGATCAGTGCCTTGAGCTTCTGGCGGCGAACCTCGAGTTCTTCCTCGCTACCGGCCTGGTTGGACGAGGCAAACTCCTTGAGGAGTGCCTTTTCCTTGGCCTTGCGGTCCTTGGCCTTCTGCTTTTCGGTCTTGGGCGCCGCGGCGGCGGGTGCCGCGGGCGCGTCGTTGTCGTAAAGCTCTTCAGTCACGTCTTCGATGGTGCTGTCGTCTTGCTGCGCCCCGGCCTTGGGCTTGCGGCCACGCTTCTTCGGTTCCGGCTTGACTGCCGGAACAGCGGACCGCTCAGGTGCAGCGGATGCGGGACTCGCGGCACGGGCTTTCGGCTCGGCCACAGCGGCGCCTGCCTTGGCGTCACTGCTCCGGGTGCCGGCCGTCGTTGCCGCACGCTTGCTCTCGACTTCGGTATTCTGCTGTTTCGCCACGGTGATACTCTTGCCTTTCACTGTTGCAGCGGCATCATCGATGTCGCTTGTATTGGCGCTCTTGCCGCTCTCGCGTGCCGAAGTCGAGGGCTTGGTATTTTCGGATATGCGATTCCTGGCGGAAGCGGTCCCCGCGGGCGCAGAAGCGCCACGCTCGGACTTTGCTGGCGCAGACCGGGCTGTTGTCGTCCTGACTGACGCGGTCGATGTCTTCGCCGCCGTTGTTTTCACGGACGCCTTGCCGCTCCCTGATTGGGGAGCTTTGGAGGGAGCCTTCTCGACTACCCTTTCGGTTGCTTTGGCCTTTGCCATTGGCACGCTCACTTTCGCCAGTACTGGAGAGAAAGATTTCGCAATCCAAACCGGGCATTGTAGCACGTCACCAACACCCGGCTTCCTGTCAGGTGAGGTTTTCACCTGAAAAATCAAGGCTTAAGCGGTTAGACCCCGGATATTTCCATCAGTTGGGGTTACGTGCACAACGGCTCAAGCCGAAAATTCCGATACTGCACCTGCCTGCGCGTTTTGTCGCCCGCGCTCCACTAGCCTTCCTCCGTGGCGGGCCGCCAGCCCATCTGGCGCCGACGTTGCACTTCAGCCACCAGCCAGCGCAAACGTGCCTTGGCGTCCTCATCGGCGTTTCCCGCGATGATGGCCGCCTGCAGGGTTTCGAGTTCTCTCTGCAGCGGATCGGCCAGCAACTTGTGAATGGCGCCGTCGAACTCATGCATCGCCGGCTCCTCTTCCATATCTTCCTTGAGCACGGCCGTTCGCGCACTGGCATACACGTCCGCGTAGGGAGTCTGGGCCAGTTGTTCGCTGAAAGCAGCGAAATTCGCCTGCCCCTCGATACCGTCGCAAGCCGCCACGAGGTGAGCCAACACTTCCGCCTCAGGTCGCTGTGGATCTAGCAACAGTGCGCGCGTATCGCCGTCGAGCCGGGTTGCCAGCGTGGGGTAGCTCATCAGCAACTGGATCACGCGTTGCTCCAGCCCGGTCGGTGCCTGGCGCCGGACTCGCGGGCGTGGCTGGGCAAAGCGCCCGACGCGCGACGAATCGCTGCCCAGGCCGCACACCGCCTCGATCTCGGCCGGCGTCGTACCGGTAGCATCGGCAAGTTCACGCACAATCTGTAGCCGCAGGCCACCGGCCGGCATCGACTGCAACAGCGGCTTGGCCTCGAACTGCGCTCGGGCACGTCCTTCCGGCTGACGCAGGTCCTGGTCCTCGGTCACGATCTGGAGCAGGAAGCGGGACAGCGGCATCGCGGTCTGCACCTGGCTCGCGAACGCGTCGGTGCCCTCTTGCCGCACATAGCTGTCAGGATCGTGTTCGGAAGGCAGGAACAGGAAACGGATGGTCTTGTTGTCCGCCACATGAGGCAGGCAGGCCTCCAGCGCACGGCGCGCTGCGCGCCGGCCAGCGGCATCACCATCGAACGAAAACACCACTGCGTCCGTCTGGCGCAGCAACTTCTGAACGTGCACGGCCGTGCACGCGGTGCCCAGCGTGGCCACCGCATTGGCAAACCCGAGCTGCGCCAGCGCCACGACGTCCATATAGCCTTCCACCACCAGAACGTAGCCGTTTTCGCGGATGGCGTGGCGCGCCTCGAACAGGCCGTAAAGCTCGGTTCCCTTACTGAACAGCGGTGTTTCGGGGGAGTTAAGGTATTTTGGCTCACCTTGCCCCATGACCCGCCCACCAAAACCAATCACATTACCTTTGGTATTGCGGATCGGGAACATGATGCGATCGCGAAAGCGGTCGTAACGGCGCGGCTTGCCATCAGCGTCGCGTTTGTCCTGCGACTCGATCAGCAGTCCGTTCTCGACCAGCGGCGCGGCAATGGCGTCATCGCGATAGCTGCCGAATACCGGTTCCAGCCCCTGCCAGTCGTCCGGCGCATAGCCAAGTCCGAAATGGGCTGCAATCTCGCCGGTCAGGCCGCGCCCCTTCAGGTACTGGATTGCCTGAGGTGCTCCGCGCAACTGTTTCTTGTAGAAGTCGGTAGCCCGTGTCATCGCATCGCTCAAGGCCACGGATTTGGCCTGCTGCTCAGCGCGCTGGGCAGGTGGCAGGCTGTTGCGCTCCTCGGGGACCGACAACCCCACCGATTGCGCCAGTTCACGCACCGCATCCGGGTAGGACTGCCCGGAATACTCCATCAGGAAGCCAATCGCCGAGCCATGGGCCCCGCAACCGAAGCAGTGATAGAACTGCTTGGTCGGCGATACCGTGAAAGACGGCGACTTCTCGTTGTGAAACGGGCACAGCCCCATGAAATTGGCGCCACCCTTCTTCAACTGCACGTACTTACCCACCACGTCGACAATATCTACGCGGTTGAGAAGATCCTGAATGAAGGATTGCGGAATCACCCGACTGACCGTCCTGATGCCAAGGCCTGCCGGACCAGCCGGCGGCCACTTTTCTGGATTGCGTGACCGGAACGACGCCCGGCGACTATCGATTCATTGTAGTGCAGCCGCAACGCGACGCCGGCTTTGCCGACATTGGCCGCCAAGTCCCCGTCAACCCGGCAGCAACCGCTCGCATTACGATTGATAATCGTGCTTATATCTGACGTTACTGTCAATCACTTTGGCGCCAGGGCAGCCTTGACCAGGCCCGACACGGCCGTCATGTCGGCCCGGCCCGCCAGGCGCGCCTTGACCAGACCCATGACCTTGCCCATGTCTTGCGGGCCGGTGGCGCCCGCTTCGGTCACCGCCTTCTGCACTTCGGCCGCCACTTCGGCGTCGGACAGCTGGGCGGGCATATAACCGACCAGCACATCCACTTCGGCCTTTTCCTAGGCGACGAGATCGTCACGGCCGGCCTGCTCGAACTGGCTGATCGAGTCCTTGCGCTGCTTGATCATCTTGTCCACCACGGCGGTCACGGCGGCTTCATCGAGTTCCACGCGGTCATCCACCTCGCGCTGCTTGATGGCGGCCAGCAGCAGGCGGATGGTGCCAAGACGTTCGGCTTCACGGGCGCGCATGGCGGCCTTCATATCGTCAGTGATGCGGGCTTTGAGGGACATGGCAATCTTCCAAAATAGGGGTCAACTCGGACCATAACGCAAAAACCCGCCGGAGCCATGCTCACAGCGGGTTTCGTGCCGGCGCGAAGCTGCGATCAGTACAACTTCTTCGGCAGCAACTGGCTGCGCAGGCGCTTGAAGGTGCGCTTGACGGCAGCGTCACGCTTTCGCTTGCGTTCGGCAGTCGGTTTCTCGTAAAACTCGCGCGCCCGCAACTCAGGAATCAGTCCATTCTTCTCGATGGTGCGCTTGAAGCGGCGCATGGCGACTTCGAACGGTTCATTTTCTTTCAGGCGAATCGTGGTCATTTGGCCGAAAAGGAAAGAGAGAGCGAGAGAGGGGTCACGTGCCAGCGCTGCGCCAGCCGTTACGAGAGCGCCGATTGTAGCCCAAGGCCTGTCACGCTGCACATGACCGACACACACTGACACAACGCGTGCCGCCTACGCAACAGCGCCTGCCCCACGTGCGGCTTCCGCTACTGCCTCTCCTGCCGCCACGGCCGATGCCCAGGCCCACTGGAAGTTGTATCCGCCGAGCCAGCCGGTCACGTCGACCACTTCGCCAATGAAATACAGGCCGTCCACCTCGCGCGCCATCATGGTGCTCGAAGACAAGCCGCGGGTATCGACGCCACCGAGCGTCACCTCGGCCTTCTTGTAGCCTTCGGTGCCGGACGGCACCAGACGCCAGCGGTTCAGCGTCTCGCCAAGCTGGCGCAGTGCCTTGTCCGGCATATCGGCAACCGACTGCGTGCCGGTCAGCCCGACAGCCGCGCACCAGGCATCGGCCAACCGCGCCGGCAGCCGTTCACCGAGCAGGTTGTTCAGATGCTTGCGGCTGCCCTTCTTGTGGCCAATCAGCCAGTCTGCCGCGTCAACGCCGTCGAACAGGTCGATCTCGATTGGCGTGCCCGGACGCCAAAAGCTGGAAATCTGCAGCACGGCCGGACCCGACAGGCCCCGATGCGTCCAGAGCAGGTCTTCCTTGAAACCGCCGGCCGTCTTGCCACTGCCCGTGGCGATATCGACTTCCATCGACACCCCCGCCAGCGGCACGAACGGCTGCCAGCCCTGGCCATCGAAGGTCAGCGGCACCAGAGCCGGGCGTGTTTCCACGGTCTTGAGGCCGAACTGGCGCGCGATGCGATAGCCAAAATCGGTGGCGCCGATCTTCGGGATCGACAGCCCTCCCGTAGCCACCACCACCGCGCCGGCTCGCACCGTGCCCTGCTTGGTCAGCAACAGGAAATCATCGCCTTCCTTGCGGATTTCGTCGATGGTGCAACCGGCCTGCCAGTGCACGCCACCGGCGTCGCATTCAGCGCGCAGCAGGTTGATGACGTCCTCGGCGCTGTCGTTGCAAAACAACTGGCCACGATGCTTTTCGTGCCAGCCAATGTCGTAGCGGCGCAGCAGGCCCAGGAAGTCCTGCGGCGTATAGCGGGCCAGCGCCGACCGGCAGAAATGCGGATTCGACGACAGGTAGTTGGCCGGGCCGGCCTGCAGGTTCGTGAAATTGCAGCGCCCGCCGCCCGAGATACGGATTTTCTCGGCCAGCCGCGTGGCATGGTCGATCAGGACCACGCGCGCGCCGCGCTGCCCGGCCACGGCGGCGCACATCATGCCGGCTGCCCCCGCACCCAGCACCGCCACATCGAAGCGATCCTTCCTGCCTTGTGTCATGTTGCCCCTGTTCAAGAAGCCGCGATTGTAGCGAATGACGGCGATCCAAGCGCGTCACCTGCGGGTGTGCTACCCTGCTGGCCTTCCGTTTTTGCCGGCACGATCGCTGCAGTTGCAGTCCGAAACACGCCGGCGGCATCATAGTCTCCATGCTTGTCCTCGGTATCGAATCCTCCTGCGACGAAACCGGGCTGGCCCTCTACGACACCGGGGCCGGCCTGCTTGCTCACGCGCTGCATTCGCAGATTGCCATGCACCGCGAATACGGCGGCGTAGTCCCCGAACTGGCGTCGCGCGACCATATCCGGCGCGTGCTGCCGCTGCTGCAGCAGGTTCTGGACGACGCAGGCCGTACGCGCGCGGACATCGACGCCATTGCCTATACACAAGGTCCCGGCCTGGCTGGCGCGCTGCTGGTAGGCGCCTCGGTGGCCAACGCACTGGGTTTTGCGCTGGGTACGCCGATGGTCGGCGTACATCATCTGGAAGGCCATCTGCTGTCGCCGCTGCTGACCGATGCCCCGCCACCGTTCCCGTTCGTAGCGCTACTGGTATCGGGCGGCCATACGCAATTGATGGAAGTGAAAGGCATCGGCGACTACACGCTGCTGGGCGAAACGCTCGACGATGCCGCGGGCGAGGCCTTCGACAAGACGGCCAAACTGCTTGGCCTTGGTTACCCGGGCGGGCCCGAAGTCTCGCGGCTGGCCGAATTCGGCAACCCGGGCGCTTTCGAACTGCCGCGCCCGATGCTCCATTCCGGCAATCTCGACTTTTCGTTCGCGGGTCTCAAGACCGCCGTGCTGACGCAGACGCGCAAGCTCGGCAACGCCTGCGAACAGGATCGCGCCAATCTGGCACGGTCGTTTGTTGATGCCATCGTCGATGTGCTGGCTGCCAAGTCATTCAATGCGCTGAAGCAGACCGGACATAAGAGACTGGTCGTGGCCGGCGGCGTCGGTGCCAACCGGCAACTGCGCGAGCGACTCAACGAGATGGGCAAGCGCCGCAAGGTGGACGTCTACTATCCCGACCTGGCCTTCTGCACCGACAACGGCGCGATGATCGCGTTTGCCGGCGCCATGCGCCTGCAGGCCGCGCCGCAACTGGCGCGCCATGACTATGACTATGGCGTGACGCCACGCTGGGATTTGGCGGATATCCGCCTGCCCGGCTGATTCTCCCCTCGGTGTTCTCCCCTCTCCCGCTATGCGGGAGAGGGGAGCAGAAACCCGCAGGCTTCAAGCCAGTCGCTTGTCGTGCTCGATCACTGCGTAGGCGCTGTGATTGTGGATCGATTCAAAGTTCTCGGCTTCCAGCGTGTACGCCACGATGTGGTCGTCGGCGTTGAGGCGCATCGCGATGTCGCGCACGAGGTCTTCGACAAACTTCGGATTTTCGTACGCACGCTCGGTCACGAACTTCTCGTCGGGCCGCTTGAGCAGGCCCCACAGTTCGCATGACGCCTCTTCCTCTGCCATGCGCACGAGCGTTTCCACGCTCAGGTCGCCGGCCAGTTCCACCTTCATCGTGATATGCGAGCGCTGGTTATGCGCGCCGTACTGCGAAATCTTCTTCGAGCACGGGCACAGGCTGGTCACGGGCACCAGTGCCGTCATGAACAGGCGCGTGCGGCCATCGCGTTTCTCGCCAGCCAGCGTTACCTCGTAGTCCAGCAACGATTGCACATTCGACACCGGTGCCGTCTTGGAGATGAAGTACGGGAACGTGACTTCGATGCGGCCGGCATCGGCTTCCAGACGCACGAGCATGTCGTCGAGCAGCGCGCGGAATGCGGCCAGGTCCAACGGTGCGCGGTTGTCTTCGAGCAGCGCCACGAAGCGCGACATATGCGTGCCCTTCTGGTCGGCAGGCAAGCGTACATCGAGATCGAACGTGCCAACGGTGGCCACGTCGCCGGTCGGCGTCTTCAGCGTCAACGGATATCGCACGCCTTTTACGCCTACGCGCTGGATCACGATCTGGCGGGTATCGACGCTCGATTGCACGTCGGGCATCACGAAGCCGGGGTTGATGTCATTCATCTACGGTTTCCTCCAGGACGCCGCCACAGCGATGACGGCCGTCCTTACGGTCGCGGCGTTTTCGCAGGATTTCTCCACGCCGCGCAACGAGTGTGAAACGACGGGTCCAGGCGGAAGTAAAACCAAGGGGGCGCCGGCCCGCAGCTGCGAACACAAAATGGGAAAGGGCGATTCTACGCAATATTGCAAAGAGCTGCTGCAGGCATGCACGAATCCGCGTATTTCTTGCGGATGATGGCCAGCCAATGCAGCTTCCTGCCATTTGCCGACGCCAAAAAGAAAACCGGCGCGGGAAATCCGCGCCGGTTTTCGATACCGCTTGAACAAGCTGCCGAGCGTCAGGCCACTCGCGTTGCCACCTGCACCGGTTGCCCGGCCAACTGGAAGCGCTCGCGCACCGAGCGTTCGATACCAGCTGCATCGAGGCCGCACAGCGACAGCAGGTAAGCCGGATCGCCGTGATCGATGAACTTGTCCGGCAGGCCCAGCACCAGCGTCTGGATCTCGATGCCGGCTTCGGCCAGTGCTTCGAGCACGGCGCTACCGGCACCACCCATCGTTGCGCCCTCTTCCACCGTCACCAGGTAGTCGTGGTTCGCAGCCAGCTGCTTGACCAGCTCCACATCGAGCGGCTTGACGAAGCGCATGTTCGCTACCGTGGCATCGAGCTGCTCCGCTGCGCTCAGCGCCGGATGCAACATCGAACCGAACGCCAGGATCGCCACGCGCTGGCCAGCACGGGCATGGCCTTCGCGGCGGATTTCGCCCTTGCCCACCGGCAGCGCAGTCAGCTCGGCCTGTGTGGCCACGCCAACGCCGGCACCGCGCGGATACCGCACGGCGGTCGGGCAATCCTGCTGGTATGCGGTGGTCAGCAGTTGACGGCATTCCTGCTCGTCGGACGGCGTCATCACCATCATGTTCGGAATGCAGCGCAGGAACGGAATGTCGTAGGCGCCGGCATGGGTCGCGCCATCGGCGCCAACCAGGCCTGCGCGATCCAGCGCGAAGACCACTGGCAGGTTCTGCAACGCCACGTCGTGAATCAACTGGTCGTAGCCGCGCTGCAGGAAGGTCGAGTAGATGGCCACCACGGGCTTCAGGCCCTCGCAGGCCAGGCCGCCCGCAAACGTCACCGCGTGCTGCTCGGCAATGCCCACGTCGTAATAGCGGTCCGGGAAACGCTTCTCGAACTCCACCATGCCCGAGCCTTCACGCATGGCCGGCGTTACGCCGATCAGACGCTTGTCGGCGGCCGCCATGTCGCACAGCCATTCGCCAAACACCTGCGTGTAGGTCTTGCGCGACGGCTTGGCCGACGGACGGATGCCTTCGGCCGGATTGAACTTGCCCGGACCGTGATACAGGATCGGGTCGGCCTCGGCCAGCTTGTAGCCCTGGCCCTTCTTGGTCACCACGTGCAGGAACTGCGGGCCGTGGCCTTCCAGCGCGCGCTGGCGGATGTTCTGCAGGGTCGGCACCAGCGATTCGAGGTCATGACCATCGATCGGGCCGATATAGTCAAAGCCGAATTCCTCGAACAGCGTGGCCGGCACCACCATGCCCTTGGCATGTTCCTCGAGGCGCTTGGCAAATTCGAGCACCGGCGGGGCCACCGACAGCACCTTCTCGATACCCTTCTTGGTGGCCGCATAGAACTGGCCCGACATCAGGCGCGCCAGATGCTTGTTCAGCATGCCCACCGGCGGAGAGATCGACATGTCGTTGTCGTTCAGCACCACCAGCAGCGGCAGGTCCTTGTAGACGCCGGCGTTGTTCATGGCCTCGAAGGCCATGCCGGCAGTCATCGCGCCATCGCCGATCACGGCGATGCCAACGCGCTTGTGACCTTGCGTGCGGGCGCCCAGCGCCATGCCCAGTGCAGCCGAGATCGAGGTCGACGAGTGGGCGGTGCCGAAGGTGTCGTATTCGCTTTCGGCGCGACGCGGGAAGCCGGAGATACCACCGAACTGGCGCAGCGTCGACATGCGGTCGCGGCGGCCGGTCAGGATCTTGTGGGGGTAGCTCTGGTGACCCACGTCCCAGACCACGCGGTCACTGGGCGTGTCGAAGACATAGTGCAGCGCGATGGTCAGTTCCACCGTGCCAAGATTGGACGACAGGTGGCCGCCAGTCTGCGAGACCGATTCGAGCACGTAGGCGCGGAGTTCCTCGGCCAGCTTGTCGAGTTGGCGCCGGTCCAGCTTGCGCAGGTCCGCGGGGTCGTCGATATTGTTGAGCAGCGTGTAGGTCATGGGTGGTCCGTTCGGCCGCCGGATTCTGTGTGTCCGGCTTGTCAGTTCAGTTTGAGCGCAGCACGATCAGGTCGGCCAGTTCGGCCAGCCGGCCGGCGCGTGCGCCAAATCCCGCCAACGCCTCGTGGGCATCGGTGCGTAGCTGGGAGGCCAGCTCGCGTGCGGCATCCAGACCAAGCAGCGACACATAGGTCGGCTTGTCGTTGGCGGCGTCCTTGCCGGCAGTCTTGCCCAGGGTCGCCGTATCCGCGGTGACGTCGAGAATATCGTCAACCACCTGGAACGCCAATCCCACGGCCGCCGCATATTGATCAAGCGCCGCCAGACCGGCCGGATCGATGTTTCCGCACAACGCTCCCATGCGCACGCTGGCGCGCAACAGGGCACCGGTCTTCATGCGATGCATGCCTTCCAGCGCGTCGCGCGTCATGGCCAGGCCCACATTCTGCAGGTCGATTGCCTGTCCGCCGCACATGCCGACCGAGCCCGATGCCAGCGCCAGCTCGGCTACCAGCTTCAGGCGCGCTTCGGGCGCCAGCGCCGGCGTCTGAGCCAGCACGATGAACGCCTGGGTCTGCAGCGCATCGCCCACCAGCAGCGCCGTGGCTTCGTCGTAGGCCTTGTGGACCGTGGGACGGCCGCGCCGCAGGTCGTCGTCGTCCATGCAAGGCATGTCGTCGTGGACCAGCGAGTAGGCGTGAATCATCTCGACCGCACAGGCCGCGGCATCACAGGCCTCGGGTGTCGCACCCGCTACCTCGCCCGCGGCGTGGACCAGCAACGGGCGCACCCGCTTGCCACCGCCGAGGACAGCATAGCGCATGGCTTCATGCAAGGTGTGTGGAATTGTGTCCGTGGACGGTAGTGCCGCGTCCAGGGCGGCCTCGGTCCGGGCGCCCTGCGCCCGCATCCAGGTAGCGAAATCGCTCATTCGAAATCTGCGCTGTTGCTGTTGTTATCGGTCCGTGACTCGCCTGCCAGGGGCTTGAGCGCGTCACCTTCCAGTACCTTGACCTGCTGCGCCACCCGCTCCAGGCTCTGCTGGCAATAGCGCACCAGCTCGGCGCCACGACGGTAGGCGGTCAATGACGCCTCGAGCGGCAATTCACCGCTTTCCATGCTCGCCACCAGCGTCTCCAGCTCGGCCATTGCGGCCTCATAGGAAACCGGCGGCACGCTGGCGGCCGGCGTATCTTCTGGCTGGACCGAGGCGGTCGACGTCTTTGGCATGGCAGGCCTTGTTCAGGGGAATTCGCGATTTTACGCCAAACCGGGACTTGGCCGCTGAACAGTCTTATCAATGCAGTGAACACCACGGGTGCGCACGCGCCCCCTGGCATGGAGTTTTTACACAGAAGTGACGTGTGCGCCCGGGTCGTCTTTCTGAATGCGCTTCAAAGGGCACCTCCATGACGACCCGGGTCGACTTTTTCGCTAAAAAGGCAAAATAATCAGTCCCTTAACTTTTTGGCTCGGGTACAATCCCCGGCTCGTCAGCGAGTTCTGACCCGTTGCGTTTTCCACGCACTTCCCCTGGTCCTGGCACCCGGGGAACCGGGCCCGAATCTGCTCGTCTGACACGGTTTCCCAAATCGATTCATATTTCGATGGTTGGGTTGTTCACTGCTTTCGCCTGTCATAGGGAGTGGGGATAATGTCCAATCTCAGCACCGCGCTCAAGCTGGCGCCGGCTGATTCGCAGTTGCCCGTGGATGTCTATTTTGACGAGGCACTGCATCAACAAGAACTGGAACTGCTGTTCAGGAAGGGCCCCGGCTACGTCGGCCATACGCTGATGGTGCCGGAAAACGGTGACTTCCAGACCCTGGCCGCCGAGGACGAAGGCCGCATGCTGGTGCGCAACTCCGGCGGCATCGAACTGCTGTCGAACGTTTGCCGCCACCGTCAGGCCATCATGATGAATGGCCGCGGCAATGCGAAGAACATCGTTTGCCCGCTGCACCGCTGGACTTACGACCTCAAGGGTGAACTGCTTGGCGCCCCGCATTTCGCGGAGCAGCCATGCGTGCACCTGAACCGTTCGCCGCTGCAGAACTGGAACGGCATGCTGTTCGAAGGCGAGCGCGATGTGCGCGCCGACCTCGCGCGCATGGGCGTGGCCGAGGACCTGAACTTCGACGGCTACATGCTCGACCATGTGGAAGTCCACGAGTGCGACTACAACTGGAAGACCTTTATCGAGGTCTACCTCGAGGACTACCACGTCGTGCCGTTCCACCCGGGACTCGGCAGTTTCGTGTCGTGCGACGACCTCAAGTGGGAGTTCGGCGAGTGGCACAGCGTGCAGACCGTGGGCCTGCATGCCGGTCTCAAGCGACCCGGCAGCACCACGTACCAGAAGTGGCATGACGCGGTGTTGCAGTTCAACAACGGCAAGCTGCCGAAGCACGGCGCGATCTGGCTGACGTACTACCCCAACATCATGGTGGAGTGGTACCCGAACGTGCTGTGCATCTCGACGCTGCACCCGGTGGGTCCGCGCAAGACGCGTAACGTCGTCGAGTTCTACTACCCCGAGGAAATCGTGCTGTTCGAGCGCGAATTCGTCGAGGCCGAGCGCGCCGCCTATATGGAGACGTGCGTCGAGGACGACGAGATTGCCGAGCGCATGGATGCGGGCCGCCTGGCGCTGATGAAGCGCGGTATCAGCGAAACCGGTCCCTACCAGTCGCCGATGGAAGACGGCATGCAGCACTTCCATGAGTGGTACCGGCGCGCGATGGGCTACAACAAGCGCTGAACGTTCGCAACGGCGCGCGCTGATCGTGCGCTGATTTGTGGACAACTTGAAACGGACCGTGAAAACGGTCCGTTTTGTATTGTCTTGCGTTGTTTTGCATTGGAGGGGCCCTCCCGGCACTGCTAGAATCGCTGTCTTAATCGTTGTCGATACAACGATTTATTCGCCCCGCCCTTTCGCGCCGTCTTTTTCGCTTTCTCGCCCTCGCCTCGCCATGCAATCGCTCTGGATGTTGTTTGCCGCCTTCGCCTTTTCGTTGATGGGAGTGGGGGTCAAGCTGGCGTCGACGTACTACACCACGGGCGAAATCGTGTTCTACCGCAGCCTGATCGGCGTAACGATCATGTGGATCATGCTTGCGTCACAGGGCATCCCGGTGCGCACGCCGCACATGGCCACGCATATCAAGCGCAGCATCTTTGGCGTGACCGCGCTGCTGCTCTGGTTCACGTCGATCACGATGCTGCCGCTGGCTACGGCGATGACGCTCAACTACATGTCACCGGTCTGGATCGCACTGATCCTCGGCGCCGGTGCGGCGCTGGCCGGCACGGCGGGCGGCGCGGACAAGAAGCTGATCGGTGCAATCCTGTTGTCGTTCGCAGGCGTGATCTGCCTGCTGCAACCTTCAGTGGGCCAGGACCAGCTGACCGGCGGCATGATCGGCCTGATTTCAGGCGTGTTCACGGCCCTGGCCTACGTCGAGGTGCGCCAGTTGGGGCAACTGGGCGAGCCCGAGGGCCGCATCGTGTTCTATTTCTCGGCGGTCGGCCTGGTCTGCGGGCTGGTCTGGATGCTTTATTCGGGCACAAGCCAACATACCTGGCACGGCGCCGGCCTGCTGCTGGCCATCGGCATCCTGGCCACGCTGGGCCAGACCTCGATGACGCGCGCCTACAAGCGCGGCAACACGCTGCTGACGGCCAACCTGCAATACGCCGGCATCGTGTTCTCCAGCGTGTGGGGCATGCTGGTCTGGGACGACAAGCTCAACTGGATTTCGTGGCTCGGCATGGCACTGATCGTGGCCAGCGGCATTGCCACCACGCTGACCCGCGCGCGCGATACGGACAAGCACCCCACCGCCGCCACGCCGGTGAAATCCGCCGAGGCGGAAGTGCATCCCGAGGTCTGATTTTCCGGCTTGCCTGCACTGGCGGTGTAGCATTGACGGCAGATTCCCACTCCCCGAGAGACAGGTCCTTCATGCCATCACCGCTGATCACCGCTTCCGAACTGAATCCGCTACGCGCCGCCGGCCAGCAGCACATTGTCGTGGTCGACTGCTCGTTCGACCTCACCAACCCTGCCGCTGGCCGCGAGAGCTATCAGCAGGGGCACATTCCGGGCGCTTTCTACCTGCATCTGGACAACGAATTGTCGGGTCCGAAGACTGGCGTCAACGGCCGCCATCCGCTGCCCGACGCCGACCTGTTCGTGGCACGCCTGCGCGCACTGGGCGTCAATGACGACACGCTACTGGTGGCCTACGACGCGCAGGGCAGCATGTACGCCGCGCGGCTCTGGTGGCTGGCACGCTGGATTGGCCATGGCGCGGTGGCCGTGCTCGATGGCGGCAAGAATGCCTGGATAGCGGCCGGCCTGCCCGTGGAACAGGGCGCAACCCCCGACCCCGAAACCGGCGGCAACCTGACGCGCAAGGCATCACTGGTACGTACCGTGGACGCCGATGCGCTGGTGGACAACCTCGACCAGCCTGCGCTGCTGGTGGTCGATGCCCGCGCGGCGGATCGTTTCCGCGGCGAGAACGAGACGCTTGATCCGGTCGGCGGCCATATCCCCGGCGCCGCGAATCGCTTCTTCAAGGACAACCTGACGCCCGACGGCTATTTCAAGCCGGCCGCCCAGTTGCGCGCGGAGTTCGGCCAGGTATTTGGCGGCAAGGCTCCGGCGCAGACGGTCATGCAATGCGGCTCGGGCGTAACGGCTTGCCACAACCTGCTGGCAATGGAAGTGGCCGGACTGGCCGATGCCGCGCTGTATCCGGGATCGTGGAGCGAGTGGTGCGCCAACCCGCAACGGCCGGTAGCTACCGGCGGCTGAACGACAAAAAAAAAGCGGCGTCAGTTTGACGCCGCTTCCGCATTTACCTTCGAGTGGCGATGTGCATGCTGTTCGTGCACGCCATTGGTAATGAACACGATCGCTGCAATGCCGGCCGCTACCAGCACCACCTGCACCGCCGACTCCTTGAGTCGCGGCTTGCGTTGCATTTGCGGCATCAGGTCGCTGACGGCGATGTAGACGAAGCTGCTCGATGCGATCACCAGCACGTACGGGATCCAGCCCGTCAGCTGGTCCAGCAGGAAATAGCCGACAATGCCGCCCAAAATCGCGGCCAGGCTCGACAGCAGGTTGAACGCAAACGCGCGCGCCTTCGAGAACCCCGCGTTCAGCAGCACGATGAAGTCACCCACTTCCTGTGGAATCTCGTGTGCTGCAATGGCCAGCGCGGTCACCAGGCCGATATGCGGATCGGCCAGGAATGCAGCGGCAATCACAATGCCATCGGCAAAATTGTGGAACGTATCGCCGACCAGGATCGTCAGGCCGCTGCGGCCGGCCTCTTCCCGGTCATGCCCATGATGATGGTGATGTCCGTCGCCTTCGTGATGATGCGAGTGGCGCAGCAGCGAGATCTTTTCCAGCAGGAAAAAGCCGAGCAAACCGGCCAGCAGCGTGCCAAACAGCGCGCGCGGATCGGCACCGGACTCGAATGCCTCGGGCAGTGAATGCAGCAGCGCGGTAGCCAGCAGCACACCGACCGAGAAACTCACCATGCGCTCCACCACGCGCGAGGCCACGGTCAGCGACAGCAGCGCCGCACCGAGGATGCTGCCGACGCCCGAAATCGTCGCCGCCAGCAGGATGTACAAAAGCGTGGAATGGATGATCAACTCCCGGACCGGCCCCCGCCCGACCACCGGGCAGTCGTCGCCGACTGGCTACACCCGCATTAACGCAACATGGTTGCAAAAACGCGAAAGTCCGCATTGTACGTACGTCCGCGTCCCTTTTGCAATCACCCGCGCATATGTAGGGGCATGGTTCCAGGCTGCCCACCTGGTTCCAGAGTGCTCTACACGACCTCGTGTGCCTTGAACCACGCCAGGCAGCGCTGCCAGCCGTCCTTGGCTGCCGACTCCACATAACTGGGGCGATAGTCGGCATTGAATGCATGCCCGGCTTCGGGATAGACCACGAATGCAGACGCCTTGGCGTCTGGATCGGATGAAGCCGCCAGCGCCGCCTTCATCCTTGCCACATGTTCCTGCGTGATGCCGGTGTCCTTGCCACCGTAGAGGCCCAGCACCGGCGCATGCAGTTCGCCGACGATATCGACCGGATTGCGCGGCTTCAGGGCATTGGGCTCGCCCACGAGCTGTCCGTACCAGGCCACACCGGCCTTCACGCGCTTGCTGTGCGCGGTATATAGCCAGGTGATGCGACCACCCCAGCAGAATCCGGTGATCGCCAGCCGGTCCACGTCGCCGCCATGACTGGCTGCCCAGGCCACGCAGGCATCGAGATCGCCCATGACCTGTGCGTCAGGTACCTTCTGGATAACGTTGGCCTGCAGTTCCTGGATCGTGCCGTAGCTGCTCGGGTCGCCCTGGCGCGCAAACAGTTCGGGCGCGATCGCCAGATAGCCCAGCTTGGCAAAGCGGCGGCAGACATCGGCAATATGTTCGTGCACGCCGAAGATCTCGCTGATCACCAGCACCACGGGCAGCTTGCCCTTGCCTTCCGGCTGGGCGCGGTAGACCGGCATGTTGAAGCCGTTCGACGGCACCGTGACTTCTCCGGCGGTCAGGCCATTGAAATCGGTCTTGATGGTTTGTGCCGTCACCGGCAGAACTGCCGCGGCAAAGGCCGAGCCCAGCGCGGTCTTGACGAAACTGCGGCGGTCGAACGACTGGCCGGGGACAAGGCTTTCCACTTCTGGCTTCAGCATGCACGGTCTCCTTGGGATCGGGGCGCCGCATGATGTGACGCAAGCGCGGCGCCGTCGATTCTAAGCAAACATGGCCGGCAACGCACGCGCCGCCGGCCACCGTGTTGCTTACGCCCAATTACATCAGTGCAGCTTCACGCGCGGGCTGGTCTTGCTGCGCAGCCAGTGGGTCACCGTATCGAGGCCCATGCCGATGGCGCCATGCAGCGCCAGCACGTGCATCCGATACAGCGATGTGTACATCAGCCGCGCCATCAGGCCTTCGATAAACATCGAGCCGCCGATCAGTCCACCCATCAGGCTGCCCACCGCACTGAAGTGTCCCAGCGAAACCAGCGAGCCAAGATCCTTGAAGCCGAACTGCGGCAGAGGCTTGCCTGCCAGCCGCGCGCGCAGCGCGTCGTACAGGAACGTGGCCTGCTGGTGCGCGGCCTGTGCGCGCGGCGGCACCGTAGTCTGCTTTTCGGCCCAGGGTGCGGCTGCGCAATCACCAAATGCGAAGATGTCGGGGTCGGTCTCGCTCTGCAACGTGGGACCCACTACGATCTGCCCCATCTTGCTGACCGGCAGTCCCAGCGTACGCAGCACGCCGGGCGCGGTGATGCCGGCAGCCCATACGGTCAGGTCCGCGTCGATATGCTTGCCACTGGCGGTCAGCACGGCATCGCCAGTGACCTCGGTCACGCGCTCGGACGTAAACACATCGACCTCCAGCTTGCGCAGCAGCTTGGTGGTTTCCGTCGATACGCGTTCGGACAGCGCCGGCAGGATGCGCGGCCCCGCCTCGATCACGTGGATACGCACGTCACGGCGCGGATCGAGTTGATGGAGGCCATAGGCGTTGAGCACATGTGCAGTGTTGCGCAGTTCCGCGGACAACTCCACACCGGTGGCACCGGCGCCAATGATTGCCACATCCACACGCGGACGGCCATCGTCGCCTACCCGGCCGCGGCCATTCTGCGCACGCACGCAGGCTGCAATCAGCTTGCGTCGGAAGCGCTCGGCCTGATCGACGGTGTCGAGTGCGATCGCGTGTTCCGAGGCACCGGGCACATTGAAGAAATGCGTGACGCAACCGATGGCAAGCACCAGCGTGTCATAGGGCAACTCGCGTGCGGGCAACAGCTCGGTGCCGTCCTGGTCCAGGCACGCGGCCACGTTGATCACCTTGCGTGCGCGATCGATGCCGGTCAGCTCGCCTTGCTGGAATTCGAAGTGATGCCACCGCGCCTGCGCCACATACTCAAGCTGGTGGGTGTTCGGATCCATGCTGCCGGCCGCCACTTCATGCAGCAGTGGCTTCCAGATGTGCGTTGGCATGCGGTCGACCAGTGTCACCTGCGCCTGGCGCGACTTGCCGAGCTTGTCGCCAAGACGCGTGACGAGTTCGAGCCCGCCAGCCCCGCCACCGACCACGATGATCCGATGGAGTTGATTCAATGAACGCGGTGCCACGCTGACCTGTGTACCACTGACGATGGTTTCCGTAGGAGTAGGGGCGCTTTCCTCTCTGCCTTGTGCGTTGCTCATGGTCTACCCGATGTTTTCAATTTGAAAACCGGTGCAGGCCCCTGCGGTGACTTTCTGTTGTGGTCTCGCACCGCGAGGCCGATGTTCTGCGTCTGGAGATACTGACAAAAACGGCTTGATTGCTGCCAGTGTGCTGCAGAGCAGCACGGCTGGCAAGCGTTACGCAGTCGATTCAATCCGTACTCTTATGCATACATCGGCATCGCGCGGGAGACATTGCAAGACCCTTGCTTCAGTGCGCCTCTTCCCAGTTCGCACCACTGCCCACTTCGGCCACCAGCGGCACGTTCAGTTGCGCTACCGCGCACATCAGCTCGGGCAACTTCACCTTCACAAGCTCGAACTCGGCCTGCGGCACTTCCAGCACAAGTTCGTCGTGCACCTGCATGATCTGGCGCGAGCCAAGCTTGTCATTTTCGATCCAGTCCTGCACCGCGATCATCGACAGCTTGATCAGGTCCGCGGCAGTGCCCTGCATCGGCGCGTTGATGGCCGCGCGCTCCGCCGCCTGCCGGCGCGGACCGTTGCCGCCGTTGATATCGGGCAGCCATAGCCGGCGGCCGAACACGGTTTCCACATAGCCCTGCTCACGAGCCTTCTGGCGCGTTTCTTCCATGTAGTTGGCCACACCCGGGTAGCGCATGAAATAGCGGTCGATGTAGTGCTTGGCGGCCTCGCGCTCGATGCCGAGGTTGCTGGCCAGGCCAAACGCGCTCATGCCATAGATCAGGCCAAAGTTGATTACCTTGGCATAGCGGCGCTGCTCGCTCGAAACCGCTTCACGTTCCACACCGAAGATCTCGCTGGCCGTGGCACGGTGAACGTCCTCGCCATTGGCAAACGCGCGCAACAGGTTTTCGTCGCCCGAGATATGCGCCATGATGCGCAGTTCGATCTGCGAATAGTCGGCCGACACGATCACATTGCCTGGCGCGGCGATAAACGCCTCGCGGATACGGCGGCCTTCCTCGGTACGTACCGGAATGTTCTGCAGGTTCGGATCGGTCGACGCCAGCCGGCCCGTCACCGCCGTGGCCTGGCCATAGCTGGTATGCACGCGGCCGGTCTTGGGGTTGACCATCTTCGGCAGCTTGTCCGTGTACGTGGACTTGAGCTTGGACAAGCCGCGGTAATCGAGCAGCAGCTTCGGCAACGGATAATCTTCCGCCAGCTTCTGCAGCACCTCTTCGTCGGTGGACGGCGCCCCGCTGGCGGTTTTCTTGACCACCGGCAGCTTCATCTGGTTGAACAGGATTTCACCGATCTGCTTTGGCGAACCCAGGTTGAACGGCTGACCCGCAGCCTCGTGCGCCGCGCTTTCGGCCTCCATCATGCGCTGGCCCAGGTTGGCGCTCTGCGCGGCCAGGCGTTCCGCATCGATCAGCACGCCATTGCGCTCGATCTTCTGCAGCACTACCGAGACCGGTACCTCGATCTGCTCGTAGACGTACTTCAGCCCTTCCGCAGCTTCCAGTTGCGGCAGCATCTTGCGATGCAGGCGCAGCGTCACGTCGGCGTCCTCGGCCGCGTATTCGGTGGCGCGTTGCAGGTCGATCTGGTCGAAGCCGATCTGGCTGGCACCCTTGCCGCAGACCTCTTCGTACGTGATCGTCTTCAGGCTCAGTAGCCGTTCGGCCAGGCTGTCCATGCCGTGATTGCGATGCGACGCCAGCACATAGCTTTCGAGCATGGTGTCATGGGCGATACCGCGCAACGTGACGCCATGGTTCATGAACACGTGCGAGTCGTACTTCAGGTGCTGGCCCAGCTTGGGACGCGACGGGTCCTCAAGCCACGCGCGCAGGCGTTCGAGCACGTATTCGCGCGTCAGTTGCCCGTGGTTGTCCATGCCGGCCACATCGGGGCCGCGATGCGCCACCGGTATATAAGCGGCCGCGCCCGGCTCCACCGACACCGAGATGCCGACCAGTTCGGCCAGCATCGGATCGAGCGAGGTGGTCTCGGTGTCGACTGCGACGATCGGCGCATCGAGGAGCTTCTGGATCCACGCATCGAGCGCCGCTTCGGTCGTCACGGTCTCATAGCGGATCTCGGCCGGCGCCAGTTCTTCGGCGGGCTGGTCTCCAGCCGCTGCGGCGGAGTCGGCGGAAGCGTCCGGGGCGTCGAACAACCCGCCCTGGGCTGGCTTCGGTGCAGGACGTGCCGCGGCGGCACGCGCGTTGGGCAGCGCCTCGCCAGTGGCCTCGCGCAGCCACGTCTTGAAACCATAGCGCTGGAAGAACGCGATCAGCTTTTCCTTGTCCTCGCCATGGCCGTGCAACGCGTGGAAATCGGCTACGGCATCCGACAGGTCGCAATCGACCTTGACCGTCACAAGTTCGCGCGCGCGCGGCAGCCAGTCCAGCGTGTTGCGCAGGTTCTCGCCCACCACGCCCTTGATGCCGCTCGCGCCGGCCATGATGTTGTCGAGCGTGCCGTATTCGGTCAGCCATTTGACCGCGGTCTTCGGACCAACCTTCGGCACGCCGGGCACGTTGTCCACCGCATCGCCGATCAGCGACAGATAGTCGACGATGCGCTCGGGCGGCACGCCGAACTTGTTCTGCACGCCGGGCGGGTCAAGGATTTCGCCGCTCATTGTATTGACCAGCGTGACATGGTCGTTGACCAGTTGCGCCAGGTCCTTGTCGCCCGTGGATACAACCGTACGCACGCCCTGCTGCGTAGCCTGGCACGCCAGCGTGCCGATCACGTCGTCGGCTTCCACGCCTTCCACCACCACGATCGGCCAGCCCAGCGCGCGCACCGCTTCATGGATCGGCTCGATCTGGCGCGCCAGATCCTCGGGCATCGAAGGCCGGTGTTCCTTGTATGCGGGATACATGTCATCGCGGAACGTCTTGCCCTTGGCGTCGAACACGCAGGCGATATACTGTGCCGGGAAATCGTTGCGTAGCTTGCGCAACATGTTGATCATGCCGTAGATTGCCCCTGTGGGCAGACCTTCGCCATTCCTCAGGTCCGGCAGCGCGTGATACGCGCGATACAGATAGCTCGATCCATCGACGAGCAAGAGTGTTTTTGGACTATCCGACATTCCCATGGACTCTAAATTGACTGGTGCCCCTGCAGGCGGTGCTGACACCGCCCCCCTCGCCGACACGGACGTTTCCGACATTTCCGGTAACACGGTGAATCCGCCGCCCGGGAAAGCTTCTGCGCATGCCGCGGCCATCGCCGCGAAAGCCGATGCTGCGGCCGCCGGCAAGAACCCCGAAGAACAGGAAGCTGCCGCACGCGCGGCGGCGGCGCGCGCAAATCCGCGCAAGATGATTCCAAGCCTGCGTGCGCTGGCCGACGAAGACCGTGCCACGGCCAAGAAGGCGCGTGCCTCGTGGCAAATGTTCACGATTATGGCAGAGTTCATCGAGGCGACCGAGTACCTCTCGGAGATCCGCCCTGCCGTATCGATCTACGGCAGCGCGCGGCTGCGCGAAGACTCGCCCTACTACCAGAAGACCATCGAGATTGCCCGGCTGTTTTCGGACGCCGGCTTCGCGGTGATCTCGGGCGGTGGACCCGGCATCATGGAAGCGGCCAACAAGGGCGCGCACGCGGGCAAGTCCGCCAGCGTCGGCCTGAACATCGAACTGCCGCACGAGCAGCAGGGCAATCCGTATCAGGACATTGCCATGCGCTTCCGCCACTTCTTCACGCGCAAGGTCACGTTCGTGAAGAACTCCGACGCGTTCATCGTGATGCCGGGCGGTTTCGGCACGCTCGACGAACTGGCCGAGGTGCTCACGCTGGTGCAGACCGGCAAGTCGCGCGCGGTGCCGGTGGTGATGTATGGCAGCCGGTTCTGGAAGGGTCTGCTCGACTGGTTCCGTTTCACGCTGCTGCCCATGGGCCTGATCGCCGAACACGACCTCGACCTGATGAAGATCGTCGACGAACCGCAGGAAGTGCTCGAAGCCGTGTACGAGTACTACGAGAAGCGCGGCGGCGACAATCCGATTCCGCCCAAGGAAGAAATGTTCTATCTGTAAGGCATTGGGTGCTGCATCCGCCTGCCGGGCACAACGCCCGCGGGTGGACGCAAGGCCACGAGAGCGGCCCGGAAACTGCAGGAATTGCTAGAATGGAAGCCTGTTCGCCTGCCAGCATCCGGCGCCGCCGGGTGCACAGGCCAAATCCGCGTTGCCGGGCCGACTACCCGCGCGCACAGGAGCCTCAGATGACTTCCCCTTCGCAACCGGGTGCCAGGCTGGCCGATCTGCATGCCGCCATCGGCCGCCACGGCTATCTGCTCGCGCTCGCCGCAACCGTGCTGGCGCTGTCGGTAACGACGCGCGCGCTGGCCCAGGGTTCGGAATCCAGCAATGCGCTGACGCAGCAGGAACTGAACCAGATCAACAACCAGCCGATCGCACCCGCCGCCAAAAGCCAGCTGAACCAGCCTCGCGAGCCGAGCTTCCAGCTGCGCGAACGCGATGGTACGCAGGTGACCGAGTACCGCGACAAGGGGCGCGCCACCGAAATCCAGGTACAGTCGGGTTTCGGAACCAAGTATGAGATGAGCAAGCCTGAAGACAGCTCGCCCAAGATTCGTGACCATGATGTGAACCGCGTGCCGTCGGTGAACCTCAAGTTCTGAGCGCCACGGACGATTGTCCTGATAGTCTTCAGTGTTTTAGTCCCTGGACTCCTTACCCACGACCGGTGCCGGGTATTTGCCTGGCATCGATCGCGCCGGCCCTCCGGCAGCAATGCCGCGGCGGTGGAACGCGTTGACCTGATGGCTCCGGCCTGACGGTTCCGGTCCGCCGCTCCCTGATTCGCACCAATTAAACAGTATGGCCGTATTCACCACGGTCTCGCAGGACGAGATCGCCCGCTGGCTGCTTGACTACGACCTTGGCGAAGTGCGCGCGCTGCGCGGCATTGCGTCGGGCATAGAGAACAGCAACTTCTTTCTGACCATGGAGCAGGACGGCGTCACGCGCGAATTCGTGCTGACGATCTTCGAGCGGCTGCGCTTCGACCAGTTGCCCTACTACCTGCACCTGATGGATCATCTGGCGCGTCACGGCATCAGTGTGCCGGCCCCGATGCCGGCGCGCGATGGCGAGATCCTGCGCGACCTCAAGGGCAAGCCCGCGACCATCGTCACGCGCCTGCCCGGCGCCTCGCAACTGGCCCCGCAGGCCGCCCACTGCGCCGAAGTCGGCACGATGCTGGCGCGCATGCATCTGGCTGGCCAGGACTATCCGCGCCAGCAGCCAAACCTGCGCAGCCTGGCGTGGTGGCAACAGACCACGCCCGAGATCACGCCATTCCTGGACACCGCGCAACGCAAGCTGCTGGCCGACGAGATCGCGCACCAGACCGCGTTCTTCGGCGGCGCCGACTATGCCGCGCTGCAGGGCGGACCGTGCCATTGCGACCTGTTCCGGGACAACGTGCTGTTCGATACCGCCGATGGCCAGCACAGGCTCGGCGGCTTCTTCGATTTTTACTTCGCCGGCAACGACAAGTGGCTGTTCGACCTGGCCGTCACCGTCAACGACTGGTGCATCGACCTGGCGACCGGCGTGCTGGACCGCACGCGCGCGCAGTCCATGCTGCAGGCCTATCATGCGGTCAGGCCGCTGACTGACGTGGAAGCCGCGCACTGGCAGGACATGCTGCGCGCCGGCGCCCTGCGTTTCTGGGTGTCGCGCCTGTGGGACTTTTACCTGCCGCGTGAGGCCGACATGCTCCAGCCACACGATCCGACCCACTTCGAACGCATCCTGCGTCGCCGCATCGAAGACGCGGCAACGCTCCCCTGGATCTGATTCGCCATGCAACTACTGGAAGTTTCCGCCAAGGAAGGCTACGTCTGGCTGCGCCAGGGCGTCTGGCTGTTTCGCAAGAACCCGCTTGCGTTCCTGATGCTGCTGTTCATCTACCTGATCGCCGCACAGCTGGCGATCTTCGTGCCGCTGTTCGGCATCATCGCGCTGCTGGTGTTCACGCCGGGCCTGTCGGTGGGCGTGATGACCGCGTGCCGCGATGTCATCCTGAACAAACGCGTATTACCAACCATCCTGCTGGCCGGCTTCCGCGCCAACGGCAAGCAGGCCACCCGCAATCTGCTGGTGCTGGGCGCAATCTATGCGGTGCTGGTATTCACGCTGAGCCTGATTGCCACGTCGGTGGTCGATATCGGTGCCGTGGCGCCGATGGTGCTCAAGGGCGAGGAACCGTCGGCTGAAGCAGTGCGACAGCTCTACTTCGCACTGATGATCGGCGCCGTGATGTACACGCCGATTGCGATGATGTTCTGGTTCGCACCACTGCTGTCGGCCTGGCACCAGGTACCGCCGGTCAAGGCGCTGTTCTTCAGCTGGACGGCCTGCTGGCGCAATCGCGGGGCATTCTTCACCTATGCGTTGCTGTTCGCGGTGTTGCTGGTGGCCGTGCCACTGGTCCTGGAGACGGTCTTCGCAGCGTTCGGCGGCCAACAGGTGTTGTCGTTCCTGGTGACGCCGTATTCGCTGCTGATGCTGGCGGTCCTGTACTGCTCGTTCTATGCGACCTACCGCGGCTGCTTCAACGTGGTGCCGCCGGGCGAAGCCGGGAATGGCGCGACGCAAACGCAGCCCTGATTGTTCGCTCCCTGTCCCGCTCGCGGGACAGGGAGCCCCCCTTCAATCGATCGGGTCGAGCTTCGCTACCGCCAGCGCCAGCCACTTCGCGCCATGGCGCTTGAAGTCGATATTGGCCCGCGCATCGGCACCCTCGCCTTCCAGCGCCTTGATCCGGCCTTCGCCGAACTTGGTGTGGAACACGTTCTGGCCCACGCGGAAACCGGTCGCTGCCGCACGCTTTTCCTCGGCGTAGTTCTTGCCGGTGTCCATGCCGCCAGTCGGCTTGCCGGTGTACGGCACGTCTTCCGAGCGCTTGAACCAGTCACGGCCCCAGGCGTTGTCGCGCTCCTGGCGGCTCACACCCTGGTTGCCATAGGACTGGCCTTGCGGCGTAATCCACTTCAGCGAGACCTCGGGCAGTTCCTCGAAAAAGCGTGAGCGCACGTGATAGCGCATCTGTCCATGCAGCATGCGGCTTTGTGAGAAGGACAGGTAGAGGCGTTCGCGCGCGCGCGTGATCGCCACGTACATCAGGCGGCGTTCTTCCTCGAGCCCATCGGCCTCCATCGCACTGTTCTCATGCGGGAACAGGCCCTCCTCGAGTCCGGTGATAAACACCGCATTGAACTCCAGGCCCTTGGCTGCGTGCACGGTCATCATCTGCACCGCGTCCTGGCCCGCCTGGGCCTGGTTGTCGCCAGCCTCCAGCGAGGCATGGGTCAGGAAAGCCACCAGCGGCGTCATCACCACGGGCAGTTGCTCGGGATCCAGCACCTGCTGGTCCTGGTCGCCCTGGGCCAGTGCTGGCAGCGCGTCGCGATTCGCCGGCAGCATGCGCCCTGGCGCATCGAGTCCATAGCCCTCTTCCATCACGAAAGCCTGCGCCGCGTTCACCAGTTCCTGCAAGTTCTCGATGCGATCCTGGCCTTCCTTCTCGGTCTGGTAGTGCGTGATCAGGCCGCTCGTGTTGATCACGTACTCAACGGTTTCCGCCAGTGTCATGCGACTGGTCTCGGTACGCATCTGCTCGATCAGGCGCAGGAAGGCGCCCAGCGAACTGCCGGCCTTGCCCGGCACGTAGGCCACCGCCTCGGCCAGCGACACGTTGTACTGGCGCGCCGCGTCCTGCAGCGTTTCCAGCGACCTGGCACCGATGCCGCGCGTCGGGAAGTTGACCACGCGGCCGAATGCGGCGTCGTTGCGCGGATTCTCGATCAGTTGCAGGTAGGCCAGCGCGTGCTTGACTTCGGCACGCTCGAAGAAGCGCAGGCCACCGTACACCCGGTACGGAATGCCCGACGAGAACAGCGCGTGCTCGATCACGCGCGACTGCGCGTTGCTGCGATACAGGATCGCCACCTCGGCGCGCGCCATGCCCTGCGCGATCTGGTCGCGGATCTCCTCCACGATCCACGCCGCTTCCTGGCCATCCGTACCGGCCTGGAACACGCGTACGGGCTCGCCATGACCTGCGTCGGTGCGCAGGTTCTTGCCCAGCCGACGCGCATTGTGCGAGATCAGGTGGTTGGCGGAGTCGAGGATATGCCCATGCGAGCGATAGTTCTGCTCGAGCTTGATCATGTGGCGCACGCGGAATTCCTGCTCGAAATCGCGCATGTTGCCCACGTTGGCGCCGCGGAACGCGTAGATGCTCTGGTCGTCGTCGCCCACCGCGAACACGGCCGCCGCATTGCCGGTGCCATAGCCCGCCAGCAGCTTGAGCCACCGGTACTGCAGCACGTTGGTGTCCTGGAACTCGTCGACCAGCACATGGCGGAAGCGGTGCTGGTAGTGCTGGCGAATCGCGTCGTTGTAGCGCAGCAGCTCAAAGCAACGCAGCAGCAGTTCGGCAAAATCGACCACGCCCTCGCGCTGGCACTGTTCGTCGTAGGCCGCGTAAAAATCGACAAAGCGGCGGTTGAAATCGTCGTTGGCCTCGACATCGGCCGGCCGCAGTCCCTGTTCCTTGGCGCTGTTGATGAAATACTGGACATTCTTGGCCGGGAACTTCTCGTCGTCGACGTTCAGCTGCTTGAGCAGCCGCTTGATGGCCGACAACTGGTCCTGGCTGTCCAGGATCGCAAAGGTCTGCGGCAGCCCGGCATCGCGGAAGTGCGCACGCAGCATGCGGTTGCACAGGCCGTGGAACGTGCCGATCCACATGCCGCGCGTGTTGATCGGCAGCATCGACGACAAGCGCGTCTGCATTTCCTTGGACGCCTTGTTCGTGAACGTCACGGCCAGGATGCCGGCCGGCGACACGCGCCCGTTCTGGATCAGCCAGGCAATCCGCGTGGTCAGCACGCGGGTCTTGCCGCTACCCGCGCCGGCCAGGATCAGGGCCGGTTCGTCCGGCAAAGTGACGGCGGCGAGTTGTTCGGCGTTGAGATTGGCAAGCAGGCTGGACATCGGGTCAGGGCCGGTAAAGTAGGCGGCAATTATACCGGCGGCCACCACCCCGGTTTGTCGGGAACCTGAACCCGCGTGCGCCCGAAGACGCGCTCCGCGGCCAGAAATGCGCACCGGCACGCCGCCTCCCCTATAATTTGACGTTTTCCCGGCCGAATGCCGTGGCACGCCGATCCGCCTGCCGGCCTGGGCCCTGACCCGCATACCACGCATCCCACGACATCCCAGCATGACCGCAGAAGACCAGTCCCTTGCCAAGAGCTTCGAACCCGCCGCCATCGAGGCAAAGTGGGGCCCAGAATGGGAGCGCCGCGGCATTGCCCAGCCCACCTTCGACCCCAAGCGCCCCGATTTCGCGATCCAGCTGCCGCCACCCAATGTGACCGGCACGCTGCACATGGGCCACGCGTTCAACCAGACGATCATGGATGGGCTGGCTCGCCATGCGCGCATGCGCGGCGCCAATACGCTCTGGGTACCGGGCACCGACCACGCCGGTATTGCCACGCAGATCGTGGTGGAGCGCCAGCTGGAGGCGCAGGGCGTATCGCGCCATGACCTGGGCCGCGAGAAGTTCACCGAGAAGGTCTGGGCCTGGAAGGAAGAGTCGGGTTCGACCATCACGCGCCAGGTGCGCCGCATGGGCGCCTCGATCGACTGGACGCGCGAGTACTTCACGATGTCGCCCGAGATGTCGAAGGCCGTGACCGAGGTCTTCGTGCGCCTGTACGAACAAGGGCTGATCTACCGCGGCAAGCGCCTGGTCAACTGGGATCCGGTACTGGGCACCGCCGTGTCCGACCTCGAAGTGGACAGCGTCGAGGAAGACGGCTCGCTCTGGCATATCCACTATCCGCTGGCCGAGCCCGATAGCGTGCGCGGCCTGACCCACCTGACCGTGGCCACCACCCGCCCTGAAACCATGCTCGGCGATACGGCCGTGATGGTGCATCCCGAGGATGAACGCTACGCCCACCTGATCGGCAAGTTCGTGCACCTGCCGCTGACCGACCGCCAGATTCCGGTGATTGCCGACGAATACGTCGACCGCGAATTCGGCACCGGCGTGGTCAAGGTAACCCCGGGGCACGATTTCAACGACTATGCCGTGGGCCAGCGCCACAACCTGCCGCAACTGTCGATCCTGACGCTCGACGCGAAGATCGTGGCCGACGCACCGGCCGCCTACGCCGGCATGGACCGTTTCGACGCGCGCAAGAAGATGGTCGACGACCTCGAGACGCAGGGCCTGCTGGGCGAAGTGAAGAAGCACAAGCTGATGGTGCCGCGCAGCGAGCGGACCAGCAGCGTGATCGAGCCGATGCTGACCGATCAGTGGTTCGTCGCCATGAGCAAGCCGGCGCCGGAAGGCACGTTCAATCCGGGTCGCTCGATCGCCGACGTAGCGCTCGACGCGGTGCAGAGCGGCGAGATCAAGCTCGTGCCCGAGAACTGGAACAGCACCTACAACCAGTGGCTGGCCAATATCCAGGACTGGTGTATCAGCCGCCAGCTCTGGTGGGGTCACCAGATCCCGGCCTGGTACGACGAAGCCGGCAAGGTGTTCGTGGCCCGTACCGAAGAAGAGGCGCTGGCCCGCGCGCAGGCGGCAGGCAGCAACGGCCCGCTGCGCCGCGAGGAAGACGTGCTCGACACGTGGTTCTCGTCCGCGCTGGTCCCGTTCTCGTCGCTGGGCTGGCCCGAGGAAACCCCGGAAATCCAGCACTTCCTGCCGTCATCGGTACTGGTTACCGGCTACGACATCATCTTCTTCTGGGTGGCGCGCATGGTCATGATGACCAAGCACTTCACCGGCAAGGTGCCGTTCCACACCGTGTACGTGCACGGACTGGTGCGCGACTCCGAAGGCAAGAAGATGAGCAAGTCCGAGGGCAACACGCTTGACCCGGTGGACCTGATCGACGGCATCGACCTCGATCCCCTGCTCAAGAAGCGCACCACGGGCCTGCGCCGCCCGAAGGACGCGCCCAAGGTCGAGGCGCGGACCAGGAAGGAATTCCCCGACGGCATCCCGGCCTTTGGCGCCGACGCGCTGCGCTTCACGTTTGCGTCGCTGGCCACGCTGGGCCGCAATATCAATTTCGACACGGGCCGCTGCGAGGGCTATCGCAACTTCTGCAACAAGCTCTGGAACGCCACCCGTTTCGTGCTGATGAACACCGAAGGCCAGGACTGCGGCATGGGTCCGTGCAGCAACGATTGCGGCCCGGATGGCTACCTGCACTTCTCGCAGGCCGATCGCTGGATCGTGTCGCTGCTGCAGCGCGTGGAAGCCGAGGTCGAGAAGGGTTTCGACGAATACCGCTTCGACAACATCGCCAGCGCCATCTACAAGTTTGTCTGGGACGAATACTGCGACTGGTACCTGGAACTGGCCAAGGTGCAGATCCAGACCGGCACACCGGCACAACAGCGCGCCACGCGCCGCACGCTGCTGCGCGTGCTGGAGACCGTACTGCGGCTGGCGCACCCGATCATCCCGTTCATCACCGAAGAACTGTGGCAGAAGGTGGCACCTCTGGCCGACCGCGCCCGCGGTGACGGTTCGGAAACCATTGCCACGCAGCCGTACCCGCTGCAGGCCGCCGCCAAGATCGACGAGGCCGCCGAAGCGTGGGTTACCGAACTGAAGGCCGTGGTGGACGCCTGCCGCAACCTGCGCGGCGAGATGAACATTTCCCCGGCTCAGCGGATCCCGCTCTATGCGCACGGCGACAGCGCCTTCCTGAAGGAAGCGGCGGCGCAGGTGCAGGCACTGGCGAAACTTTCCGAAGTCAAGGTGTTCGAAGACGAAACCGAGCTGCAGCGTGAGGGAGCGGGCGCACCGGTGGCGATCGTTGGCGGCAACCACCTGCTGCTGAAGATCGAGATCGACGTGGCGGCCGAGCGCGTGCGCCTGTCGAAGGAAATTGACCGGATCGCGGGCGAGATCGGCAAATGTCGTGGCAAGCTGTCGAACGAGAGCTTCGTGGCCAAGGCACCACCTGCGGTGGTGGCCCAGGAAAACCAGCGTATGTCGGATTTCGAACAGATGCTTTCGAAGCTACAAGATCAACTACAGCGTCTGCCGTCTTGAAGTGACGGTCAGGGCCGTCCGGCCCCCAAGTCGGACGGAACCTGACAGACGGCCCCCTCATCGTACGGCACGGTATTACACCGGATTGAAAAGGAAGCTGAAATGGAAAACCGCGTCACCAAGGCCGTCTTCCCCGTTGCCGGGCTAGGCACCCGATTCTTGCCCGCCACAAAAGCAAGCCCCAAGGAGATGCTGCCAGTGGTGGACAAGCCGCTGATCCAGTACGCCGTGGAGGAAGCCATTGCCGCAGGCATCAACGAGATGATCTTCGTCACGGGCCGTTCCAAGCGCGCCATCGAGGACCATTTCGACAAGGCCTACGAACTGGAGATGGAACTCGAGGCCAAGAACAAGCAGGCGCTGCTCGATGTGGTGCGTTCCATCAAGCCCAAGAATGTCGAATGCTTTTACGTGCGCCAGCCCGAGGCACTGGGCCTGGGCCACGCAGTGTTGTGCGCGGCACGACTGGTCGGCGATGCACCGTTCGCGGTGATGCTGGCGGACGACCTGCTGGACGGCGGCGCCGAAGAACCCGTGATGAAGCAGATGGTGGATGTGTACAACCACTACAACTGCTCGGTGCTCGGCGTCGAGGAAATCGCGCCCGAGCAAAGCCGCTCCTACGGCGTGGTCGATGGCCGCGAGTGGGACGAACGCGTGATCAAGATGTCGGGCATCGTCGAAAAGCCGGCCCCCGAAGATGCACCGTCGAACCTTGGCGTGGTGGGACGCTACATCCTGACGCCGCGCATCTTCGACCATATCCGCGACCTGAAGCCAGGCGCCGGCGGCGAATTCCAGTTGACCGACGCGATCCAGTCGATGCTGGGCCAGGAGCAGGTGCTGGCCTACCGCTACAAGGGCGTGCGCTATGACTGCGGCAGCAAGCTCGGCTACCTCAAGGCCACCGTGGAATTCGCACTCAAGCACCCTGAAGTGCGTGACGAATTCAGTGCGTATCTGGCACAGCGTGGTTGATATCGGTTGATTCCGATTCGAACGCTACAATAAAAAACCGCCTCTCCGGAGGCGGTTTTTTATTTGGCTTTGTCTTTTCTCCCCTCTCCCGCGCGCGGGAGAGGGGTTGGGGGAGAGGGCCAGCGCATCAATCGAGACAAGTCGAAATTTGAACCGCTTGCCCTCTCCCCCGCCCCTCTCCCGCAATGCGGGAGAGGGGAGAAAACCGTACGACAATTACCGCTCAACGACGCTTCATATAAAACACGAACACCTTGTCCACTTCGGCGTGCGACAGCAGTTCATTGCCGGTCTGCTTGGCGAACGCCTGGAAATCGCGCGTCGCGCCCGGGTCGGTGGCCAGAACCTTGAGCACTTCGCCGCTGGCCATGTCCGCCAGCGCCTTCTTGGTTCGCAGGATCGGCAGCGGACAATTCAGGCCGCGCGCGTCGACTTCTTTCTGGAATTCCATTCCTCTCACCTTCTAGTTCTGGTTGATGCCGTATTGTAGCGAAGCGCTGACCAGGCTGAAGTCGGTCGGGCGGCGTGGATCGGGAATGTCCTCGCCGGTGGCCCGGTCGTAGAAGCGCACCGGCAGTCCGCGGCGCTCGAGGAAATCGGCCACGGCAAACCCGGTGCCGGCATTCCAGATGCGCATGCTTTCGGGCGCTACGAGCTTGTACTCGACCAGTTCCTCGGACAGGCGGATCTCGCCTTCTGCGCGGACGTGGTACGCGATGATCAGTTCGTTCTTGCGCATGAACTCATAGACGCCAATCAGCGACGCCGAAACGGTGTCGAGATTGGTCTCCTCCTTGAGTTCGCGTGCCACACCCAGTTCGGGCGTTTCATCGCGCTCCATGAATCCGGTCACCAGCGCGAACATTTTCTCGGGCCACGCGGCATTGCGCGCCAGCAGCAGTTTCCCTTCGTACTCGACCACGGCCGCCAATACCGGCAACGGGTTGTCCCAGTGCACAAAGCCACAACCATCCTGCACGCAGGCATGGCGATAACGGCCGGACATCGGCATGTGTTCAAGTCCCGCACCGCATCGGGGGCAGAAACGATAGGGTTCCATCGTGGGGCTCCTGGGTCAGTCTCGTTATTCTCAGTATCAACGCGCGCAAGCCGCGCGAATGTCGGCCGCAAACGCCTCGACCGTTTCCGGTTGCAAATCCCAAGCACACATCAGGCGGCAACCACCCGCGCCAATAAACGTGTAGAACAGCCAGCCTTTTGCGCGCAGCGCCTCGATTGCCGGCAGCGGCAACTCGGCGAACACGGCATTGGCTTGCGTCGGGAACATGATGCGCACGCCCGGAATATCGGCAATCCGTTGCTGCAGCAGCGTGGCCATTGCATTGGCATGGCGGCCGTTCTTGAGCCAGACATCGTTTTCGAGCATGCCCAGCCATGGCGCCGAGATAAATCGCATCTTCGACGCCAGATGCCCGGCCTGCTTCACGCGATAGGCAAAATCCTCGGCCAGGCGCCGGTCGAAGAACACTACCGCCTCGCCCACCGGCAAGCCATTCTTGGTGCCACCAAAACACAGTACGTCCACACCGGCACGCCATGTGATTTCGGACGGATGCACACCCAGCGATGCCACTGCATTGGCGAAACGCGCACCGTCCATATGCACACGCAACTGGCGGCGCTTGGCAATGGCCGCAATCGCGCGCACTTCGTCGACCGTATAGACCGTGCCCACTTCGGTGGCCTGCGTCAGCGATACCACGCGCGGCTTCGGATAGTGGATGTCGGTGCGGCGCGTCACCAGCGCCTCAACCTCGTCGGGCGTCAGCTTGCCGTTCTCGCCCGGGGCAGTCAGCAGCTTCGAGCCATTCGAGAAAAACTGCGGCGCGCCGCACTCGTCGGTTTCGATATGCGCCAGCTCATGGCAGATCACGGAATGATATGACTGGCACAACGACGACAGCGCCAGCGAATTGGCGGCCGTGCCGTTGAAGACAAAGAAGACCTCGCAATCGGTCTGGAACAGGTCGCGAATGCGATCGCACACCTTCTGCGTCCAGCTGTCGTCGCCATAGGCTTTCTCGTGGCCGGTGGCGTTGGCTTCGAGAAAATACTTCAGCGATTCCGGGCAGAAGCCGGCGTAGTTGTCGGAAGCGAACTGCTGCATGGTGGAAACTGCGGAGGTCATCTGGTCAAACCCTGCTGCGCTTACTTCTTGTCGAGCCAGAGCTCGCCGCCGGTGGCCCAGTTCTCGCGCTTGACGTCGGTGATGATGATGTCCACGGCACCGGCCGAGCAGCCAAGCGTCTCGCACGTGACGCGCGTGACTTCCTCGACAAACTTGCGCTTCTGTTCAACGGTGCGGCCTTCGAACATCTCTACATGAAACGTGGGCATTGCATGACTCCTTGGCGTCTTGTCAGTCTTTGTATGAAGGATCGATTCTATCGAGTTTGCGCAGCAGCGCGGGCCATTCCATGACACCCTCGATGGCGCCGTTGTCGAACAGCTGCAACGACGTACGGTCGGCCACGGCCGCCGGTGGCTGCACCGTGGCGCTGCCCAGTTGCGCGCCGAGCTGGATCTCGCAGGCCTTGATCAACGTGGCCATCAGCACATACGCCTCGGCCACGGTGCGCCCGGTGGTCAACGTGCCGTGGTTGCGCAGCAGCATGGCCGGGTGTGCGCCCAGCGACGCGGTCAGACGCGCGCCTTCGGCCGGTGTGAAGGCCAGTCCCTCGTAGTCGTGATAGGCGATGCGGCCATGAAAACGCATGGCATGCTGCGACAGTGGCAGCAAACCCTCGGCCTGGGCCGATACCGCGATGCCGGCCGTGTTATGCAGGTGCATCACGCAATGCGCATCGGCACGTGCGGCATGCACAGCGGCGTGCAGCGCGAAGCCGGTCACATTGACCGGGTGCACGGTCTCGCCGACCACTTCGCCACGGCCGTTGATCTTGACCAGGTCAGAAGCACGGATCTCGTCGAACGCGAAACCGAACGGGTTGATCAGGAAGTGATCGGGCTCACCAGGCACGGTGGCCGAGATATGGGTATAGATCAGGTCGTCCCAGCGTTCGAGTGCGGCCAGCCGATAGGCGGCGGCCAGGTCCACGCGCACGCGGGCTTCCTCTGGGCTGACTGGCGAGGCCGGGCCTGCGGCACGCCCGGGCTGCAAGGCAAAAGACATGGGGCTTTGCTTTCTGCGCCGCCCTGCAGCGCCGGCGCGGGTGCGGCCAGGTCGAGTGAGCGGCGAAGCCGATACTGTAGCGCAGTCGCTAGTTTGCCGTGCGGCCAGCCACCGGCATGGTGCGCCACATCCACAGGTAGATCAGCGCGCCGCACAGCAGTGCCAGCGCCGCCACCCCAAGCGATGCGCCGAAGCCGCCGGTGCGTGCCACCAGCGCGGTTGCCAGCGGCGGCCCGGCGATCTGACCAATCGCGTAGGCGGCGGTCATCAGGCCAATCAGCTTCGACGCGCTGGCGCCCCAGAGCCGGCGCGCCTCGCGCATCGCAAACGAGACCAGCGCCGTGAACGGCAGCCCGACCAGCAGGCTGCTCAGCGCAAATCCGGTCACGGTGGGCCATATGGCAGCCACAGCCACGCCCGCGGCCTGCAAGGCGTACAGGAACATCATCATGCGGCGGTTGTCGTGATGCATGCCCACGCGCGTCACCAGCCATGCACCCACCGCCACGCCAACGCCGAGGATCGGCCAGAACAGGTCGGCCCAAACGCTGCCGGGCATCGCCTGGCGGGCGATCACGGGCAGGAACGTAGCCGTGATGATGTAGCCGAAGCCAGCCAGCCCGTAGGCCAGCGTCAGCGCCCAGGTTTCCAGGTCGAGCCGTGGCGTGCCAACCGGCGCCGAGGACGCCGCCTGCCCGCTGCCAGCATGCACGGCCGGCAGCGCCGATCCAAAGACACGCCACACCGGCGCCAGCATCAGCGCGCCAAGTATCGTAAAGGCTATCCAGCCCCAGTCCGCCTGCCACCGCGCCGCTACCATGCCAAAGGTGGACACGCCGGTGACCACGATGCCGATACCGGGTCCGCAGAACATCAGTCCGCCCAGCGCCGGATGGCCGAGTTCCGCCAGCCGCTGCATGCACCACGCCGTCGCGTAGACCATGACCACCGCGCTGGCTATGCCGGCCAGCGTGCGCCATGCCAGCCACGCCACCATGCCGCCCGGCAGGGCCATCGCCAGCGTCAGCACCACGGTCAGTGCCAGTGACGCGCGCACGATGCGCACCGGATCGGGCCGGAAAAACAGGCACAGCAGCGCGCCCAGCAGATAGCCGATGTAGTTCAGCGTCGCCAGCGCCCCGCCTTGCGCCAGCGTGACGGTGCCGTCATGCAGCATCATCGGCAGCAGCGGGGTAAACGCAAAGCGGCCAATGCCCATGGCCAGCGCCAGCGAGACCAGCCCGGCCATGGCCACGGCCCATGGACCGGCGGTTTGTCGGGCAGTCCGCCCGGCGGTGACATTGATATCGGCTGAAGGCATTGGCGCGGCCGGATTCGCGATCCCGGCATTTGAAATTGGGCTTGTAGTTGACTATGCTATGCGCGATCATCCATCACGACAAATGAATGATTGAGATGCAAATCATCTCGATTTGAAAAGGGTTACGGATATGGACCTTGCGGCACTGGAAATTTTCCGCACCGTGGTCGAGGCTGGCGGCGTCACGCGGGCCGCCGAGCGGCTGCATCGCGTGCAATCGAACGTCACCACGCGGATCCGGCAACTGGAACAATCGTTGGGGGTGGAACTGTTCGTGCGCGACGGCCGGCGCATGGTGCTCACTCCGGCCGGGCAAACGCTGTTCGACTATGCCTGCCGCATCCTGCAGCTCTCCGATGAGGCGCGCCACGCGGTGCAGCCCGCCCATCCACATGGACGCCTGCGGATTGCTTCGATGGAAAGCACGGCGGCGAGCCGCCTGCCCAATCTGCTGGCCGCCTATCACCAGGCGTGGCCCGATGTCGAACTCGAACTCGTGACCCTGCCAACACGCCAGGCGCTGGAAGCGCTGCGCCGCTTCGAAGTCGACTGCGCCTTCGTGGCCGAACCGGTGGGCGACCCCGAACTGGTCAGTCGGGCGGGATTCGCAGAGGAACTGGTGATCATTGCCAGCGCCACGCATGCGCCGATCCGCACCCCCGCCGATATCGAACGCGCCACCTTGCTGGCCTTCGAGGCTGGTTGCAACTACCGGTCGCGGTTCGAGCAGTGGTATGGACAGTGTGGCCATGCCGCCAGCCGCGTGATCCAGCTCGGCTCGTATCACGCCATCGTGACCTGTGCGGCGGCTGGCATTGGCGTGGCAATCATGCCGCGTTCGGTACTGACCCTCTATCGCGACCTGCCAAAGATCAGCATCCACCCCCTTGGCGATGCTGGCCAGGTGACCACTGTATTGGCCTGGCATCCGTCGATGGGCAGCGCGGCGCTGCTGGCATTGGCCGACATGCTGCCGCAGTTGCCAGGTACGCTCGACGATACAAAGGCTGCCGCCTGAAGCAAGCGTAAACCTGGCCGGAGCCACGCCCACGCCATGCAAGATGTGGCCGGTCGCCTACACTGAAAGTGGCGCGACCACGGCACCCACGGCGGGTCGCGCCCCGCCATGACACACGCATTCGCGTTGCGCCGGTCAGCGCTGCCAGCCTGCCACCGGCCGCAGTTCCTGAACTGGCTGGTGCTGGCCTGCCTGGGCCTGGTCCTGCTGGCAATTTCCGGGGCAAATGCCCAGACGGCATCGTCGAGCACGCCCGCAACCTCGGTTTCCGCGGCGCCGCCGGTTTATGTCATCCCGGTACGAGGCGCGATCGGGCCGGCCAGCGCCAGCTTCGCCGTGCGCGGCATGGAACAGGCGCGCAAGCAAGGCGCCCAGCTGATCGTGCTCGAAATGGACACGCCGGGCGGGCTCGACCGCTCGATGCGCGACATCATCCAGGCCATCCTGGCGTCGCCGGTGCCGGTGGCCACCTACGTCTATCCCGGTGGTGCGCGTGCCGCCAGCGCGGGCACCTACATCCTCTACGCCAGCCATATCGCCGCCATGGCGCCCGGCACCAATCTTGGCGCGGCCAGCCCGGTTGCCATCGGCATCGGCGGGACGAAGCCCGAGGCAGGCCCCGCACCGGCATCGGCACCAGCAAGTGCGCCTGCGGCCGAGGACACCATGACCCGCAAGCAGATGCACGACGCCTCGGCCTATATCCGCGGACTCGCGCAGTTGCGGCATCGCAATGCCGAATGGGGCGAACGCGCGGTGCGCGAAGCGGTCAGCTTGTCCGCCGACGAAGCCGTGGCACAGAAGGTGGCCGACCTGGTAGCACCGGACCTGCCTGCCCTGCTCAGGCAGATCGACGGCAAGCGCTTCGAGGCAGCCGGTGCCACGCGCGTGCTGCACACGGCAGGCGCGCCGATCGTCACGCTGGAACCCGACTGGCGCAGCCGCCTGCTGGCTGTGATCACCGATCCCAGCGTGGCGCTGATCCTGATGATGATCGGCATCTATGGGCTGATCTTCGAGTTCTCCACGCCCGGCATGGTGGTACCCGGCATCGCCGGAGCCATTTGCCTGCTGCTGGGCCTGTTCGCGCTGCAGATGCTGCCAATCAACTACGCGGGACTCGCGCTGATCGCGTTCGGTGTGGGATGCATGGTCGCGGAAGTATTCTTGCCAACCTTCGGCGCGGTAGGCGTCGGCGGCATCATCGCCTTCGCGTTTGGTGCAGTGATGCTGATCGATACCGATGTGCCCGGCTTCGGCGTGCCACTGTCATTGATTGCCGGCCTGTGCGCGATCTCGGCAGCGTTCCTGTTCGGCATGTCTACGCTGCTGCTGCGCGCGCGCCAGCGTCCCGTGGTGAGCGGCGCCGACACGCTGGTGGGCAGCATTGGCGTGGTGGTCGACGCGACCCCGGCCGATGGCTGGGCCATGGTGCGCGGCGAGCAATGGCGCATCCACAGCAACAGCGCGCTGGCATGTGGCCAGTCCGTGCGCGTCACGGGACGCCATGGGCTGGTGCTCGATGTCACTTCGCTTCACGATGCCTGACACAACAAGGAGCCCGACATGGCATTCGGATTCAGCTTCGGCGGCCTGATCTTCCTGCTGGTTCTGCTGGTGATATCCGCGTTCCGCGTGCTGCGCGAATACGAACGCGGCGTGGTGTTCATGCTGGGCCGTTTCTGGCGCGTCAAGGGCCCCGGCCTGGTGCTGGTCATTCCGGTCGTGCAGCAGATGGTGCGCGTGGACCTGCGCACCGTGGTGCTCGATGTGCCGCCACAGGACGTGATCTCGCATGACAATGTATCGGTCAAGGTCAATGCCGTGGTGTATTTCCGCGTGGTCGACCCGGAACGCGCGATCATCCAGGTCGCCAACTTCCTGGAGGCCACCAGCCAGCTGGCGCAGACCACCTTGCGCTCGGTACTCGGCAAGCATGAACTCGATGAAATGCTGGCCGAACGCGAGAAGCTCAATCTCGATATCCAGAAGGTGCTCGATGCGCAGACCGACGCCTGGGGCATCAAGGTATCGAACGTCGAGATCAAGCACGTGGACCTCAACGAGTCGATGGTGCGTGCGATTGCCCGGCAAGCCGAGGCGGAACGCGAGCGGCGTGCGAAGGTGATTCATGCCGAGGGCGAACTGCAGGCCTCTGTGAAGCTGCTTGAGGCCGCCCAGATGCTGGCGAAGCAACCCCAGGCGATGCAACTGCGCTATCTGCAGACGCTTACGCAGATTGCCGGCGACAAGAGCTCGACGATCGTGTTTCCGCTGCCGATCGATATCGTGTCGACGCTGACGGGTGGCGGGACGAAGTAGCTTTCCGGGCTGTGCAACCGGCGCGGCGACACAGACCCGGCACAATTGATCGGACACAAGCATCGGCTCATATCTGCTCTACGGACACACAAGTTCACACCTGTCTTATTGGCGTTAGGACCTGTAAAGCCTAGGATGTGGCGTGGTCGATCGGCACAGGAAATCAGTGTGCCGATCGTCCTTCCATCGCACACATCGAGGCGCGCCATGACCGTATCCGGGCAGTTCAGCTGGTTCCTGTTCAACATCGCGATTCCATTGCTCGCGCCGTTGGCACTGCTGCCGCTTATCAAGCTTCCGTACTTCTTTCGCAAATACAGCCGGGGCATTGTCATGCGCGCAATCGAGCATGGGCAAATGCTGTGGGCGGTCATTCCGATGAGTGCAAGCGCCTGCAACTTGCTAGCACAACACATGGGCGGGAATTCCGCGAACCAGGACCTCATGTGGATGGTCATGTGCGGCCACATCGTCATTATCGTACTTGCGGCGGGAATGGTACTGCTTGGCGCAATGGAGTCCTGCCTAACGACTCAACCGGGAACGAGTGGCCGCCCAAACCTGATTCTCAGGGCATCGCTACTCTTGACATGCATAAGCGCGGGTGGTCACTTCGCGGGCTACTCCTATCTGATCCAGCCGACCATGTCTTGAGAAAATACTCTTCGCTCTGCTGGCACTCTCACCACTGAACAACATGATGAATGGAGGTTGTAATGGAACGATTTCTTATCCGGCTTGCGACAGACAAAGAGTTTCAAGGAAAGGTCCTCATGCCGGCGGTCTACATCGTCAGTGCGTACTCCTTGTCGACTACCGCCTGGATGCTCTTCGAAGTGTTCACGCGCTGAAGCGATCTCCGGACGAAAAAAAGCGCCTGCAGTGCAGGCGCTTTTTTGTCACGCTAGGCCAATGCTGATCAGCAATATCAGACCTTGGCGGACACCCACTCGGTGACACCTGCAAGGGCCGCCGGCAGGTTTGCCGGATCGGTACCACCGGCCTGCGCCATGTCCGGACGGCCACCGCCCTTGCCGCCGACCTGCTGGGCAACGAAGTTGACCAGTTCACCGGCCTTGACCTTCGACGTCGCGTCAGCGGTGACGCCGGCGATCAGGCTGACCTTGCCGTCGGCCACGGCCGCCAGCACGATGGCCGCGCTCTGCAGCTTGTCCTTGAGCTTGTCCATCGTCTCGCGCAGCGTCTTCACATCGGCGCCTTCGAGCTGGGCCGCCAGCACCTTCAGGCCCTTGACGTCCACCGCCTGCGATACGAGCTCATCGCCTTGCGACGAAGCGAGCTTGCTCTTGAGCTTTTCGAGTTCCTTCTCGAGTGCGCGGACCTGGTCTTGCACCTGGCCGATGCGCGGCACCAGTTCCGACGGCTGTGCACGCAGTGCGGCGGCAGCTTCGTTCAGGCGCGCGTCGAGCGATTGCAGATAGTGCAGCGCGTTGTCGCCGGTAATGGCTTCCACGCGGCGGATACCTGCGGCAACGCCAGCTTCCACGACGATCTTGAACAGGCCGATATCGCCGGTGCGCATTACGTGGGTACCACCGCACAGTTCCTTCGAGGAACCGATCGACAGCACGCGAACATCGTCCGCGTACTTCTCGCCGAACAGTGCCATGGCACCGCTCTTGACCGCATCGTCGAACGGCATCACGGCCGCCACGGTGGCTTCGTTGCGCAGGATCTCGGCGTTGACGATTTCCTCGATCTGGCGGATCTGGTCATCGGTCAGCGGTGCATTGTGCGAGAAGTCGAAACGGGTCTTGTCCGGATCGACCAGCGAACCCTTCTGCTGCACGTGGGTGCCCAGTACCTCGCGCAATGCCTTGTGCATCAGGTGGGTTGCCGAGTGGTTGCGCACGGTGCGCGCGCGACGCACGGCGTCGACCTGCGCGGCCACGGTGTCGCCCACCTTGAGCGCGCCATTGGCCAGCGTGCCCTGGTGGCCGAACACATCGGCCTGCACCTTGGTGGTATCGGCCACGTTGAACACGGCGGCGCCGGCCACCAGCGTGCCCTGGTCGCCAACCTGGCCACCGGACTCCGCATAGAACGGCGTGTTGTCGAGCACGACCACGCCGGTCTGGCCCGGCTGCATCGTATCAACGGCTGCGCCATCGACATACAGCGCAATCACGCGTGCGCCTTCCATGCTCAGCGCGTCATAGCCGTGGAACACGGTCTTGTCGCCCGAGTACTCGAGGCCGGCTGCCATCTTGAACTTGCCGGCGGCACGTGCCTGCTCGCGCTGACGGGTCATCGCGGCATCGAACGCGGCTTCGTCGACGGTGATTTCCTGCTCGCGCGCCACGTCCTGGGTCAGGTCGAGCGGGAAGCCGAACGTATCGTGCAGCTTGAACGCCAGTTCGCCGTCCAGCACCTTGCCGCCGCGCGTCTTGAGTTCGGTCACGGCAGTGTCCAGGATCGACATGCCGTTCTCGATCGTCTCGAAGAAGCGCTCTTCCTCGGCCTTGAGCACTTCGACCACGCGGGTCTCCGCGTCGGCCAGTTCCGGATAGGCTGCGCCCATCTGCACCACCAGTTCGGCCACGAGCTTGTGGAAGAACGGGGTCCGCTGGCCAAGCTTGTAGCCGTGACGGATGGCACGGCGCACGATCCGGCGCAGCACGTAGCCGCGACCTTCGTTGCCCGGAATCACGCCGTCGACGATCAGGAACGAGCACGCGCGGATATGGTCGGCAATGACCTTCAGCGAATTCTGGTTCAGGTTGTCGCAATGCGTTTCACGGCCAGCCGCCTTGATCAGGGCCTGGAACAGGTCGATCTCGTAGTTGCTGTGCACGTGCTGCAGCACGGCGGCAATCCGCTCGAGACCCATGCCCGTATCCACGCACGGCTTGGGCAGGCGCGTCATGTTGCCCTGCTCGTCGCGGTTGAACTGCATGAACACGAGGTTCCAGATCTCGATGTAGCGGTCGCCGTCTTCTTCAGGCGATCCCGGGGGGCCGCCCCACACTTCCGGACCGTGGTCGTAGAAGATTTCCGAGCAAGGACCGCACGGGCCGGTGTCGGCCATCTGCCAGAAATTGTCCGACGCGTAGCGCGCGCCCTTGTTGTCGCCAATGCGCACGATGCGCTCGGTCGGCACGCCCACTTCCTTGGCCCAGATGTCGTAGGCCTCGTCGTCCTCGGCGTACACGGTCACCCACAGCTTTTCCGCGGGAAGCTGGTAGACCTTGGTCAGCAGTTCCCAGGCGTAGTTGATCGCGTCACGCTTGAAGTAGTCGCCGAACGAGAAGTTGCCGAGCATCTCGAAGAACGTGTGGTGACGTGCGGTGTAACCCACATTCTCAAGATCGTTGTGCTTGCCGCCGGCACGGACCGAGCGTTGCGACGACGTGGCGCGCGAATACGGACGCTTGTCGGTGCCCAGGAACACGTCCTTGAACTGCACCATGCCCGAATTGGTGAACAGCAGCGTCGGGTCGTTCGCCGGCACGAGGCTGGACGAGCGGACCACCGTATGGTCCTTCGACTCGTAGAACTGCAGGAACTTGCTGCGAATGTCGGAGACTTTCATGTTGTATCGGGCGCATCCCACGTCGTGGCAGGGCGCAGTCAGTCAGGTTGGATTTGCAAACCGTTGATTATACGGGCAAGCCCCGTCCCGGGGCAGGTGCGCTGGGCACGGTGTTGGCGCACCGCACGGCGCGCTGCCTGCCGGCCGCGGATTGTCCGGTTATCGCCCACGGAAGACCCGTAGATGCGCGCCCGGCGTGCATCGGCCAACTACGCCGGTGATAGAGTGCTGGCTCCTCAGACCTGCCAGCCGTGACCGCCATGGGAGCCTTAAGCCATCTTCGCGTCCTTGACCTGACCCGCGTCCTCGCCGGGCCATGGTGCGCCCAGAACCTTGCCGATTTCGGCGCCGACGTGATCAAGATCGAGCGCCCCGGCGCTGGCGACGACACGCGCATCTGGGGCCCGCCCTGGCTCAAGACCCCGGACGGCCGCGACACGGCGGAAGCCGCCTACTACCTGGCCGCGAACCGCAACAAGCGCTCGGTGACCTGCGACATCAGCACGCCCGAAGGCCAGCAACTGGTACGCGACCTGGCGGCCCAGAGCGACGTGGTACTCGAGAACTACAAGGTCGGGCAGTTGAAGAAGTACGGCCTGGACTACGAATCGCTCAAGGCCGTCAAGCCGGACATCATCTATTGCTCGGTCACCGGCTTCGGCCAGACTGGCCCGTATGCCCAGCGCCCCGGCTACGACTTCATCATCCAGGGCATGGGCGGTTTCATGAGCCTGACCGGCGAACGCGACGACCTGCCCGGCGGCGGCCCGCAGAAGGCCGGCGTGGCGATTTCGGACCTGATGACGGGCCAGTACGCCACCATTGCCGTGCTGGCCGCGCTGGCCCACCGCGAGCGCACCGGCGAAGGCCAGTACATCGACATGGCGCTGCTGGACGTGCAGGTATCGATGCTGGCCAACATGAACACGAACTACCTGGCCAGCGGCGTGGCGCCAAAGCGCTGGGGCAACGCCCATCCGAACATCGTGCCCTACCAGACCTTCCATGCCGCCGACGGCTGGATCATCGTCGCGGTGGGCAACGACGGGCAGTTCCGCAAATTCGTGACCGCCGGCGGCCACCCGGAGCTGGCCGACGACCCGCGCTTCGCCACCAACCCGCAACGCGTGGCGCACCGCGACGTGCTGGTACCGATCCTGGCCGAGATGGTGGCTCCGCGTACCCGCGAGCAATGGATCCTGGATCTCGAGCGCGCCGGCGTGCCCTGCGGCCCGATCAATACGCTCGACGAAGTCTTTGAAAACGAACAGGTAGTGTCGCGCGGCCTGCGCGTGGACCTGCCGCACCCCACGGCCGGCACGGTCCAGCTGGTGGGCAGCCCGATGAAGATGAGCGCCACGCCTCCCGAGGCGCTGCGCCACCCGCCGTTGCTCGGGGAGCACACCGATATGGTGCTTGGCGAGACACTCGGCTACAGTGCCGAACACATCGCCGCCCTGCGCAACAAGGGTGTGGTCTGACTCCGCACCCCAGGTCGCACTCCAGGTATTACCCGGCTGCCGTTTGACCTCGAACGGCCCGGGCAGACCCGCGGGCAGGTGATCATGGAAGTTTTCCCCACCAAGAGGAGAATTCATGCTGACCGATGCCCTGCTCGCATTCCTGCACTTCACGGCCATCTTCGTGCTGATCACGCTGATGGCTGCCGAAGCCGTGGTACTGCGCCCGGACATGAGCCCGGCCACCGTGCGCCGCCTGTCGCTGTACGACCTGTTCTATTTCATTTCGGCAATGGTGGTGCTGGCCACCGGCCTGCTGCGGCTGTTTTATGGCGCCAAGGGCCTGGATTTCTATATCCACAATCCGTGGTTCCACGCCAAGATGACGGTATTCGTGGTGATCGCGCTGTGCTCGTTGCCGCCTACGTTCGCCATCGCAAAGTGGCGCAAACAGTCCAAGAGATTGCCCGACTTCGTGCCGACTCCCGCCGAGATCAAGAAGGCCCGGCGCTGGGTCATGATCGAGGCCCATCTGCTGATCCTGCTGCCGCTGTGCGCGGTGATGATGGCGCGCGGCATCGGCATCCGTTGAATCCGCTACAGCTACGTATCCATGCCGGGGCGCAATGTACGCGCCGGCACATCGATTCCCGATCCTTCCATTTTTTCCACGTTTGACATGCTGAAGACCCTGCTCACGGCAGCCCAGTCGCTCGCGCTGGCTGCCTCGCTTGCCTGCGCCGCACCGGTGCAAGCCGCTACCGCCAACTGGCCGACCAAGCCGATCCGCTTCGTGGTGCCCTATCCCGCCGGCGGCCCGCTCGATACCGTGGCGCGCGCCATTGGCGAAAAGCTGCGCGACAGCCTGGGCCAGCCCGTGGTGGTGGAGAACCGGCCCGGTGCCGGCGGCAACCTTGGCGCCGACTACGTGGCCAAGCAGCCTGCCGACGGCTACACGATCGTGATGGGCGCGGTGGCCACGCATGCGATCAACCCGACGCTGTTCGCGAAGATGCCCTATGACCCGGTCAAGGACTTCGCCCCGATCACGCTGGTAGCCGATGTTCCGAACGTGCTGGTGATGCATCCGGGCAAGGCCGCCGAACTGCACATCAACAGCGTGCGCGACCTGGTGGAATATGCGCGCAAGCATCCGGGCAAGCTCGACTATGCATCGGGCGGCAACGGCAGCGCGGGACACCTGTCCGGCGAACTGTTCAAGAGCATGGCGCACGTCAGCATGGTCCATATCCCGTATAACGGCGCCTCGCCCGCGCAGTTGTCGGTACTGTCCGGACAGACCGACCTGATCTTCGACAACCTGGCCTCGGCATCGGCCAATATCAAGGCCGGCAAGCTCAAGGCCTTCGCGGTGACCACGCCCGCCCGTGCGGCGTCGTTCCCGGAACTGCCGACGATTGCCGAAGCGGGCAAGGGACTGGGCCTGGAAGGCTTCGACATCTCGACATGGTTTGGCGTCCTGGCCCCGGCCGGCACGCCGCGCGAGATCGTCGAACGGCTCAATCACGATATCGTGGCAATCCTGAAGACCGACGACATGAAGGCGCGCCTGGCACGCATCGGCGCGCAACCCGCGCCGACCACGCCGGAGCAGTTCGCGGCGCTGATCCAGCGTGAACTGAAGAAGTACGGCCAGGTGGTCAAGGTTTCGGGCGCGAAGGTGGACTGAGCGATCCGCGCGCCTTGTCGCGCTGGCGCCAGACACGGTCCTTGTGGTCCCTGGCGTCTTCCGCCGCATTGCGCGGCAGCAACAACCCCACCTGTGTGATGCGTGGCCCGTCCATGCGGGTCACGGTCAGGCGCAAGCCGGCAATCTCCACCGCATCGCCTTCCACCGGCGGCGACGGAAACACGGCCAGCATGGCTTCTTCCAGCGTCCGTGCCTGCTCGGTCGGGGTCAGTTCGCGCGTGCCATAGAGCGCCGCCACGTCCGCCAGCCTGGCCTGGCCGTCGAGCAGGAAATCATGCGCGACCTGGTCCCATGCCGGCGGCCGGGCCGGCGTCAGGAACAGCCGCGACAACAGCGGCACCGACCCGCCCGGCGCCAGCACGGAAACAATGTCGCCGGCACGCAGGACCACCTGGTCGAGCGGCACCAGCGCACCGTCGCGCGCGACCGTCACCAGCCGGCTGCGCGGCGGCAATTCCACCTGGTCCGCACGCAGGTCTTCCATCGATGAACTGGCGGCAACCTGGAACTGCATCAGTTCCAGCGCCGGTGCCCGCGTGCCGCGCAGGCGTTCGCGTGACAGCGGCTCGTCGTAGGCGGGCCGCAGCACACGCCCGAGCCGCGCCGCCAGCGCCACGGTGGTGCCCTGGCACAGCAGGCTGGCCAGCACCACGGCAAAGGCCACGCGGAACAGCAGGCCAGCATCTTCCATGCCCTGCAGCAGTGGAAACAGCGACAACACGATCGGCACCGCCCCGCGCAAGCCCATCCAGGCAACGAAGCCTTTTTCGCGCGCATTGAAGCGGAACGGCAGCAGCGACACAAAAACGGCAACCGGCCGCGCCACGAACATCAGGAACAATGCCACCGCCAGCGCGGGAACGGCAATGTCCCAGATCCGGTGCGGCGTCACCAGCAAGCCAAGCAACAGGAACATCGCCGACTGGGCCAGCCATGCCATGCCGTCCATGGCGCGCAGGATATCCTCGCTCACCGCCCGATCGCGGTTGCCGACGATCATCCCGGCCAGGTAGACCGCCAGGAAACCACTGCCTCCGGCGGATTGCACGATGGCCCAGACCATGCAGCCGGCAGAGCAGATCAGGATGGCCTGCAGACCTTCGGCAACATTGACGCGCTCCATGACGTTGGCCATGCAATAGCCCAGGCCTACGCCCAGCAGGCCACCAACCCCGAACTGCACCACCAGCCGCAGCGCCAGCGCGCCGGCAGACAACCCTTGCGGGGCCGTGATCCACTCGATCAACGTCAGCGTCAGGAAGATGGCCATCGGATCGTTGATGCCCGATTCGATCTCGAGCACGCTGGCCACACGTTCCTTGAGCCGGATACCGCTGCTGTTGAGCAACGAGAACACCGCGGCCGCATCGGTGGAGCCGACAATGGCGCCAAGCAGCAAGCCAAGCTTCCAGTCGATGCCGAGCACCCATGTTGCAAACATTCCGACCAGCGCGGCGGTCAGCAGGACGCCCACCGTGGCCAGCGACAGTGATGGCCGTAGCGCGACGCGGAACGTGGCATAGCGCGTACGCAGCCCGCCGTCGATCAGGATCACGGCCAGCGCGATATTGCCCACCAGGAAGCTCAGCCAGGTATTCGAGAACCGGATGCCGCCCGGGCCATCCACGCCGGCGGCCATGCCCACGCCAAGAAAGACCAGCAGGAACGGCACGCCGAAGCGCGCCGAGAACACCCCGAGCACGATGCTCAGGGTCATCACCACGGCGCCGAGCAGGATGGCATGGTCGATGGTTTCCAAGCGGGCTCCCTTCCGATTTGCGTGTGCGTCAAGGCATGCGCCAGTGCCGTCGATCTTAGCTTACGAAGCAGGCCCGCTTCTGTCCGGCTCAGTCCGGTTCAGTCCAGTCGCAACCTGCCACCCGCCCCTTGATCCCTACCTGCCGCCATGCACGTTTTCCCTGCACTTTTCCTTGTATCGTCAACGACTTACCGAATGCTTTCAGACGTCTGCGTAGGGAGATACCCTGAGGTTGCCACTTTATGCAGACATATGAAAGGTAGCTGAAAGGATGCGCTTTTACCTTCCACCCTGCCGCGAGTGGGGGAGCCTTTGTCGCGACGATTTCAAGCAGTCAATATCGAGGAGAATCATTTTGCGCATACGTAGCCAAAAGGACTTTGCCTCCGGCCTGATGTTCATTCTGGTCGGTCTGAGCTTTTCCTTCGTCGCCCGTGGCTATTCCATGGGAACAGCCGCCAAGATGGGACCGGGATACTTCCCGTTCTGGCTCGGCATCGTGCTCGCCTTGCTGGGCGCGCTGGTAACGTGGGGATCGCTGTCCTCCAAGGCCGAGGAAGATCACCTGGCTCGCTGGGACCTGAAAATCCTGTTGTGGATCCTGGGTGCCGTGGTGCTGTTCGGCCTGCTGCTCAAGCCGCTGGGCATGGTGCTGTCGGTGGTGGTACTGGTGCTGGTCTCCTCGATGGCCAGCCATGAATTCAGCTGGAAGGGAGCCATCCTGAACGCGATCATCCTGGTCGTGATCAGCATGGGTGCCTTCGTGTACGGCATCAACCTGCAGATGCCGGTGTGGCCGGCCTTCCTGGCAAGCTAAGGAGACGCGCCTCATGGAACTGTTAGCCAACCTCGGACTGGGCTTCTCGACCGCCCTGTCTTTCCAGAACATCGCGTACGCGTTCCTGGGCTGCGTGCTCGGTACGCTGATCGGCGTGCTGCCGGGCCTGGGCCCGCTGGCCACCATCGCGATGCTGCTGCCCGTGACCTACACGCTGCCCCCGGTGGCCGCGCTGATCATGCTGGCCGGTATTTACTACGGCGCCCAGTACGGTGGTTCGACCACCGCCATCCTGGTGAACCTGCCTGGTGAATCGTCGTCGGTGGTGACCACCATCGACGGGTACCAGATGGCGCGGCGCGGTCGTGCCGGCGTGGCACTGGCTACGGCTGGCCTCGGCTCGTTCTTCGCCGGCTGCGTGGCCACGCTGATCCTGGCCGCATTCGCGGCCCCGCTGTCGGAACTGGCGTTCAAGTTCGGCCCCGCCGAATACTTCTCGCTGATGATCCTGGGCCTGATCGGTGCCGTGGTGCTGGCATCGGGCTCGCTGGTGAAGGCGATCTCGATGATCGTGCTCGGCCTGTTGCTGGGTCTGGTCGGTACCGACGTGAACTCGGGCGCCGCGCGCTTCTCGTTCGACGTGCCAGAGCTGACTGACGGCCTGAACTTCGTGTCGGTGGCGATGGGTGTGTTCGGTTTCGCGGAAATCATCGCGAACCTGGAACAGAAGGAGGCCCGCGAGACCTTCACGGACCACGTGACGAACCTGTTCCCGACCAAGGAAGATTTCAAGCGCATGATTCCGGCTATCCTGCGCGGCACGGCACTGGGTTCGATGCTTGGTATCCTGCCGGGCGGCGGTGCGGCACTGGCTTCGTTTGCAGCGTACTCGCTGGAAAAGAAGACGTCGAAGTATGCGCATGAGTTCGGCAAGGGCGCGATCGAAGGCGTGGCGGGTCCGGAATCGGCCAACAACGCCGCGGCACAGACGTCGTTCATTCCGCTGCTGACGCTCGGTATTCCGCCTAACGCCGTGATGGCGCTGATGGTGGGCGCGATGACGATCCACAACATCCAGCCGGGTCCCCAGGTGATGACCAGCAACCCGGCGCTGTTCTGGGGCCTGATCGCTTCGATGTGGCTCGGCAACCTGATCCTGATCATCCTGAACCTGCCGATGATCGGTATCTGGGTGAAGCTGCTGAAGGTGCCTTACCGCTACCTGTACCCGGCCATCCTGACGTTCTGCTGCATCGGCGTGTACTCGGTCCAGAACACCACGTTCGACGTGTTCCAGACCGCGGCATTCGGCGTGATCGGCTACCTGTTCATCAAGCTCAAGTGCGAACCGGCGCCGCTGCTGCTGGGCTTCGTGCTGGGACCGATGATGGAAGAAAACTTCCGCCGCTCGCTGCTGCTGTCGCGTGGTGACTTCAGCGTGTTCGTGACGCGTCCGCTGTCGCTGGGCCTGCTGGTTGCCGCGGCAATCCTGGTGGCGATCGTGGCGATGCCGTCGATCAAGTCCAAGCGCGAAGAAGCGTTCCAGGAAGAGTAAGAACTTCTGTTGCAGTACCCTGAAGGGCGCCCTCATGCAGATGAGGGCGCCCTTTTCCATTCATGCGCTGAACATCGTGGCGCACGCGGCGCGAATCGCCTCGGTCACATGGGCGCGGCCATGGTCGCGCCGCTCCAGCATGCCGATCGTCCGTACCGTAGGCTCCCCGCGCGCCTGCAAGGGCAGGATGCGCAAGGCCTTGTCATCGCGCCAGCGTGACCGCTTGAGCAACGGCACCACGGTCACGCCTACCTCCTGGCGCACCAGTTCCACCAGCGCCTCGATCGAGTTCAGTTCCAGGAATTCGTTGATGTGCAGATGAGCGCGGCGCAAGGCGCGCTCCACCAGTGCTCCGGTGCGCTGGGTGCGGTCGAAGCGCAGGAACGGGTTGGTGGCCAGCGCCTGCCGCGCGTCGTCGCCACTGCTGCCGCGCGCGGCAATCGCCACCAGCGGTTCGTCATAGAGTGGCGTCCAGTGCAACGTACCGGCCAGTCGCGCCGACCCCTCAACCACGAAGGCCGCATCTAGCTCGCCACTTTCGACCATCGCCGCCAGTTCGAAAGACTTGGCGCCGATCAGACGCACGTCCAGTGCCGGATAGGTGCGCTTCAACTGCGCCACCACGTGCGACAGCCCTCCCATCACCGACACCACCGCGCCGACCGCCACGGCGCCGGCCATGGCGTCGGAGCCGGCCAGCGGCAGCCGCATTTCGTCATGCAGCGCCAACATGCGCCGCGCCTGTGGCAACAGCGCGCGGCCGTCGGCGTTGAGCACTGCCACACGGCCGCTGCGGTCGAACAGTTCACGCCGCAACTCCTCCTCCAGCGAACGCATCTGCAGGCTGACCGCGGCCTGCGTCAACGCCACCTGGCTTGCCGCGGCGGCAAATGACCCGTGCTCGGCCACGGCGATAAAGGTCTTCAGAAAGCGGATCGTGCTCATTGCGGTGCGAGGTTGTCCCAAACGACGATCCACAAGGTTTTCTTGTGGATCAAGCAAGGAATATTAACTTTCATTGTGGCCGTCAGCGCGGAATAATCTGGGGTTTCCTGCCGATTTTTTATTCACCGTCGCCCCCGTCCGCACCGGAGAAGAACATGCAACACTGGCTACGCCTTCTTGGCATTGGCCTTGCCACGAGCCTGACCCTTGCCGCCGCACCGTCGCACGCCGACAGCTTTCCGAACAAGCCGATCCGCCTGATCGTGCCGTTCCCGGCCAGCGGCGCCACCGACCTGCTCGCACGCGCGATTGCCCAGAAGGTCGGCACCAATCTGGGACAACAGATTGTGGTCGACAACCGGCCCGGCGCCGGGGGCGCCATCGGCTCCGATATGGCCGCCAAGGCAGCACCTGATGGCTACACGTTGCTGATCGCCACCACCAGCACGCACTCGATCGGCCCGTACATCAACACGCACCTGCCGTACAACACCGAGACCGATTTCACGCCAATCGGCCAGGTCGCCACGGCGACCAATGTGCTGGTGGTACCGAACCAGTTGCCGGTCAAAAACGTCAAGGAACTGATCGACTACGCCAAGAAGCATCCTGGTGAACTGAACTATGCGTCGAGCGGCAATGGCACGGTGGTGCACCTGACTGCCGAAGCGTTCAAGGCGCAGGCCGGGGTGTTCATCACCCATATTCCGTACCGCGGTACCGCGCTGGCCGTGCCCGACCTGATCTCGAACAAGGTGCAGGTGCTGTTCGACAGCATCGTCTCCGGCATGCCGCACGTGAAGGACGGCAAGCTCAAGGCGCTGGCCGTGACCAGCCTCAAGCGCTCACCGCTGGCGCCCGAGTTGCCTACGGCAAGCGAATCGGGACTGCCCGGCTTTGAATCCGATACCTGGTTTGGCATCTACGGCCCCAAGGGCCTGCCGCCCGAGATCATCAACCGCCTGAATGCCGAGTTCAACAAGGCCATCCAGTCGCAGGACGTCAAGGACCGCCTGGCCAAGCTTGGCGCCGAACCGGTTGGCGGCACGCCTGCCCAGTTTGCCGCGATGGTGAAGAAAGACAGCGCCCGTTGGGGCAAACTGATCAAGGACCGCAAGATCCAGGTCGATTGAGTTTTTTCGCTCCCCTCTCCCACTCGTGGGAGAGGGGAGACCACAGTAGGTGTTTTACACAACGAGACAGGCCATGCAGAACTTCAACTGGACCAACCCCTACCCCACCGTGCGTATTCCGCTGTTCGCGCGCAACGTGGTATCGACCTCGCATCCGCTGGCCGCGCAGGCTGGCCTACGCATGCTGCTCAAGGGCGGCAATGCCGTGGACGCCGCGATTGCCGCGGCTGCGGCCATCACGCTGGTGGAACCGGTGTCGTGCGGCCTGGGCAGCGATGCGTTTGCGATCCTCTGGGATGGCAAGGAGTTGCATGGCCTGAACTCGTCGGGCGTGGCACCTGCCGCCTGGAATACCGACTACTTCAAGAACAAGTACGGCGTCGATGGCAATGGCCTGGCCAACCGGCCGGTCCGTGGCTGGGATTCGGTTACCGTACCGGGCGTGATCGCCGGTTGGGCGGCATTGCATGAACGCTTCGGCAAGCTGCCGTTCGAAGACCTGATGGAACCCGCGATCGAGATCGCCGAGCGCGGCTATGCCGTGCCGCCGGTGGTCGCGCACAAGTGGGCCGCCGCGGTTCCGGACCTGAAGAACCAGCCCGGCTTTGCCGATACGTTCATGCCGAACGGGCGCGCGCCGCACGTGGGCGAGAAGTTTGTCTTCAAGGCTGCAGCCGACACGCTGCGCAAGATCGGCGCAACCAAGGGCCGCGCCTACTACGAAGGTGAGATCGCCGAGAAGATCGCCGCGTTCAGCAAGGAGTGCGGCGGCGCGATGACGCTGGACGACCTGCGCAACTACCAGCCTGACTGGGTCAAGCCCATCAGCAAGTCGTACCGTGGCCATGAAGTGCATGAGATCCCGCCGAATGGCCAGGGTATTGCCGCGTTGATGGCACTGGGCATTCTCGACCAGTTCGATGTCGGGTCGCTGCCGGTGGATTCGGTCGATTCCCAGCATTTGCAGATCGAGGCGATGAAGCTTGCGTTTGCCGATCTCTACCGCTATGTGGCCGATCCGCGCAGCATGGAAGTCACGCCCGAACAGATGCTCGACGACGCCTACCTGAAATCGCGCGCGAAGCTGATCGACATGCAGCGTGCCACGCACTTCAACTTCGGCATGCCGCGCACGGGCGGCACGATCTACCTGACCGCCGCCGATGAGAACGGCATGATGATCTCGTTCATCCAGTCGAACTACATGGGCTTTGGCTCGGGCGTGGTGGTGCCGGGCACCGGCATCAGCCTGCAGAATCGTGGCGTGGGTTTCTCGATGGATCCGAAATCGGCCAATGCCGTGGAAGGCGGCAAGCGCCCGTTCCACACGATCATCCCGGCCTTCCTGACCAAGGATGGCAAGCCCGTGATGAGCTTTGGCGTGATGGGTGGCGACATGCAGCCGCAAGGCCATCTGCAGACCGTGGTGCGCATGCTCGACTACAACCAGCAACCGCAGGCTGCCTGCTGCGCGCCGCGCTGGAAGGTCAACCGCGACTTCACGCTCGACGTTGAAGGAACCATGGACCCGAATACCGTGGCCGGCCTCAAGGACCGTGGCCACAAGCTCAAGTCGGTGGAAGACCCGTATATGGATTTCGGCTCGGGCCAGTTTATCTGGCGCCTGTCGGAAGACGCCGAGCAAGGCTACGTTGCCGCCAGCGACAGCCGCCGCGACGGCCAGGCCGTGGGTTTCTGAGCGCAGCGCTCATTGCATTCCGGTAGTACCGTAGTTGGCAGTAAGTCAGTAAGTAGTAGGCAGTAGGAAGTAGCAGTCCTGCGAGGCGCCATGGGTCAACCATGGCGCCTATTTTATTTGTGGGCCAGGACTCAGTACATCGGCAGGCTCAGGAACAGCTTGATGACCACGGCGTTGACGATGTCGATAAAGAAGGCGCCCACCATCGGCACGATCAGGAAGGCCAGGTGCGATGCGCCGAAGCGGTCGGTAATGGCCTGCATGTTGGCGATGGCCGTGGGTGTGGCACCAAGGCCAAAGCCACAATGCCCGGCGGCCAGCACCGCGGCATCGTAGTTCCGGCCCATCACGCGGAAGGTCACGAATACCGCATAGGTAGCCATCGCGGCGGTCTGCACAGCCAGGATCAGCAACATCGGCAATGCCAGCGATGCCAGCTCCCAGAGCCGCAGGCTCATCAGGGCCATGGCCAGGAACATCGACAGGCTGACATTGCCAAGCACGGACAGCGCGCGATCGAACACCGTGTACCAGCCCAGCAGCGCCAGGCCATTGCGCAATAGCACCCCAACGAACAGGACCCAGACAAAAGTCGGCAGTTCCAGCCAGCTGCCCTTGAACAGGTCCGCCAGCGCGTAGCCTGCCGTGAGGCAGACCAGGATCAGTGCAAGCGTTTCAATCAACGCCGATGCCGTGATCAGGCGCACCGCCTGTGGACTTTCGAACGTCAACGGATCGGCGCCCGCGGCACCGGCCGCGCCGGCTGCATCGGCGTCCGGTCTGGCCACGTTGCGCAACAGGTAACGCGCCACCGGGCCGCCAATCAGCCCACCAAGCACCAGGCCGAACGTGGCACACGCGACCCCAAGTTCCGTGGCATAGGACATGCCAAACTGCTCGACGAAGGTCTTGCCCCAGGCCGCGCTGGTGCCGTGCCCGCCGGACAGCGAGATCGAACCGGCCAGCAGGCCCGTGGCCGGATGCAGGCCCATCGCACTGGCCATGCCGACGCCAATGCCGTTCTGGATCACCAGCAGGCCCGCCACCACGACCAGGAAAATCCCGATCGATTTGCCACCCTGCTTCAGGCTGGCCAGATTGGCGCTCAGGCCGAGCGACGCAAAGAAGGCCAGCATCAGCGGCGTCTGGGTGCCGGTGTCGAACCTGACCTGGATATCGGCCGTGTAGCGGGCCAACGCCAGGCACAGCGCGACGATCAGGCCACCAGCCACGGGTTCGGGAATATTGAAGGCGCGTAGCGGCGCGGTGACCTGCACCAGCTTGCGTCCGATCAGCAGCACCAGGGAGGCCGCGACGAGCGTTTCGTAATTGTTGAGTTCCAGCATGACAGCGCAATCAAAAAGGTCCCATTCTTGGGATGCCGAAACCCATCGGCTATCGCCGTCTGCTTAAAACTGATCAACCTCAAGACATCTCAACTGTTCCGTTGCGCATGCACGAAACTGTGCATGGCTTTGCCGCACGACTTCCGTACACTGGCCGATCCGATACCCAGCCTTGCGGCACGACCATGGCCACCTACGCATACCGAATCGTCAACGTCTTTGCCGAATCCACGTTCGGCGGCAATCCCCTCTGTGTGTTCGAGGACGCGCGCGGCATGGACGACGCCACCATGCAGGCGCTGGCGCTGCAGTTCAACCTGTCGGAAACCACCTTCGTATTGCCGTCGGAAAAGGCCACCGCTGCGGTGCGCATCTTCACACCCGGCTACGAGATGCGCTTTGCCGGACATCCCACGCTTGGTACCGCGCATGTGGTACGCGACCTCGCCAGCACCGGCGATGCGCTGACCCTGGAATTCAAGGCCGGCGTAGTACCGGTCACCGCCGCCGGCGACCGCTGGACGCTCACTGCCCCGCATGACGGCGCACCGAAAACCGCACCCGCTGGCCTGCCCGATGCGGAGATGGCGTCGCTGCTGGGCCTGCATGCCGACGATCTCGCCAGTTCGCCGATGTGGGTCGATACCGGTGCCGATCAGCTGCTGGTGCCGCTGAAAACCCCGGAAGCAGTGCGCCGCGCGCAACCGGACAGTGGCCGACTGGAACAGTGGCCACAAAGCAGCCTCGGCCGCAAGACCGCCTATGTATTCGCGTTCGATCCGACCCAGCCGGGCAAGGTACTGGTGCGCTATTTCTTCACCAAGCAAGGTGGCGGCGTGGCCGAGGACCCGGGCACCGGTTCGGCCTGCGCCAACCTCGGGGGCTGGCTGCTGGCCACGGGCCATGCACTGCCGGCGCACTACGAGGTAGATCAGGGTGAACTGGTCGACCGCCGCTGCCGGCTGGACCTGAACGTGACCACCGAAGGCGCGATTCGCGTGGGCGGCCGCGTGATTGAATTGGGCCGGGGCACGGTGACGATCTGAATCGAGGTGCGGCATACTTGAGCCTTCGTCCGGCCTTCTCCGTCATGGAGCCGTCATATGCCATCGCACGCCATTGCCACGCTTGCCGTTCTGGAATCGTTGTACGCAGAACCGGGCGCCGCTTCACTGGCCAAGGAAGTCGACTATCTGCATCCCCATTACCGGGCGTTTGTGGAAGCCGCGCCGTTCTGCCTGCTGTCGACGATGAACGAGCACGGCGGCGACTGTTCACCGCGTGGCGATGCGCCGGGCTTTGTTCAGGTCCTCGACGACCGCACCCTGCTGCTGCCCGACCGGCGCGGCAACAACCGCATCGACAGTCTGCGCAATATCATCGCTGATCCGCGCGTGGGCCTGCTGTTCCTGGTTCCCGGCATCAACGAGACGCTGCGTATCAGCGGGACCGCCACCATCTCGACCGATCCCGAACTGATCGCGCGGTGCGTGGTACAGGACAAGGCGCCCACCACGGTACTCGTGATCACGATCCGGTCAGTGTTCTTCCAATGCGCCCGCGCGCTGGTGCGCTCGCATCTGTGGTCGAGCGACGCACAGATTCCGCGCAGCGCGTTGCCGAGCACCGGCACCATGGTGGCAACGCTGAGCCGCGATGCGATCGACGGCGAAGCCTATGACCGTGCCCTGCCGGAGCGCGTGCGCACCACGCTGTACTAGCGTCCAACGTTCAGCGCGGCAACCATTCCGGCGCATGGGTGCCGAGCGGCACCGACGGCAATGCCCAGTGCGCCGGCGTCTCCGATAGCTGCGCCGCGTGGCGCACCACGGTCAACTCCCCAAAACCGGACTCCTGTACCTCCAGCAGATCGGAGATTTCGTCGATATGCTGGTCCGGCACCGACAGGCCATCCGGCACGCGTCCGAGGCTGCGCAGCCACTGGCCGACCTGCGCCAGCGAGACCCGCACCAGCCAGCTGCCGCCCTCCGTGGCTCGCCGATGCAATGCCGCCATCGCACCAAACGCCAGCAGGTAGCCGGCCGCATGGTCGAGTACCTGCGCCGGCAGCGGCAACGGCTCGGCGCTGCCCGCCGCCTGCGCTTCATCGGCATTGAACCCGGTAGCGGTCTGCACCAGCGAATCAAAGCCACGCTTGTTCGACCACGGCCCCACATGGCCATAGGCCGACAGCGAGACGTAGACGATGCCCGGTTTCGCGCGCGCCGCGGCTTCCGGTCCGACACCGAGCTCCGCCAGTCCGTTGGGCCGATAGCCCTGCACCACCACATCCGCGCCATGCAGCAGCCGGTGCAGTGTGCGCTTGTCGTCGTGGTCACGCAGGTCCAGCTGGCACGACCGTTTGCCGCGGCCGGTGTCGATCACCAGCGGTGCGATGGCCGGCAGGTGTGGTGCCGTCACCAGCAGGACTTCGGCACCATGCGCGGCAAGCGTGCGACCGGCTACCGGGCCGGCGATGATGCGCGTGAAATCGAGTACGCGGATGCCCGTCAGCGGCCGCGCGTCGACATTGATCTCGGCATGGGGCGGCAGGGCCGGCAACGGGGTCGGCGGGGCTTCGCCGATCTTCTCCAGCATCACCGGCGGCAGGCCCTGCAGTGCCTGGGCCTGCGGATGCTTCTGCCATTCGTCGAGCGTGCGCAGTGCCGCCACCACCATGCCCGCATTGGAAGCGGCGGTCTCGAAGTCCTCGGCTTTCCACTTCGCCAGCGCGCCACGCACGGCCTCCTTGTCGTGGGCACAGTTCAGGAGGCGCAGCACGCCGTCGCGGTGATGCGGAAAGTTGGTGTGCAGGCGGACCCAGCGCCCATCGCCACACGGGTACAGCCCGGCGATCTTGTCCCAGAGATCGGGTGCCGGCCCGCCGCAGACGCGCAGGTAGCGGTCGCTGCGGAACTCGGTCAGCGCATGGCGCATGTCCACCGCCACCTGCTGCCAGCGGCCGGTGCGCTGCGCCCACAGCGCCGCGGCGGCCAGAGCCGACGCGCCCAGGCTGGCTTGCGCGGCCGTGCCGATGGCGAACGTCGATGGCAGCACCGGATCGGCGCCGGTGAGGGTCAGGTGCGCAAGCGCCTCGGGCGGCATGGCGGCGTCGCGCCACAGGCTGGCCAGCACGTCGGCGGGTGCCAGGTGGGAGGAGGTTCCGGGAACGGCGGAAGTAGCGGCATTCATGGCATATGTTCCTGCGGCGGGAATGATGGCGGCATGCGACGATAGCGTCGCACGGATCGTGCGTGGCAGCTGAAACCGTGCCGTGAATTCTGCACCACTTCCGGCGGCCGCGCTGTGAGACGATTCGGAAAATTCCGCAGTACTGCCGGGTCGCCCCGCAGGCACGGTAAAATTGCGCCATCCGAGGAACATCAGGTTCGTGACCGGGTCAATCCAGACCCGGCCCGTCCGTCCAGTTATCGAGCCGCATGTGATGCGGCGCCACCATGAGCCACGACAACAAGCCCACCGACACGCCAGCCGCCTCCAATTTCCTGCGGAGCATCATCGACCAGGACCTCGCCTCCGGCGCCTACGCCGGCCGTGCGGACCAGCAGGGCGAACCGCTGCCGACGGTCATCACGCGCTTTCCGCCGGAGCCGAACGGCTACCTGCATATCGGGCACGCCAAGAGCATCTGCGTGAACTTCGGCATGGCCCGCGACTACGCCGGCCGCTGCCACCTGCGTTTCGACGACACCAATCCGGTCAAGGAAGACACGGAGTATGTCGATTCCATCATCGACGCCGTGCACTGGCTGGGCTTCTCGTGGGACGCGAAGCAGGCCGGCGCCGCCCCGCACCTGTATTACGCCAGCGACTACTTCGACCGGCTGTACCAGTTCGCCGAGACCCTGATCGAGCGCGGCGCGGCGTATGTCGACAGCCAGAGCGCCGAGCAGATCGCGGCCAGCCGCGGCAATTTCTCGGAGCCGGGCAAGCCGTCGCCATTCCGCGACCGCACGGTCGAGGAAAACCTGAAGCTGTTCCGCGAGATGCGCGACGACAAGTACGCCGATGGCGAGCACGTGCTGCGGGCGAAGATTGACATGGCCGCGCCGAACATCGTGATGCGCGACCCGGTGCTGTACCGCATCCGCCATGCCCATCACCATCGCACTGGCGACAAGTGGTGCATCTACCCGATGTACGACTTCACGCATTGCATCTCGGATGCCATCGAGAACATCACGCATTCGCTTTGCACGCTCGAATTCGAGAACAACCGCCCGCTCTACGACTGGGTGCTGGGCCACCTGCGCGATGCCGGCGTGTTCGCCAACCCGCTGCCGCACCAGTACGAGTTCGCGCGCCTGAACCTGACCTATGCCATCACCAGCAAGCGCAGGCTCAAGCAGCTGGTGGACGAGTCGCGCGTCGACGGCTGGGACGATCCGCGCATGCCCACCATCGTCGGCATGCGCCGCCGCGGCTATACGCCGGAATCGATCCAGCTGTTCTGCGACCGCATCGGCGTGTCCAAGGCCGACAGCTGGATCGACATGAGCACGCTGGAAGGCGCCGTGCGCGATGACCTCGACGCGCGCGCGCCGCGCAGCGTGGGCGTGCTCGATCCGCTCAAGCTGATCCTGGACAACTACCCGGAAGGCCAGAGCGAGGAATGCTCGGCCCCGGTGCACCCGAAGCAGCCCGAAATGGGCCGCCGCGTGTTCCCGCTGTCGCGCGAACTGTGGATCGAGCGCGAGGACTTCAACGAGAACCCGCCGAAGGGCTACTTCCGCCTGTTCCCGGGCAACAAGGTGCGCCTGCGCTACGGCTACGTGATCGAATGCACGGGCGTGGACAAGGACGCCGACGGCAACGTGATTGCCGTGCACGCGAACTACCTGCCCGAAACCAAGAGCGGCACGCCGGGCGCCGACAGCGTCAAGGTCAAGGGCAACATCCACTGGGTCAGCGTCGCGCATGCCTATGAAGCTGAAGTCCGCCTCTACGACCGCCTGTTCAACGACCCGAACCCCGACGCCGGCGGCAAGAACTTCCTCGACGCGCTGAACCCCGATTCGAAGAAGGTGGTCACCGCCTACCTGGAGCCGGGCTTGCGCGACGCGAAGCCGGAAGACCGCTTCCAGTTCGAACGTCACGGCTATTTCGTCGCGGACCGCACCGATTCGCAGCCGGGCAAGCCCGTCTTCAATCGCACGGTCGGACTCAAGGACAGCTGGGGCAAGTGACATGGCACAGACCATCACGTTTCCGTTGGAGGGCGAGTTTGTCGCCCTGAACGACCTGCTCAAGCTGGCCGGTATCTGCGATAGCGGCGGTGCTGGCAAGGCGCTGGTCGCTGCCGGTGAAGTATCGGTGGATGGCGCGCCCGAATCGCGCAAGACCGCCAAGATCCGTGTCGGCCAGGTGGTGGCCGTGGGCGGTGCGGGCGGCATCCGTATCAAGGTCGTGGCTGCCTGATGCGGGATCGGCTGCCGCCACCGCGGCAGCCGTTGTCGTTGCCTTTGTCTCATCAGCCATAAGGTGGTGGCGGTCCACGCCGCCATGGCACCAAACCACGCAAGGAGCTTCAATGCCGATCGCGTTCTGGTGTGTACTGCTGGCGGGCCTGATGCCCGTCCTGACGGTCGGAATCGCCAAGGCCGGGAGCCGCGGCGGCTTCGACAACCATGACCCGCGCGCATGGCTGGAGAAGCAGAGCGGCCGCGCGCGGCGCGCGGACATGGCGCATCGTAATCACTTCGAGGCGTTTCCATTCTTTGCGGCCGCGGTGCTGAGCGCCACGTACCTGTCCGCCCCGCAGGCGCGCATCAATGAACTGGCGATGGTCTTTATCGCCGTTCGCATCATCTACACGATCTGCTACCTGACCGATCGCGCCACGCTACGCACGCTGTGCTGGACCATCGGGTACCTGACCGTCATCGGCATCTTCCTGTTGCCGGTTTTCGTCCACTGAATTCACCGAGTTCGTTAGAACCGCTCCCATGCCCGCGCCACGCATCCGCCTGACCGGCACCGCCACCCTCCTCGTGCTGGTGTTGGCCATGGCAAATACGAGAGCGGTGGCGGCGCCCACCACATACACGGTCGATCCGACCCATACCAGCGTCTACTTTGGCGTCAGCCACTTCGAGCGCACCACCGTACGTGGCCGCTTTGGCAAGATCGACGGACGCATCATCTACGATCCGGCCACGGGCGCAGGCTCGCTCGATTTCACCGTCGACACCGATTCAGTCGATAGCGGCAATCGCAGCCTCGACGGCGTACTGCGCTCGGGCCAGTTCCTCGATGCGCAGAATTTTCCGGTAGCGCGGCTTCAGGCCAACCGCTTCGTCGTGGAGGCGGGCAAGCTGGTTGCCGTGGAGGGCACGTTTTCGCTGCATGGCGTCACGCAGCCATTGAGGCTCGAGGCGGACCGTTTCAGTTGTGGCCAGACAGTGCTGTTTGGCGTCAGGCGCGATGTCTGTGGCGGAGACTTCCATGCCAGCTTCGCGCGCAGCGCTTTTGGCATGACACGTTTCCTGCCGGACGTTGGCGATACCATCACATTGCAGATTTCTGTTGAGGCATCGCCTGCCGGCCCGGCGCAGTGACGCCGCACGTGACGACCCCGCATCACCTATAAATCGAAAAAAGTCAGTAGAATCAGCGCTTTGCCGAACCATCCTGCCGCGTTCCGCCACTGCGTACCCGGCCAGACGCGAGTCAAGATGAGCCTGATCTCCCTGAATGACGTCGTCGCGGCGTCACTGGCTGCTGCCGGCGCCTGCCTGGCGTGCAGCATTCCCGCCGATTTCCTGCGCCGCTTCCCGTTGTGGGCCTTCAAGACGTATGGCCGTGGCGCCCTGCTGTTGCCGCTGCTGGCCATGATGGTCGGCACGCTGCTGACACGCATTGCCATTGCCGGCCAGATCAACAGCAATGGCGGCCTGGCGCTGGTGGCAGCCGCCGCATTCCTTGCCCTGATACTGGCTTCCGCGCTGCTGCGCTTCTGGCTCGGCGAATACCGCAAACCCTGACCAGAACAGCGCGCAGTCGCACATAGCCTGCGCGGTTTTCCATCGCACCGCCGCACGGATCACGTATGATGCGGCCTTTCGCGTGCCGTGCAGCGTTGCCGGCGCGCGCCGCATTCCCGATCCCATGGCGCTCAAATCCACGATCTTCAAGGCCGACCTGTCCGTTTCGGACATGGACCGGCCGTACTACGGCAGTCACACGCTCACCATCGCCCAGCATCCGTCTGAAAACGACGCGCGCATGATGGTCCGCCTGCTCGCGTTCGCCTGCGAAGCCACCGAATCGATGGCTTTTACGCGCGGCCTCGACGAACCCGATGAGCCCGACCTCTGGGACAAGACCCTGACCGGCGATATCGCCCACTGGGTCGAGCTGGGCCAGCCCGACGAAGCCCGCCTGAAACGTGCCGCCGCACGTGCCGACCGCGTCACCGTCTATACCTATCAGAGCGCCAGCGCGCGCGAATGGTGGAAAGGCATGGCCGGCAAGGCCAGCAAGCTGCGCAACGTGACCGTCTACAATGTGCCGTCGGAAGCCGTGGAAGCGCTGGCGCAACTGGCCCAGCGCGCCATGCGCCTGTCCGTGACGATCCAGGACGGCGATATCTGGGTCAGTGACGACGACCACAACGTGCAACTGACGCGCGAAGTGCTCCAGCGCGCTGACGACTGAATCCCGGCCAATTCTCAGCCACACAGAAAAGGAAGAACGCGATGCAAACCACTCCCTCCGGCCTGCAATTCGAAGACACCGTTGTCGGTTCGGGCGATGAAGCCAAGGCCGGCAAGCACGTGACCGTGCACTACACCGGCTGGCTGTACGAAAACGGCCAGGCAGGCCGCAAGTTCGATTCGAGCAAGGATCGCAACGATCCGTTCGTGTTCCCGCTCGGTGCCGGCCACGTGATTCGCGGCTGGGATGAAGGCGTGCAAGGCATGAAGGTTGGCGGTACGCGCCGCCTGGTGATCCCGGCCGACCTCGGCTACGGCGCGCGCGGCGCCGGTGGCGTGATCCCGCCGAACGCCACGCTGCTGTTCGAAGTGGAACTGCTGGCAGTCTGACCCCCGGGTTCGGCAAACCATGAAAAACGGACGCCTCGGCGTCCGTTTTTCATATGTTTCGCATCTTTCCGTAGGGCATCAGAACCCTATCGCCGCATTGCCCACATCGATACGCACCTTGTCCCGGTCAAGCAGCCGGCCCGCGTGCCGGGCATAGTCCTGCGCCCAGTCGGGATTGCCGCTGAAGCGGCCCTCCCCTGAGAACTTGGCCACATTGAGGATCTTGTCGATCACAAGCACCTTGCCCACCGGGCTCGACGCCTGGCAGTCCAGTTCCGCATATTCATGGTCGAACCAGCGCCAGGCGGCATCGTCGGTTACCCCGGACAGCTCATCGTCCTGCAGCGTGTATTCAAATTCCTTGCCGCTGCCAAATACCACGGTCAGGGTACGAGCCATGTCTGGTTCTCCGAAGTTCTGCGTGCGTTCTACGAGGTTAGGGTCCCTATTGTAGTGACTTGGCACCCGATCGGCACAGGTACCGGTGTGACCGCCGACCACCCCACCGTTGCCTGCTACACACACCTTGCCCCCAAACTGTGGTTTGCTTGCGACGCATCAATGCGCTTTGGATTATTCTTTCAGCCATGGCCATCACCAGACAGGACCTCGAAGCAGATCGGCTGCGCACGACGCTGTGCAGTACGCCGGTCGCGTCCTCGCTACTTCCCGAGGCTGATGTCGAGCGTTCGATGTGCCACACGCTTGCCCACCGCCCCGAGTGCCCCGGCCTGAATGGCGACGTCTGGGTATTCGGCTACGGCTCGCTGATCTGGAATCCGATGGTGGTTCATACGGAGAGCCGCCTGGCCACTGTGCACGGTTACCACCGGGGTTTCTACCTTTACTCGAAGATCAATCGCGGCACCTGGGACAATCCGGGGCTGGTGCTTGGTCTCGATCGCGGCGGTTGCTGCACGGGCATGGTGTTCCGCATTCCCGGGCATGTGGTCGAGCAGGAATTCCGCGTGCTCTGGCGCCGCGAAATGATGACCGGCGCCTATCACCCGCGCTGGCTGCGCGTGAAACTCGACGCGACCCCCGGGGCTCCCGAGCAGCGCGCACTGGCTTTCGTGATGAACCGCGAGCATGCCAGCTATGCCGGCCGGCTGCCCGATGCCAGCGTGGTGGATCGCCTACGCCATGCCTGCGGGCTATACGGGCCGGCGCGCGAGTATCTGCATCAGACGCTGCTGGGTCTGGCCACGCACGGTGTCGACGACCCCTACCTCGGCCGGCTCTGGCGCCAGTTGCAGGAAGGCGATGCGAGCGATGCCGCCGGCCAGGCCTGTGCCATCGCAACGCCGGTAGCCACCTCGGCCACCACCGCAACCAGTGCGGCGGACGCAGTGGCAGCTACCACCCAACCTCACGAAACTGTCTGACCCAACGCCCAGCCGATCATCATGACGCGCTCCCAGACCCGCCCCCGTCGCCAGGCACTTGCCGAGATCCTCGGGCTGATGGGTTTGCTGATGGGAGGCGGCCTGCTGGCTGGCCAGGGTGGCCAGACGCTGGCCCGCACGCTGGGCGGCATGCGCGACGCGTCATCGCCAACGCCATCGCCGCACGCGCCTCATATGGCCCCACCCACGCCATCGCGTGGCGAAGGCATGGCCGCGCTGGACCGCAACCTGATCACTGCCGCCAGCATTGGCGACCTGGACCTCCTGAATCGCCTGCTCAGGGCCGGCGCATCGCTGCAGGCCACCGACGAACGCGGCCGGTCCGCGTTACTCGCCGCGGTCTACAACCGCCGCAGCGAGGTGGCTCGTGCACTGATCATGGCCGGAGCCGACGTCAACCAGAAGGATGCGGAAGCCAATAGCGCGTTCCTGCTGGCGTCCGCCACCAACCAGATCGATGTGGTGCGCCTGTCGCTGTCGCACGGCGCCGACCTGCGCAGCACCGACCGCTACGACGGCACCGCGCTGATCGCCGCCAGCCAGCATGGCAATGTGGAAGTGGTAAGGCTGCTGCTCAAGGCAGGCGTGCCGGTTGACCGGGTCAACCAGCTCGGATGGACTGCGCTACTCGAAGCCATCATCCTCGGCGACGGCAGCACGCGCTATGAAGAAATCGTTCAACTGCTACTGGACGCCGGCGCCGACGCCAACCTGGCCGACCGCGAAGGCATCACGCCCTCGCGCCATGCGCGAGAACGTGGATACAAGACAATGGTAAAGATGCTGATGCGCGCGCGCGGACATTGATTCTTGTCTTGTTCCCCTCTCCCACCGTGTGGGAGAGGGGTTGGGGGAGAGGGCATGAGGTTCTGCTTGCCGACTCTCGCAATTTGAGCCGCTGGCCCTCTCCCCCGCCCCTCTCCCGCCGTGCGGGAGAGGGGAGCACACCGAGGGCATACTGACTGACTACTACTGCTGCCGCGCGTTCTCGGTTTCCTGCAACTGGCGCCACATCACCTTGCCGGTGCCCGATTTTGGCAGTGCATCGACAAACTCCACCACGCGCGGGTACTTGTAGGCGGCCATGTTTTCCTTGGCCCATTCGATGATGTCCTCGGGCGAGGTCTTGCCCTTGGCATCGGTACGCAGTACCACCACGGCCTTGACCGTCTCGCCGCGATACGCGTCGCGCGTGCCGATGATGCAGGCTTCCTGCACCGCCGGATGCTTGTACAGCAGGTTCTCCACCTCGGCCGGCCACACCTTGAAGCCCGATGCATTGATCATGCGCTTGAGGCGGTCGGTGATGAAGAAGTAGCCCTCTTCGTCCACGCGTCCCAGGTCGCCCGTGCGGAAGTACGTCTGGCCTTCGAACTCGATGAATGCGTCGCGCGTGGCGTCTTCCTTGCCCCAGTAACCCTTGAACACCTGCGGACCGCGCACGATGATTTCGCCCACTTCGCCGGGCGGCAGTTCCTGCAGCGTGACCGGGTCCACCACGCGTGCATCGGTATTGAAGGTCGGTACGCCCAGGCATTGCAGCTTGGCGCGCTCCGACGGGTTGCTATGCGTCGGGGCCATGGTTTCCGACAGCCCATAGCCTTCGAGGTAGCTCAGCCCGAATTGGGTCTTGAGCCGCTCGGCCACTGCCTGCGGCATGGCCGCGCCACCGCCCCCGATATAGCGCAGGCTGCCGACATCGAACGATGCCAGGTTCGGGCTACCGAGGAAGTCGATGACCATGGTGGGGATATTGGTCCAGTGCGTGACCTGGTAGCGCGAGATCAGGCGGCCGGCCACTTCACGATCCCAGCGCGGCAGCATCACCACGGTGGCGCCGGTGTAGATCGGGCCATTCATGCCGTACTGCATGCCGGTCACGTGGAACAGCGGCAGCACCGACAGGATCACCGATTCGGCACCGCTGCCCGACCACGTCGCGCCACCAATGACGTTGTGCATGACCGAGCGATGGGTGTGGATGCAACCCTTCGGGAAACCCGTGGTGCCCGACGTGTAAGGCATCACAGCCATATCGTCCGGACCGGCGGTATGCGGGCCAGGTTGCAGCCCAGCGCCCAGCGCCTCGGTCCACGGCGTGGCATTGGCGGGCAACGGATGCTGCGCGGTCAGCCATGCCGGCGGGGCGTCCTCGGGGAATTCGTGCGATGGTGGCAGCGCATCGGCATATTGCGTGACCAGCAGGTGCTGCAGGCGCTGATCGGGCGCCAGTTCACCATCGGCCTGCATCACGCCAGCGGCCAGGTCTGCCGTGCAGATCGCCACGCGCGCCTGGGCATCGGTGACGTAGTGCTTGAACTCTTCGGCGCGATTCATCGGATTGACCGGCACCACGACGGCATCGGCACGCAGGATTGCGTAGTAGCTGATGATGAATTGCGGGCAGTTCTGCATGTAGAGCAACACGCGATCGCCCTTTTTCACTCCGGCCTTCTGCTGCAACCAGCCTGCCAGCGCAGTGGCCTGCTCTTCAAGCGCGCGAAACGAGACAGCGTTGCCGAAGTAGCGGATCGCGGCCTTGTCCGCATAGCGGTGCGCCGAGACTTCGAGGTTGTACCAGAGCGAAGTCTCCGGCAACACGATTTCGGTCGGGACGCGCTTGGGCCAAAACTGGAAGTGCGGGCGCACGGGCTTGGTGGTCATGGTGTCTCCTGCGGACGGTCTTCAAGGACCGGTTTCTGGGATCGCGTGCTGCGCAAGGCGGGCCCTGCGTAGTGGTCAAGCAATATAACTGAACGACCGTTCTATTTTCAACAGGAGGTTTTCCCTCCTTTGCTGCAGGGACGGTTGTTTTTTGGGGCTCTGCCCTCACAATGGTGAAGTCCGGCCACTATCGTGGCCATCTGATTCCGAGGTGCAGAACATGAGCGACGTTACCCTGCAGAATTTCGAAGCCGAAGTCATCAACAGCCCGGTACCGGTGCTGGTCGATTTCTGGGCACCTTGGTGTGGACCATGCCGCACGCTCGGTCCGATGCTTGAGAAGCTCGAGGCCGAAGCCGACGGCAAATGGAAGCTGGTCAAGGTCAATGTCGACGAGAACCAGCAACTGGCCTCGCACTTCGGCGTGCGCAGCATTCCCCATGTCGTGGCATTTGCCGATGGCCAGGCCGTCAACCAGTTTGTTGGCGTGCTACCGGAATCGCAGCTACGCGATTTCCTCGATACGCTGGCGCCGAACGACGGCGTGGTCACGCTGGAAGATGCCCAGGCGCTGGCAGCGGCTGGCGATCGCGACGGGGCCCAGGCCGCTTATCAGGCCGTCCTGGCCCACGACCCCGAGAACGACGCGGCACGCCTGGCTTATATCGGCTTCCTGCTCGACGGCGATGCCATCGACGCTGCCGAAGCAGAGTTTGGCCGCCTGTCGCCACTGGCACCGCAAGAAGATGCCTACGCCGCGTTGCGCACCCGGCTCGATGCCATGAAGGGTCTGGATGACCTTCCCGACGGTGCGGAGCTGAAGGCCCAGGTCCAGGCTAATCCGGCAGACCTGAGCGCACGGCTCGACCTGGCCCGCGTACTGATCGCGCGCCGCGAGTACGAACCCGCGCTCGAGCAACTGATGGAAATCGTGCGCCGCGACCGCAGCTTCGAAGACGATGTCGGCCGCAAGACGATGCTATCGGTGTTCGAGATGATGGCCGCTACGCCCGAGTTGGTATCGAAGTGGCGGCGGCAGTTGAGTACGGCGCTGAATTGAGCGGGTGAGGAACTGAGTGTTGCCTCCCCTTCAAGCCGCCGGCGCCTCGATCAACGAGAAGCCGTTGGCTTTCATATGCTCGACCATCATCGTATCCATCGACTTCACGTGATTGTCGAACCAGCCTGACAGTTCATCGACAAGGCGGCGTCCCAGCGAAAGTCCCCCCTTGCCAGGGCCCTCGGGATCCGCCTGTTCCTCGGCCACCTTGTCGCGCACGGCCTTGACTACGGCCATCACGCCCTGGTGTTCATTGGTGTGGCAATGGCGCGGGCCGAACTGCATGGCCTCCATCCATTGCTCTTCCTGCTCGAAATGATGACGCGTGTGTTCGATCCACGCGTCGAATGCGGCCAGGAAATCGGTGTCGCTGGCCCGGGCTGTCGCATCGAGCAGTTGCAGGAATTCGGCATGGGTGGCGTCAGTCACCGGTTCGCCGAGGCGAAGCGCGTCAGGCAGGCCTTCCGACGAAAGGCCTTCGTAGGGATTGTGTGCTGCGGACATGGGCCGATAGCTTTCTTTTGAGTCAGGCGAAAAGGATACCGATTTCCCGGCAATCCGATCTGATTTTCCGCAAACAACGGTATGCTTGACGCTCGCGCCTTCTGCCAGACACCCTGCCATGCCCCGACTGATCTTCTTCTGCGGCCACGCCGGCACCGGCAAGACCACGCTAGCGCACCGGCTGATCGGACCGCTGATGCAGGCTACCGGTGAACCGTTCTGCCTGCTCGACAAGGACACGCTCTACGGACGCTACAGTGCCGCCGCCATGCGCGCCATCACTGGCGACCCGAACGACCGCGACAGTCCGGCCTACCTAGATAACCTGCGCGACCCCGAATACGAAGGCCTGCTCGACACCGCGCGCGAGAACCTGATGCTCGGTATCAGCGTGATCGTGATCGGGCCATTGTCACGCGAGATCCGCGCGCATCAGCTGATCGATCCGCAGTGGCTGCATGTGCCGGAGGGCACGCAAACCCGTATCTTGTGGGTGCATCTTCCCGAGGACGAAGCGCATGCGCGCATCATCAAGCGCGGCAATCCCAATGACGCGTACAAGCTCACGCACTGGGACGCCTATCGCACCCGCCGTTTTTCGCCCAGTCCCACCGAGTATCCCGAACTGATCTACTTCGACAACCAGGCGCCCGATGACGCTGCAATAGAAAAGTTGCTGAAGACGCTGGCCGGCTGATCGCGACGCGTTCTTCAACCGGCCACGAGCGCGTTTATCACTGTCGAGGCGGCCACAAAGCCAAATACGGCCGTCACCCCCACCGACGATCCGAATCCCGCGCACGCCAACCCTTGCGGGCCAGGACGCGGTGCCGGGGGAACCTCGTCAATTTCGCACGCCTGCTGCTCGGGTTCCGGATAACGCAACGGTTCGTCCGAGTACACGGCCTCGATGCCGAACTTCTTCTTCGGATCGCGTGGGAAGCCCCATTGGCGGCGCAGGTTGCCGCGCACCTTCGCCAGCAGCGGGTCCTGGACGGTGCGGGCAAAGTCATCGACACGCACACGCGTCGGGTCGAGCTGGCCGCCCGCGCCACCGCAGGTGATCACGCGCACGCCCTCGCGACGCGCCCAACCCAGTATCGCGGTCTTGATCTTCACGGCATCGATGGCATCGATCACATAGTCGAAGCCCGACAGCAGCGCGGCAACATTGTCCTCCGTGACAAAGTCATCGATGGGCGTCACGCGGCAACGCGGGTTGATCGCTACGATTCGCTCGGCCATGGCTTCGACCTTGGCGCGCCCATAGGCATCGCCCAGCGCATGAATCTGCCGGTTGGTGTTGGACGCCGCAATGTGATCGAGGTCGATCAGCGTGATGCGGCCCACCGCATTGCGTGCCAACGCCTCGGCGGCCCAACTGCCCACCCCGCCGATGCCGATCACGCACACGTTGGCGGCTTCGAGCCGCGCCAGGCCTTCGACGCCATACAGACGTGCCACACCGCCAAAGCGGCGATGGTAATCGTCGTCGGCTGGGCTTTCGTGGGTCAGGGGGGCAGGCAGGTCCTGCTCTGCCAGAGGCGTGGGGGCAATTGTCATGGCGGATTTCTTATTTCTGCCGGCATTCTATGCCAGCAGCCGAAATCCATCCGGGGAAAAAATAGGTTTCCCGACGACCGCAATGTCAGCCGAAGGCCGACAACCACGCAGCGTGAGCTTCCCTACAATAGGGTTGCAGTGGTCCATTCGCCGCACGGCCGCCAACAGGAGTCCACCCCTTCATGCCCGCCTCGCGTCGCCAGAAAATCATTCTATGGAGCGTATTCACGCCGTTGGCGTTGATCGCGCTTCTGGTCATCATCATCCTGACCTTCGACTGGAACCGGCTCAAGCCGTGGCTCAACGACAAGGTCTCGCAGGCCATTGGCCGGCCATTCGCCATCAACGGCGACCTTGTGGTCACATGGAAACGCGCCCAGGGCGAGACCGGCTGGCGCACGCTGGTGCCTTGGCCGCGCCTTTCCGCCAAGGACATCACGATCGGCAACCCTGACTGGGCCAAGGCGCCGAATATGGGCACGGTGCGCGAACTGATCTTTGTGCTGCGCCCGGTGCCACTACTGGTCCACGAGATCAATGTGCCAACGATCGTGGTGGACAGCCCCGCGGTCTGGCTGGAGCGGCTGGCCGACAAGCGTAACAACTGGACCTTCGACACTGGCCCGAAGACCGGCCACTCCAAATGGCATCTCGATATTGGCGAAGTGGTCCTGCAACGCGGCAACCTGGCCTTGGCCGATGCCGCGGAGAAGATTGAACTGCAGGCCACGCTCGACACCGTTGGCGACCAGGCGCTTTACGACAAGGCGCGCGATGGCGCGCTGGTGCCACCCACCGATGCCTCGGCAGCATCGGCGGCAGCCACCACACCCGCTTCTGCGCCGGCCAGCACGGCTGGCAAGGACACAAACGAGAGCCGCTATGGCATCCGCTGGAAGGCGGTAGGCCACTACAACCAGGCCACCATCAACGCCAACGGCAAGGCCGGTACGGTGCTGAGCCTGCGCGACGTCGATACGCCGTACCCGGTCCAGGCCGACGTGCGCGTGGGCGCCACGCGCGCCGTTGTCGAAGGCACGCTGACCAATCCGGCCCATCTGGGGGCACTCGATGTCAACCTGATGCTCTCGGGCGACAACATGGCGTCACTGTATCGGCTGACCGGCATTGTCCTGCCATCGACCCCACCATATCGTACGCAGGGTCGCCTCGTCGCCACGCTCAAGAAGGGGGCATCGACCTATACCTATCGCGACTTCACCGGCAAGGTAGGTGGCAGCGATCTTGGCGGTACGCTCACGTTCGCCCAGCGCTCGCCACGCCCGATGCTCTCTGGCGAACTGGTCTCGAAGCAGTTGCTGTTCGCGGATCTGGCGCCGTTGATCGGCGCCGACGCCAAGCCCGGCCAGGCGGCCAAGGAAAGTCCGGTGAAGCAGCCCGCCAACAAGGCATTGCCGGTGGCGCCGTTCCGCACCGAGCGTTGGGATGAGATCGATGCCGATGTGAAATTTACCGGCGAACGCATTGTGCGCGATGAAGCGCTGCCCATCACCAACCTGAACACGCATCTGAAACTGACCGATGGCGTGCTGCTGCTCGATCCACTGAACTTTGGCGTGGCCGGCGGCAACCTGGTATCCACGATCCGCCTCGACGGCAAGCGCGAGCCGATGGGCGCGATGCTCGACATGACCGCGCGCCACCTGAAGATCAAGCAACTGTTCCCAAAGGTGGAAAGTACGCGCGCCAGCGTTGGTGAAATCAACGGTAGCGCCAAGCTCTCCGCCACCGGCAATTCCGTGGCCGCGCTGATGGGGTCGTCCAATGGCGAAGCCAAGCTGCTGGTGGAAAACGGCACGGTCAGCAAGTTCATCCTCGAAGCCATTGGCCTGAATGTAGGCAGCGTGGTGGTCTCGAAACTGTTTGGCGACAAGCCCGTGCAGATCAACTGTGGCGTCAGCGCGTTCGGCTTCAAGGACGGCGTGGCTCGCGCCCAGACCTTCGTGCTCGATACCCAGGACGCTGTCATCACCACCGATGGCGCGGTCGATTTCAAGGACGAACGGCTGGCCTTGACGATCCACCCCGATTCGAAGGGACTGCGCATCATTTCATTGCGCTCACCGCTCTATGTCGGCGGTACGTTCAAGAATCCGTCGGTGAGCCCCAATATCGCGATCCTGGCGCTGCGGGCCGGGGGCGCACTGGCGTTGGCACTGACTGCGCCGGTGGCCATGTTGGTACCGCTGCTCGATATTTCCCCGGGCGGCGACGAAAGCGAGTGCGCGAAGTTGCTGGCGGAACTCAAGAAGCGGCCTACCGCGCCACCTCCCGGCAAGACTTACCAGGGCCCGTCGGCCGGCAAGGGCCAGCAGGCAGGCCCGGCCATTCCCGAATCGCCCACCAAATCGGATGCGGCGCGCGGCGAGCCCTCACCGCCGCCAACCAAGCCCCGCCTGCCCGCGCCCTCGGTGCAGCAGAATCCGTCGCGCCCAACCAACGACGCACAGCTTTATCAAGGCGGCTGATCACCGCCAACCCCTCGCTGTCGCCTCAACGCCGCTCTCAGTGCAGCAAATGCGCAACACATTGGCCGCTGTGGCCGCCAATGTGTTGCGCATTTGCACGCCCCCCTTCACCGAAGTTGTGCATGGCCCGCTAGCAGTCGCATAATCGAACGGTCGTTGATTAAGCAAGTATTGAACGAACAACGACATGCAACGTCGCCGTTGCCGGGTTCCAGTCCGGCCATCGGTGTCTTGTAAGGTGCGGCTTCGGCCGCATCCATTTTTCTTTCTCGCGCGTCTTATCGCCCGGAACGACAGACCCTTGCCGGCGGCGCGAACCACCTTCTTGCCCCCCGCGCCCACCATGACGTTGCCTCACGCCGCCGTCCCTCCGATCAGTTGGCTGATCGCGCTGACGGTGTGCAATCACGTGGCGTTCAACGCCAGCCGTGTCGTCGTTTCCCTATTTGCCATTTCGCTCAAGGCCTCCACGGTCACGCTGGGCATCCTGATGTCGCTCTACGCGCTGCTGCCGATGTTCCTGGCCATCCGCGCCGGCAAGCGCATCGACGAAATTGGCCCGCGCCTGCCAATGACCGCCGGCTCGCTGATGGTGGTGGCGGGCACGCTGCTGCCGGCGGTATGGCACGACATTTCATCGCTGTACGCCGCGTGCGCATTGATCGGGGTCGGCTTCATGCTGGTGCAGGTAGCCATGCAGCTACTGATCGGCCAGGTCTCGACCAATGAAACGCGGCTGCGCAACTACACCCTGCACGCGTTGGGCCTGTCGATCTCGGGCACGCTCGGGCCGGTGGCCATGGGCTACACGATCGAGCATGCCGGTTTCCGGACCGCTTTCTGCCTGCTGGTGGTGGTGGCGCTGGTGGGCCAGGCGGGCCTGCAGTACGTACGGCCACGCCTGCCAGCCACGGGCGGCAATGCCGGTCGCATCGCGATCGAGGACGGCTCGCGCCATTCCACGCTGGACCTGCTGCAATTCCCCGAGTTGCGCGCGGTATTTGTCGCCAGCGCGGTGCTTTCCGCCGCGTGGGACTTGCACGCATTCCTGATTCCGATCCAGGGCACCCGTATCGGACTGTCGCCGTCGATGATCGGCTGGGTACTCGGCGCATTCTCGATCGCCACGCTGGCGATCCGCGTGGCCATGCCGATGGTCTCGCGCCATTTCTCTGAATGGAAGATCATCCGCCTGGCGTTGCTGGTCGGCGCCCTGGCCTACCTTGTCTATCCGTTCGTGTCGCACTTCTGGCTGATGTGCGGCCTCGCGTTCGTGCTGGGCCTGGCCCTGGGCAGCGCGCAACCGAACGTGATGAACATTCTCCATACCGTGTCGCCGTCGGGCCGCGCCGGCGAAGCGCTGGGCCTGCGCTCGGCCGTGCTCAACACCAGCCAGGTGGTCTGGCCGCTGACGTTTGGCGTGGTGGGTACCGCGCTGGGCATGCTGCCGATCTTCCTGTCGATGGCCGGCGCAATGGGCGCGGCCAACTACTACTCGCGCAAGCAGGTACGCGGCACGGCGCCCAAGGCCAGCACCGTGAAGCTCACGGAATAGGGAAACGGCTACGTTTCTATTGCCACAGCGCAAATGCGTCGTGCGGCGCATTCGCTATACTCGAAGCATCCTCGTCCACATGATGTCCATGTGGACCAGACACTTCGACATGCGATATGACCCAGCTCGCTGACCTGCGCCGCAACTACATGCTGAGCGCACTATCCGAATCCGACGTGGCAGGCGATCCGATCCGCCAGTTCCAGACCTGGTTTGACGAGGCCATGCAGGCCAAGCTGCCCGAACCCAACGCGATGACGCTGGCCACCGTGGGTGCTGACGGCCAGCCGTCTGCCCGCATCGTGCTGCTCAAGGGCATGGATGCGAACGGCTTCACCTTCTTTACCAACTACGAAAGCCGCAAGGGCCTCGACATCGAGGCCAATCCGCGCGCGGCATTGCTGTTCCACTGGGTGCAACTCGAACGCCAGGTGCGCGTGGAAGGCATTGTCGAGAAAGTGGCCGATGCCGAGAGCGACGCCTACTACGCGACGCGCCCGCTCGGCTCGCGCCTGGGTGCCTGGGCTTCCGAGCAAAGCCGTGAAGTGGCCGGCCGCGATGTACTGGAAGCGCGCGAGGCCGACTTCCGCAACCGCTTCGGCGAGAACCCACCGCGACCGCCGCATTGGGGCGGCTATCGCGTCAGGCCTACCTGGATCGAGTTCTGGCAGGGGCGGCCGTCGCGGCTGCACGACCGGATCGGCTATCGCCAGCAGGCCGATGGCAGCTGGCAGATCGTGCGGCTGTCGCCTTGATGCGTAGTCAGGCGTAATGGGGCGCAGTGGAGCGGCCGCATGGCAGTAATGCCAATTGCAATGCCTGCTTGATCTGACAGCTACGACGCACTTCGTAGTCAGCGGCGACCCGCACTGCACAATTGCGGATTTTGGCGTAAAGTTGGTGAGACGCCGCACCGGCCATGTATCGGTGGGCCCCCCAGGCCAGCGCTGCGAGCCGCATGCAGCAGTCGTGAAATCAGCGACCAGGTAACCAGTACGCGCAGCCGACCATGGGGCATTTCGTTCGAGAGGGATAACCAACCAATCGGGAGAAAGCCGCATGTTCTTCAAGCAAGCCATCGACAAGCAGCTAGACAGCTGGATCTCTGACCTCCGCCAGCAGGCCAACCTGCCGGTCAGGCTCCGGCTCTGGAACGGTAGCGAGTACCAGTTGGGCAGTTTCGACAAGCCCGACGTCACGCTGACCGTGCGCGAGGCCTCGGCCCTGCCCCTGCTGCTGGTGCCAAGCCTGGACAACCTCGGCGAAGCCTACGTCCAGGAAAAGATCGATCTCGATGGTCGCCTGACCGACATCATCAAGGTCGGCTATGGCTTCTCGGCCGCAGCCGCGCGCAGTGCCGGCGGAGCGCTGGCCCGGGTAGCGCAACATTTCGCGCATACCAAGGCCGAGGACAGGGCGTCGATCCAGTACCACTACGACGTTTCAAACGACTTCTACAAGCTCTGGCTCGATCCGCGCATGGTCTATTCGTGCGCGTACTTCGAGGACGGCAATGAAGACCTGGCCACCGCGCAACTGAAGAAGATCGACCACATCCTGACCAAGATCCGCGTGGAACCGGGGCATACACTGCTCGATATCGGTTGCGGCTGGGGTGCGCTGGTGATCCGTGCGGCGCAGAAATACGGCGCTCGATGCGTGGGCATCACGCTATCCCAGAACCAGTTCGACCTGGCAACCGAACGCGTGAAAGAGGCCGGCCTGCAGGACCGTATCGAAATCCGGCTGCAGGATTATCGCGATACGCAGGGGCAGTTCGATCGCATCACTAGCGTTGGCATGTTCGAGCACGTCGGCAAGGAAAACCTGCCCGGCTACTTTGGCCGCATCAGCAAACTGCTCAAGGACGAGGGCGTGGTGATGAACCACGGCATCACGGTTTCCGACCCGGACAGCGGCGAAGTGCCGATGGATGGTTCGGGCTTCATGGATCGCTACGTATTCCCGCAAGGCGAGTTGCCACATATCGGCCTGGTGTTGAACACCGCGCAGCAAGGCGGTCTCGAAGCGTTCGACGTCGAGTTGCTGCGCCGGCATTATGCGCAGACGCTACGCCACTGGGCAGAGAATTTCGAGAGCAACTCGGAGACGATCCGCACGATGGTAGGCGAGAAGAAATACCGCATCTGGCGCATCTATATTGCCGGCTGCGCGCATGCATTCACCATGGGAAAAATGTCGCTCTATCAGGTGGTTTGCCAGAAGGCGGGCCGGAGTGCCGATACGTTCCCGGTCTCGCGGCGTTATATTTACGCGTCTCCGATTGGAAATTCCGCCTGACGCCTGACGCTTGACTGACAATCTCGACCTGTTCGGCGATGCCGACGTACCGGCATCGCCCAATGCCTCTCCGGGGCCCGCTACCGCAGGCCATCCCGACAAGAAAAAGCCCGTCGGCAAGATCGTCCAGCCATGGACGCAAGATGCCGCGCTGACCACGCTCGCCAGCCGCCTGCCACCGAACCTGTATTTCGGCACGTCGTCATGGTCGTATCCAGGCTGGCACGGCATGGTCTATGACGGCCAGTACACGGAAAGCCTGCTGTCGCGCAAGGGACTACGGGCATGCGGCCAGCATCCGCTGCTACGCGCGGCCGGGATCGATCGCGGTTTCTATGGCCCGATCCCGCTGGCCGACTATCTCAATTACGCGGCGCAGGTGCCCGAAGATTTCCGATTCCTGGTCAAGGCACCGGCCAGTGTGTGCGACGCATGGCTGCGTGGGCCAGATGGCGCGGGACGCCTGGCCAACGCGGCATTCCTGAATCCGGAGATCGCCACACGTGACTTCATCACGCCGGCCACCGGTGGCCTTGGCCCACGTTGCGGGCCGTTGCTGTTCCAGCTATCGCCACTGCAGAACGTTGCCGATGATGGCCCGGCTTTCTTCGCACGGCTCGATGCCTTCCTGACCGCGCTGCCGCCGCTCGATCCGGCGTTGACGCCCCATGCGAGCTATGCCGTCGAATTGCGTGACGCGTCGCTGCTGACACCACGCTATATCCGGCTGTTGCGCGACCGTGGCGTGCGCTTTTGCCTGGCAGCGCGCGACCGGCTGCCACCGGTGGCGCGCCAGGCCCATGCGCAAATGCTGATGGATGACGGCGCGGCCGGCCCACTGGTCCTGCGCTGGATGCTGCGCGAGGGACGTTCGTATGCCATGGCCGAGCAGGCCTACGCGCCGTTCGACAAACTTGCCGACGCCGACGACACCACGCGCGATGCCATCGCCGATGTAGTTGCGCGAACGCTGCACGCAGGCCAGCCGGCCTACGTGATCGTCAGCAACAACGCCGAAGGCTGCGCGCCGCTGAGCATTGCCAGGCTTGCAGCGGCGATCGCCGACAGACTTGAAGCGTGAAGCGCGGCCGGCCTAGCGCCGCATGCGGTGCGAATAGTCGCGCCTGAACTTGGCCAGCTTCGGAGAAATCACGAACGCGCAATAGCCTTGCGCCGGATGCTCCTGGTAATAGTTCTGGTGGCTCATCTCGGCGCGCCAATATGGCTGCTCGGGTTCCACCTGCGTGACGATTGGTGCGTCATATACCTTGTTGGCCACCAGTTCGCCGATCACATATTCGGCCACGGCACGCTGCGCCTCGGAATGCGTAAAGATAATCGAGCGGTATTGCGTGCCCACGTCGTTACCCTGCCGGTTGAGTTGCGTAGGGTCGTGAATCGAGAAAAAGATTTCAAGGATCTCGCGGAAGGTAATCGTGGCCGGGTCAAAGGTCAGGCGCACGACTTCGGCATGATCGGTGTCACCTTCGCATACCTGACGATAGGTGGGATGACTGACATGCCCTCCTGTGTAGCCTGATTCCACCGCGCGCACACCGTCCACCTGCTGGAACACCGCTTCCAGACACCAGAAGCAACCACCGCCAAGCGTGGCGATCTCAAGTCCATGATCCATTCGCTCGCTCCCTTTCGCATCGGGGTTTCCATGCCGCGCCGGCTCCTGCGGGCATGGTTTCCAGCATAAGCAATGGAGCGGGGCATTGCCGGTAAAAATGAAACAACTCGCGTAAAGATCGCGTCAGGAAGCCGAAGACATCACTCCAATGGCGATTGTCCGGAGTCCGCTACAATCTCTGCATTCGGCAGCCGTGCACGTTTGTGCGCCATGCCACTGATATGGCCGCCCCCCGCGGATTAGGTTATGCGTGTTGAATGCGCGCTGGCCACCCCGATATGAAGATCATGGATTTGTGTGGAGCCCGAGACATGGGCATGCCAGAGGCCGAAGCCGCCCCCGCGGGCCGCAAGGCTACCGCCCCCGATTTCGACAGCCAGCATTTCAAGCGCGCGCTGTCGCAGTTCGCGACCGGCGTGACGGTGATCACGACGCACGCGGCCGACCACCCGTACGCCAACGGCGCGCCCTATATCGGCATTACGGCCAGTTCGTTCAATTCGGTATCGCTCGATCCGCCACTGGTGCTGTGGAGCATGGCCACGCGCGCCAACAGCCTGCCCATGTTCCGCGATGGTTCGCACTACATCGTCAATGTGCTGGCTGCATCGCAACTGGACTTGTGCCAGCGCTTTGCCTCGCTCAAGGGCGACCGCTTTGCCGGCGTGGACTACCGCCTGTCGGAAACCGGACTACCGATCCTGGCCAATGCATTGGCATGGTTCGAATGCCACAACCGCAGCCGCTATGACGAAGGCGACCACGTGATCTTCGTCGGTGAAGTGGAACGCTGCGGCATTCTCGATGAGGGCGGACAACCACTGGTATTCCAGGGCGCGCGGTTTTCCACGCTGGGACCGCTGGATCCGGACCAGCAGGACTAATCTGGCTAGCTGGATGGCTTGGACTGGTTGGTATCCTTGAGGATCGCCAGCGGCGATCCATCGGTCTTGATCCGTTGCAGCACAATGTTGGAGCGGATATCCATCACCCCGGGCGTGCGATAGAGCCGGTTGACGATGAAATCGGAGTAGTGCTTCAGGTTGCGCGCCTGCACACGCAGAATGTAGTTGCTGTCGCCAGTAATCACATACGCGGTCAACACCTCCGGCCAGGTCTGCACCACGGCGTTGAACGTGTCGTGCCATCCCTCCACGTCGTGGCGCATCGACACCTGCACAATCGCCTCGATCTCCAGCCCCAGTCGTTCGGCGTCGAACCAGGCCCGATAGCCGCCAATTACCCCACCCTCCTCCAGTAAGCGCACGCGCCGCAGGCAAGCCGACGGCGACAACGCCACCCGGTCGGCCAGGTCCTGGTTACTGATGCGGCCGTTCTCCTGCAAGGCGGTCAGGATGCGCAAATCGATCGGATCAAGGGTCATTTCGCAGAATCTTCTGTTTTTCCGTAGATCTTCACAATTCTATGCGAAAGATGGCTGTTTGCACGGGGCATTTCGCAAGCCTCTTCTCGGAGGATTTGACTATGATCCCCACACGTACCGCGTCTGTAGAAACGCCCCCGAGACATCATGCCAAACGCCCCCATCACGCAACGCCGGATCTGGGATATCACCCCGCCGGTATCGAACGCCACACCGGTCTGGCCCGGCGATACGCCGTTCCGCCATGAGCCCGCATGGCAACTCGATGAACACTGCCCCGTGAATGTCGGCCGCATCACCATGTCGCCGCACACGGGCGCCCATGCCGACGCACCGCTGCACTATGCGGCAGATGGCGCGCCGATTGGCGAGGTGCCGCTCGACGCCTATCTGGGCCCATGCCGCGTGATCCATTGCATTGGCGCATCGCCACGCGTGGAGCCGCACCAGATCGAACATGCGCTGTCCGACGTGCCGCCGCGCGTGCTGTTGCGCACCTATGCCCAGGCGCCGCAAGCCACGTGGGACGCGTCGTTCTGTGCCGTGGCCCCCGAGACCATCACGCTGCTGGCCCGCCACGGCGTGAAGCTGATCGGCATCGACACACCATCGCTGGACCCCGAAACCTCGAAGACCATGGACGCGCACCATGCCGTGCGCGACCACCGCCTGGCCATTCTCGAAGGCATCGTGCTCGATGACGTGCCGGCTGGCGACTACGAGCTGATAGCGCTGCCCCTGCGCCTGGCCACGCTCGATGCCAGCCCGGTCCGCGCGGTACTGCGCGAGCTCTGAACCGAAACACCGAATCTCCGAACCGCTGACTTACGGAATCCTCATGACGAACCTGACACGCGAACGCTGCCAGGCACTGGACCGGGACGACCCGCTCCGCGCCCTGCGCGAACAATTTGCCCTGCCCGAGGGCGTGATCTATCTCGATGGCAACTCACTGGGTGCGCGTCCCCGCGCGGCCGCCGCACGTGCAGCCGAAGTGGTCAATGCCGAATGGGGCGTCGGCCTGATCCGCAGCTGGAACACCGCCGGCTGGTTCGACCTGCCAGGCCGCCTGGGCAACCTGCTGGCGCCGCTGATTGGCGCGGGCCACGATGAAGTGGTGGTGACCGATACCACGTCGATCAATCTGTTCAAGGTGCTGGCCGCCGCGCTGCGCGTGCAGCAGCAACGTGATCCTGCACGCCGCGTGATCGTGTCCGAGGCCAGCAACTTCCCGACCGACCTCTATATCGCACAAGGCCTGGCCGATCTGCTGCAGCAAGGATATGAAGTACGTCTGGTCAACAGTCCCGCGGAAATCGACGCCGCGGTCGGTGCCGACACCGCCGTGCTGATGCTGACCCACGTCAACTACAAGACCGGCGAGATGCTCGACATGGCCGGCCTGACCGAACTGGCCCATGCGCGTGGCGCGTTGACGGTATGGGACCTGGCACATTCGGCCGGAGCCGTGCCCGTGGCACTCAATTCCGCCAAAGCCGACTACGCGATCGGCTGCACGTACAAGTATCTCAATGGCGGCCCCGGTTCGCCCGCCTTCGTGTGGGTAGCACCGGCGCTGCGCGACCAGTTCTGGCAACCGTTGTCGGGCTGGTGGGGTCATGGCGCGCCGTTCGCGATGTCGCCGCAATACGCCCCCGCGCGAGGCATCAGCCGTTTCCTGTGCGGCACACAGCCGGTAACGTCGCTGGCAATGGTCGAATGTGGCCTCGACATCTTCGCGCAGACCAGCATGAGCGCGCTGCGCACGAAGTCGCTCAAGCTGACCGACATGTTTATCGAACTGGTCGAAGCACGCTGCAGCGCGCACCCGCTGACGCTGGTCACGCCGCGTGAACATGCGAAGCGTGGCAGCCAGGTCAGCTTCGCGCATCCCGACGGCTATGCACTGGTAGCGGCGCTGATCGAGCGTGGCGTGATTGGCGATTATCGCGAACCCGGTATTGCGCGCTTTGGCTTTACGCCGCTCTATACGAGCTTTACCGAAGTATGGGATGCCGTCGAGATCATTCGTCACGTGCTCGATAGCGGCGCCTACCGCGACGCGCGCTTTGCGGTACGGACCGCGGTGACCTGAGCGGAGCGGATCATGAGTGAATTCAAGGGTTGCCCGATGGGGCACGGTGCCGCACCCGCCGACGATGGCAGCTGGCACGGCGCGCAGATGGATTTCGCGCGCGACATGAGCTATGGCGACTACCTGGGCCTGGACCAGATCCTCAGCGCCCAGCATCCGCTGTCGCCGGACCATAACGAGATGCTGTTTATCGTGCAGCACCAGACCACCGAGCTGTGGATGAAGCTGATGCTGCACGAGTTGCGCGCCGCGCGCGAAGGCGTGAAGACCGACCAGTTGCGCCCCGCGTTCAAGATGCTGGCGCGCGTTTCGCGCATCATGGATCAGTTGGTCCAGGCGTGGAACGTGCTGGCCACGATGACACCGCCCGAGTATTCGGCCATGCGCCCTTACCTTGGTGCGTCATCGGGATTCCAGTCCTACCAGTATCGCGAGATCGAGTTCATTCTTGGCAACAAGAATGCATCGATGCTTCGGCCTCACGCGCATCGGCCAGAACATCTGGCGCTGGTGGAGACCGCCCTCCATACGCCGTCGATGTATGACGAAGCCATCCGCCTGATGGCTCGGCGCGGATTCAACATCGATGCGGAAGTGGTGGAACGCGACTGGACCCAGCCGACCCAGTACAACGCATCGGTGGAAGCCGCGTGGCTTGAGATCTATCGCAATCCCTCAGCGCATTGGGAGCTGTACGAACTCGGCGAGAAATTCGTCGATCTCGAAGACGCGTTCCGTCAATGGCGCTTCCGCCATGTGACGACGGTGGAGCGCGTGATCGGTTTCAAGCGCGGCACCGGCGGCACCGAAGGCGTCAGCTATCTGCGCAGGATGCTGGATGTGGTGCTGTTCCCGGAACTGTGGAAATTGCGAACCGATCTTTAAATACTGGTGCCGGTGTTCTCCCCTCTCCCACTTCGTGGGCGAGGGGAGCTAAAACGACAACCCTAAGCTTCAACGTCCCGCCGGATCCGACAACCTTGCGCCCAGCACCTGCAACGCAGGCCCCAGCTTTTCGTGGAACGTTTCCTCGCTGACCGCGCCATACGATGCACTGCAACTCAGCATGTGCAGATCCTTTTCCCCAACCGGTTTGAACGCCACCGCAACCGCATGAATGGCCGGATGCCAGTCGCGGAACGACGGTGCGTAGCCATCGCGCTCGGCGGCAGCCAGCGCCGCGCGCATCGGCGTTTCCTGCTGCTTCCATTGTTCCGGATACGCCTGCGCGAACTCGGCCAGCACCCGGTCGCGGCGCGCTGACGGCAGGGCCGCCAGATACGCGCGCCCCATCGAACTCGATACCAGCGACAGGCGCGATCCCACGCCCAGCCCCAGCATCACGCCCGCATCGTTACGGATTGACTCGAGATAGATCACCTCCAGCCGCTCACGCTTGCCCAGTGAGACCGATACCCCGTGGGTCTGCGCAAACGCCAGCATGTGCGGACGCGCCAGCGCCACCACATCGGAAGCCGACAGGTAAGAAAAGCCCAATGCCAGCACCCCGGCGTCGAGCGCATACTTGCCCAGGCTCTCGTCGTAGCGCAGATAGCCGAGCTGTACCAGCGTGCCCGCCAGCCGGCTGACCGTGGCTTTCGGAAATCCCGTGCGTCGCACGAAATCCTGGTTGCCGAGCATCGCCTCGCCGGTGCGGAAGCACCGCAGCAATTCCAGCCCGCGGGCCAGCGCGGTGACAAAGTTCGGATCGCTTTCGCGTTCGCGCTGCACCGGCTCGGCGGCGGCAGCGACGGAAGATGTGGCCAAGGCGAGGCTCCAAGGTTGAGTGGTCGATTGTCGAACGCAAATCTCAGGGGCGCGGAAATCCCCTGTTGCAGCGCGAATCGGTTCAGCTATACTAGCTCATCGGAACAAGGTTCCGCAATGCGGAACCAGAAAATTTCTTTTTGATCGAAGGCGAGCGCCTTCGCCGCGCCACTGAAGAAGGAGACCTCCATGGCTGCCAATGCCGAATTCCACTGGGCCGACCCGCTGCTGATCGACCAGCAACTGACCGACGACGAGCGCATGATCCGTGACGCCTCCGCGGCCTATTGCCAGGACAAGCTGATGCCGCGCGTGCTGCAGTCGTTCCGCAACGAGAAGACCGATGTGGAGATCTTCCGCGAGATGGGCGAACTGGGCCTGCTGGGACCGACGATCCCCGAGCAGTACGGCGGCCCGGGCCTGAACTACGTCAGCTACGGCCTGATCGCGCGCGAAGTGGAGCGTGTGGATTCGGGCTACCGCTCGATGATGAGCGTGCAGTCGTCGCTGGTGATGGTGCCGATCTATGAATTCGGCACCGAAGCCCAGAAGCAGAAGTACCTGCCGAAGCTGGCCACCGGCGAATGGATTGGCTGTTTCGGCCTGACTGAACCGAACCACGGTTCGGATCCGGGCTCGATGGTGACGCGCGCCAGGAAGGTGGACGGCGGCTACGAGCTGAGCGGTGCCAAGATGTGGATCACGAACTCCCCGATCGCCGATGTGTTCGTGGTCTGGGCCAAGCTGATGGGCGAGGACGGCCAGGAAGCCATCCGCGGCTTTATCCTGGAAAAGGGCTGGAAGGGCCTGTCCGCACCGGCCATCCATGGCAAGGTGGGCCTGCGCACCTCGATCACCGGCGAAATCGTGCTGGACCAGGTGTTCGTGCCCGAAGAAAACCTGATGCCGGGCGTCAGCGGCCTCAAGGGTCCGTTCACGTGCCTGAACTCGGCCCGCTACGGCATTGCCTGGGGCGCGCTGGGTGCCGCCGAGTTCTGCTGGCACGCCGCCCGCCAGTACACGCTGGACCGCAAGCAGTTCGGCCGCCCGCTGGCCGCCACGCAGCTGGTGCAGAAGAAGCTGGCCGACATGCAGACCGAAATCACGCTGGGCCTGCAAGGCTGCCTGCGCCTGGGCCGCATGAAGGACGAAGGCACGGCCGCGGTGGAAATCACCTCGATCATGAAGCGCAACTCGTGCGGCAAGTCGCTGGACATTGCCCGCGTGGCACGCGACATGCTCGGCGGCAACGGCATCTCCGACGAATTCGGCGTGATCCGCCACGTGGTGAACCTGGAAGTGGTGAACACCTACGAAGGCACGCACGATATCCACGCGCTGATCCTGGGTCGCGCCCAGACCGGCCTGCAAGCATTCTTCTGAAGCGAAAAAAGCCCGGCCCATGGCGGTGACCATGGCCGGGCGGAAGCACACTACCAAGGAGACGACGGGCACGACCCCGTCGTTTTACGACATCGGTAAAGCAGTATTCGGCCGGGCCGGGGTGCAAACCCCGCGCCCGGTTTTTCTTTACTTGTTCGGTTGCGGCGTCAGGCGCAGGTACGGACGCACCGCCTTGTAGCCCTTCGGGAATTTCTGGCGGATCACCTCTTCATCCTTCAGCGACGGCACGATCACCACATCATCACCGTCCTGCCAGTTGCCCGGCGTGGCCACGCTGTGGTGGTCGGTCAACTGCAACGAATCGATGACACGCAGGATCTCGTTGAAATTTCTACCGGTACTGGCCGGGTAGGTAATGATCAGCCTTACCTTCTTCTTCGGGTCGATCACGAACAGAGAACGCACGGTCAGCGTCTCGTTGGCGTTCGGATGGATCATGTCGTAGAGCTCGGAAACCTTGCGGTCGCCATCGGCCAGGATCGGGAAATTGACCGAGGTGGACTGCGTGTCGTTGATATCCTGGATCCAGCCCTTGTGCGACTCCACGCTGTCCACGGACAGGGCGATCGCCTTGACATTGCGCTTGCCGAATTCCTCCTTGAGCTTGGCGGTCAGGCCCAGTTCGGTCGTGCACACCGGCGTGTAGTCGGCCGGGTGCGAGAACAGGACACCCCAGCCTTCGCCCAGCCAGTCGTGGAAGCGGATGCGGCCCTCGCTCGATTCTTGCTCGAAGTCCGGTGCGATATCGCCAAGACGCAATGCCATGAGAGAAGTCTCCAAAGAAACTGAAAATAAACGAAAGTAAGGAAAGGTAAAAACCGGTGAACCAGCTTAGCCGGATTGCCATCCAACCCAAACGAATATAAAGTCACTACAAAATCACTCGAAGTCATAAAGACCTCGAGCGGCGCGCCATTGTTCCCCAAAACCGTTGCGGACGGTGGCACGTTGCGTGACATGTGTACAGCTTTGTAGCGGCGAGCTTGAAACGATGGCAAACCGCCACATATGCTAGGTGGAAGACAAGAAACGCCACAAGCCGGAGCGAGCAAGGCAAAATGTCACCACTTGAACCAACCGCCCGCAAACAGGAGAAACTGATGAGCGATGTCAAGACCGTTCTGTCCGACGCCGAAGAACTGCTTAAGCAAGCGGCCTCGACCACCGGCGAGAAAGCCGCCGAACTGCGTGAGCGTGGCATGGGCCTGCTGAAGCAGGCCAAGGAAAAGGCCCAGGATCTGCAAGACGCTGTCGTGACCAAGAGCAAGGCGGCCGCACGCGCCACCGACGACTATGTGCATGACCACCCGTGGCGCGCCGTGGGCGTGGCGGCCGGCGTGGGCCTGCTGGTCGGCCTGCTGCTGAACCGCAAGTAAGCAAGCAAGCGGCTGCCGACCCCAACGTCGGCGCCGCAGTATTGCGTAGTACCGTTTTGCCAGCCCGGCCGCGCATCTGCGCCGGGCTGCATGAAGTTTCAGGACGGACCGGCGCGGCCCATCAGCCGCTGCCGGTCCACCGTCGCAGATGCCGCCCCTGCCGGCGCATCGTTTTTCCGCCGGAGCCGCATGAGCGAATCCCATTCCCCCAAGTTCCTGGACTCCCTTCGCAACCTCACCGGTTCGGTGGTGTCGATGCTGCAGACACGCCTGGAGCTTGCCAGCGTGGAGCTGGCCGAGGAGCGCACGCGGCTGATGAAGATTGCGCTACTGGCCTGCTTCGGGCTGGTGTTCTTCAGCATGGCGCTGATGACTTTCACGCTGCTGATTGCCATCCTGTTCTGGGAAAGTTACCGCTGGCAGGCCATTGGCGCCATCGTGGTGTTCTACGTGGTCTGTGCCGCGGCCTGTCTGCTGATAGCCCGCAACAAGGTTCGCCATGCCCCGCCGCTGTTCGAATCCACGCTGGCCGAACTCGATAAAGACCGGGAGATGCTGCGCCAATGACCACGCCCGAAGACGAATCGATCGACAACCTCCCGCGTCGCGATCATCCGCGCCCGGTCCGCTTCACGCGTGAAGTACGCCTGCCACTGGCAGTGCGCAAGGAATTGCTGATTACCCGTGCCGCGCTGGAACGCTATGACGCGGTGCAGGCCCTGCATCAGGTCAAGGGCGGCGCGCGCCGCATGACCAGTGTCGGCGCATGGTTGCCACGCATGACGCGCCCGTCGGGCTGGCTCAAGCTGCTCGGTATCACGCGTGACTATCCGATGCTGAGCACGGCCATCACGCTGGCCATGCCCTTGCTGCGCAAGACGCCGCTTGGCCGGGTAGCCTGGAAGCTGTCGAAAGTCGGCATGATCGCTGGTGCCGGGTACTGGGCCTACAAGACCTGGAATGCCTCGCAGCAGCCAGCGCCCGCCGCACACGTGGTCCCGGCCGGCCCGGCCCCCGTGGACACCGGCTTCCGCGATCCGCTGGTGGCATCGCCGCCTGCCGCGCCCCAACCCTGAGCCTGGCCAGCCCTGCTCAGCCCACCCGCACACGATTGCGACCATCGCGCTTGGCCCGATAGCAAGCCAGATCGGCCGCATCGAGTGCATCTTCGCGCTTGAGCGTCCGTTCGTCTATCCTGATCAGGCCGATACTGACGCCGACCGAGAAATCGTGCTCGCCACAGCAGTAGCGATAGGCGGCAATGGCGCCGCGCAGCGCCTCGGCCACGCGCTCGCCATCTGACGCCGGACAATATTCGAGCAGCACCGCAAACTCGTCGCCCCCAAGCCGGGCCAGCGTATCGCTGCGCCGCAGTTGCTGACGCATGATGTCCGCGAGCTGGCAGATCAGTTCGTCGCCGGCCGCGTGACCGCAGGTATCGTTGACCGTCTTGAACTGGTCTAGATCGAGGTACATCAGCGTATGTACGCAACCTTCAAGCTGGGCCCGCGTCACGGCTGCGCCGAGCCGACGCTCGAATTCGAGCCGGTTGACCAGCCCGGTCAACGCGTCGTGACTGGCTTCGTAGGCCAGTTGCGCGGCATGCGCGCGCTCCAGGCTCACATCGTGCAGCACGACCACCAGCCCGATGGCCTGGCCACCCTTGTCGCGAATCAATGCAACCGATGGCTTCACCGCAACGGTCGCGCCCTGCTCGCCCGGCAGCCTGCGCGTGAGCTGCATCACCACCTGGCTGGGCCAGTTGTTCTCCAGCGCGCGTGGCACCAGATCGTTGACCGGCTCGCGGCTGGCTTCGTCATGCAGGCGGCAGACCTGTTGCAGGAAGCAGCCGGCCGCCTCGGCCTCGGTCCAGCCTGTCATTGCCTCTGCCACCGGATTCAGTGACTGGATCCGCCCCCAGACATCGGTCGTGATCACGGCATCGCCAATCGCCTGCAGCGTGACCTGAGCGCGCTCCTTTTCGGCAAACAGCTGCGCCTCGAAACGCTTGCGATCGGAAATATCGCTTAGCGACCCGGCCATGCGTACAGCCTTGCCCACCGCGCTGCGCACGATCTGTCCGCGCGCCCTGACCCACAGATAACCACCGCCTTTGCGGCGCAGGCGCATCTCCACATCGTAGGGCAAGCCCTTGCGTACATGACCAACCAGGCGGCGGTCGAACTCGGCCACATCGGCCGGATGCATCAATGCCAGCAAGGTCTCGCGCGCGTATGGCAGCTCACGCGCGCCATAGCCGAGCATCTCGGCACAGCGCGGCGAGAAGTAGAGTTCGCCACGATGCGGATGCCAGTCCCACAGCCCATCGCTACTGCCGGCCACCGCCAGTTGCAGGCGTTCCTCGCTGACCGCCAGCGCCTGCCTGAGCTCGCGCTGCTTGCGTGTGGTCCGCTTCGACAGCCATGTGGCGCACACCAGCATCAACAGCGTGGCGGCCGCCACGCACCACATCAACACCGCACGCACCCGTCGCGATGCCTTGCCCAAGGCATTGGAAAACGCTTCTTCCATCGGCGTCAGCAATGCATCGATATCGGCAATGTCGCGCTGCAGCGGCGCTACGCAGGCGGCATCGCAAGCCGGTTCACTGGCGCGTTCGCGCAGGCGCCGCGCCATGATTTCGAGCCGCCTGATTTCCACATCGGCCGCAGCCCAGACCGAGATCGCTTCATCGATCTCGGGCACATTGCGGAAGTACCGGTAGAGGCGAATCATGCCCGGGATATCGTCACGATGATTGCCGCCAACCAGGAATCCATTCACGGCGTGCGCTCGATCGAAATCGGGTTTTTCCAGTTCGAGACGCGCCTGATGATCACCGAGCGGTACGGCGATCGCGGCAAGATAGGCCTGGTAGTCGTCCTCGCGCCGGCTTTCGGCGTAGCGCAGCAGATGCAGGACCGCGGCCTTCTGCCCCTTGGTCCAGAGACTCTCGCCCGCAACGAAGCCGCGCGCGGCGGACAGCACGTCCACGCTGGCAACGCACAACAATGCCAACGCCAGTACCACCGGGACGAACGGCCAGACAACACGCAGTACGTGCTCATTGGCCGGCAGGCTTCCTCCACCACCAGCATGCTGCATATGAGGCTTCCCGCGCCGGGTCATGGCCCGGCACTTGTCGATGAATGCACCACGGCCGCCCACGTACTGGCAGACCGCATCCGGTTGCATTGTCAACGACGCATTACGGGGTGTCTCTAACTCAGACTGGTTATTTGGAACCGGGTAGAAACAGCATTCAACTGCCTAGCAGAATCAACAGCAACAAGCCGTTGAGAAAGGCCAGTCCACCGAGGATAACCATCAGCATTGGCAGCCTTTGCAGCCACGCAAGCGTAGTGAGTGCCACGGCGCGGTAGTACATCGGCCGCCTGCGAACCACGAACCAGCCAAGCGCGCCCATCGCCATCAGCAATGCGCCCAGCCACACGCCCCATGGCAACAAGGGGCGATGCGGCTGCACAGCCCGCTGGTCGTAGCTGCGGCGCGCAGCCAACGGCAGCGGCGGCAGCGATTCACGCAGCGTAACCACGCGCGGCTCGATCGTGGACTGGACGACTACCGGCGCCATCCAAGCCGGCGGCACGGGCGGGCTAGGCCCCGCGCCCTTCGAAACCTTGTCATCGGGCACCTTCACCATCTTTGCAGGTGGCGCGCCTCGCGCCACCTGGGCGGACGCAGTCCGATTCCATTCCGCGAACACCGCATCGACACACTTGACCGTCCCGCAGGCATCGCGCTTCCTGCGCCATGCCTGCAGATCATTGCGTCGCAAGGTACCGGCGCGCAGCCTGCGCTGCTGGTCGGCATGAATTGCCTCGTACGCGTGGTTCAGCATCGCGTATTCGCAGATCAGTTTCCTGCCGGGCACACGGAGATCGTTACGCGAGTGAGTCTGGTACGACAGCGGACAGGCAATATCGGACGCCCATGCCGCATCGGCGCCAAGCAGAACCAGGGCGAAAAGCAGGGCCAGACGGCCCGCAAGCCGGCGCATGAAGTCTGCTCATCGGCCTCCGCAGGGATGGGGATTTTTATTCTAGGCAGCGGAGCCGCGGATTGCAGACGGCGTTGTGTGCGCTTGCGCATGGAACGGGCAAGCGCACAGGAAGGTACAGAAAACAAAAGGGCCTGTGACTTTCGCCACAGGCCCTTCTGGGAATGCTGGTGGGTCGTGCGTGACTCGAACACGCGACCAACGGATTAAAAGTCCGCTGCTCTACCGACTGAGCTAACGACCCGGAAAAACTGAATCCGCGATTATAGGGAGCACCCTATGGACTGTCAAGTTTCCAACGTGAGTCGGACGGCTCAGGCCATACGCTCCAGACGCCACATCTGGTATTTGAAAGCGAGGATCGCGCCGACCAGGATCGTGGCGAACACGATGAACGAGCCGACCGCCAGCGTCGATACGCCGGAGAGGCCCTGCCCGATCGTGCAGCCCAGCGCCGTCACGCCGCCGGCGCCCATCAGGATGCCGCCGACCATGTGATTGGCCACGTCCTCGGCATTGCCGAAGCCTTCCCAGCGGAACGTGCGCGACACCAGCGCATAGCCGGCTGCACCGGCAATCACGCCAATCACGCTGACGATGCCGATCGTCAGCACCTTGCTCTTGTCGCTGAACATCATCAGCCAGTCGAGGGTGTACGCATACGGGGCCACGAAGCTCAGGCTTTCCATGCGTCCACTATTGCTGGCCACGAACAGTTCTTCAAGCGTATTCGGATCCTCGGACACATAGCCCAGATGACCCGATACGTACCACATGCCCACGATGATCAGGCCCACGGCCAGGCCACCGAGCAGGTTGTCGAACGTGCGGAAGCCGTTGCCGATCAGCGCCCAGATCACGAGCACCGCGCCGATCACCACGCCAAGCACCAGCTGCAGCGTGCCGCGCGCCATGCCGGTGGTTTGCGCCACCAGCGACGGCAGGTCCTGCGTCGACGGCAGCGTCACCGCCACCGCATCGACCGTATTCACGCGCACCACGCCGAACAGGCCGCGCAACGTCATATAGGCCGACAAGCCGAGAAACACGAACACCACGAGCGACTTGAGGTTGCCGGCGCCGATACGCACCAGCGTCTTGCTGCCGCAACCCGATGCCAGCACCATGCCGAAACCGAACATCAGCCCACCCACGGCTGCCGACAACCAGCCCAGGCGCGCCGACGTATAGATCGTCTTGGTCGGATCGATCAGTCCAGCCCACGCCAATACACCGGTACCGATCATCGCCACGCCGATGGCCATGATCCACATGCGCATGCGGCTCCAGTCGCCAATATTGACGATGTCCGAGATGGCGCCCATCGTGCAGAAGTGCGTACGTTGCAGCACGGCGCCAAACAGGAAGGTCAGGACGAAGGTGCTCAGCAATACGGTGTGCGTCAGCGCGGGGATATCGATGTCAGGCATGTTGGACCGGGGGCTCGTGGACTTGTATTTCTTCTCTTGGAAGGAGGCGCTCGTGGGCGGCGCCCCGCTTCCGTGCTTGCTGCTTTATGCAGCCGACTGGTAGCGCGTGGGGTCGGCCACGCCAGCTGCTTCAAAACCTGTCTTGCGAATACGGCACGAATCGCAAACCCCGCATGCGCGACCTTCATCGTCGGCCTTGTAGCACGACACGGTCAGGCCATAGTCGACCCCGAGCCTGATGCCGGCACGGATGATCTCGGCCTTGGTCATGTCGATGATCGGTGCATGCACGTGAAAACGGTCACCTTCAACGCCCGCCTTGGTTGCCAGGTTGGCCAGCGTCTCATAGGCCGACACGTACTCGGGGCGGCAATCGGGATAACCGGAATAGTCGACGGCGTTGGCCCCGAAGAACAGGTCGCGACCACCGATCGCCTCGGCCCAGCCCAATGCCAGCGACAGCATGATCGTATTGCGTGCGGGTACATAAGTAATGGGGATGCCGCCGGTGGCGCCATCGGTAGGCACGTCGAGCGCGTCGTCGGTCAGCGCCGAGCCGCCAAAGCGTCGCAAATCCAGGTCGATGATTTCGTGGCGCTTGGCACCCAGCGCGGCGGCCACTTTCGCTGCGGCATCCAGTTCGGACGAATGCCGCTGGCCGTAGCGCATCGACAAGGCATAGGTTTCATACCCGGCCGCATTGGCCATGGCAAGGACAGTGGCGGAGTCAAGGCCGCCGGAAAGCAGGACGATTGCGCGTTTGGTCATGATGGGTTGCGCGCGGAACAAGCGCGCTGTTGGACACGCCTCGATGGGCGAATCGTTTATTTTAGCGCGGTTGTGGTTGGTCTCCCCTGGTTTGCTCCCCTCTCCCGCCATGCGGGAGAGGGGTTGGGGGAGAGGGCCAGCGGTTCAAATTGCGAGAGTCGGCAAGCAGAACCTCATACCCTCTCCCCCGGCCCCTCTCCCGCGCGCGGGAGAGGGGAGCAAACCAACGACGATTCGAACACTCCCAAAAAAGAAAAAACCCGCGAATTCGCGGGTTTTTTCCTGACTTACGCACTGCGTCCGGTTA
>NZ_DBHKYV010000018.1:0-141038 GCF_057315035.1 Cupriavidus sp. | reverse complement strand
GCACCACCAGCGTGCGCTGCCGCCCGGTTGCCGCCTCCGTGCCCTCCGCCACCCCCGCCACCGGGGCGCGCGTCAACGACAGGCATGTACATAGTGGCCACAGTGACCACGGCGACCATCCACAGGGCAAAGCCCTTTCCCATAGCATGTCTCATGGCGGCCTCCATTAGCGGTTCTTCAGCGGTACGAACTCAGCCGCTTTGGCCCCTTGGGGCGGCGTGAATGTGAACAGCGATTCGGTCATCCGCGGATTCGGGTTCCACCGGATCGTCGTTACCGACTGCGGGCGCGCCTCATCGGCGCGATTGGTAATGACGAGCTTGCGCGGCAGCGGCCGTGGTCCGGTGGCAATCCAGATCTGCCAGTCGATATCGCCCTGGCGGAACGCATAGTGATCGCAGAGCGTGTTGTCGACGATATCCTGGCCCGCGTTCATCGCCGAGCTCATGCCGTCGAGCGGCGCCTGTGGCGTGCCCCACAGAAACAGGTCCGCCATCGGCAGTTCGATGCCGAACCGTTCCCTGAGCCGACCTACGAGTTCAGACAAGTTGTCGCTGAACGGTGCCTTGGAGTAGTACTTCTGCTCAGGCATGTAGAGCACCACGGTCTTGCCGTCGTACATCAGGTCACGCACCGAGCGCGCGCTGCGCATCTGCGCCCGCATTTTATTGGGCCGTTGCACGTCGATCTTCGCGTAGGCCGTGTGGAGCAGCTTCTGCCCGTCGGTCAGCACGCGTTCGCCCGATAGCGCCACCTCCACTTCAAACTGCTTGAGCGTTTGCAGGTAGGTGCCCATGTCGCGCAATGCCTGCACGGCGGCCGGATCCACGGCGTTGGCTGGAGGTGGGGCACTGCTGGCCGGTGGTGGGGCCGTACTGGCCTGCGCGGAAGGCGGCGGCGCCGCAGGCGTGGAAGCGGTTTTCGGTGGCGCACTGCTGCACGCCGCCAGAGAAACTGCAAGCAAGGTCAGAACTGCTATGCGTGTCATGGAAGACTCCCCTGGAATGGGCGTGCCAGCAGCAGGTCAAGGCGGCCCGACACTGGTACTGGGAGCTTTCGATTCTGGACACTTGCGGTGCAAACCGGAATTAGATTGTTCTGCAACCGATATTAATGTTTTAGCAATGTCCCCAAATATTAAGTGCCTGATGAGGCACTATTATTGTGCGCTGTCGATTACCGGTCCCGTGTCACGCTTACCCCGGCATCCACGGTGCCGTACATCGTGATGCCGGATTCCCGGTTGCCTGAGTCGGTTGGCGTGGCGCAGCCTGTGATCGCGCCAAGCAGGAAGACTGCGCCAATCGCGCCAATCGCGCTTATCGCGCATAGAATGTGTCGCCGCATGAAGTTGTCCCGAATCCTTTCATTGGGGTGTTCGATGCAGCATTGGACGGACCGCGCGCACGCAAGTTTCCCGATGCATGCCTAGACCGGCGCCTCGGGCAAGCGCGGCGTAAAGCGCTGGTGCTCGATATTGCCGCCCCGGGCCACCAGAATGGTGGCCTCGGGAATTTCCTCCCAGACACCTTGCACGTCGATCAACGGCTCCGACAACACCAGGAACGCGTCGTCTCCGGCCGCGATAATGCGCGGATCCTCGGGATACAGTGCGCGCAACTGCCGGAACGAAGTGCTGTGGAATAACGATCGCGACTCGGCTTCGCTCGAATAGCGCACCGCTACCACCTGCTGCCCGTCGGTGACGCACACGGTCATGTTCAACGGGAACTCGATATCGTTGCGGTGCCCGACTTCCTCGATCAGGCCGGCCATTTGCTCCAGTGCGCCACGCGGATCCCGTTCGAGCCCGAAGGTGAGCGCGAGGAAGAACATGATCTCGGAGTCGGTCGAGCCTTCGATCCAGCGGAACAGATGCGGGGCCACGGCCATCATCAGCTCGCGCCGCACCAGCGGATAGTCACGGATCAGCCCATTGTGAACAAACAGCCAGCGGCCAAACCTGAACGGATGGCAGTTGGTTTCCTGGGTCGGTGTACCGGTGGCTGCCCGTACATGGGCGACGAACAGCGGTGCCCTCACCGCCCGGGCCGCTTCGCGCAGATTGGTATCGCTCCATGCCGGGTGAAGGCAACGGTAGCGGAATGGCAGTTCGGAGTGGCGTCCATACCAGCCAACCCCGAAGCCGTCTCCATTTGTAGTGGTATGACCGAGCCGGGAATTCAGGCTTTGATCGATCAACGAGTGCTCCGGCTGGAACAGCACGGCTTCCATCGGAACAGAACGGCCTGAATAGGCCGACCAGCGACACATGATGCCTCCTGCAACGGATGTCTGGTACGGTATCTCCACTTTAGGACAACTGTGGTTGTATAGTCACCGACCGGAGATGCCCTATCCAGTTCCATGCGGCACCCGTTTCCTGCCTCGCTACCTGTACAAATGCCGCCAAAGAAGTCGCCAAACCAGTCACTGCAAGACGCGATCGCCTTGCATCAGCAAGGAAAACTGGCGCAGGCGGGTGCCATTTACGCAAGCATCCTCGAGTCCGAGCCGAATCACCCTGACTGCCTGAACCTGCTCGGCATTCTCGCCGCCCATGCGAAAAATTACCCGCTTGCCCTCACGCTGATCGAACGCGCGATTGCCGCATTTCCGGGCGACGAATCGTTTCACAGCAACCGGGGCAATGTGCTGAGGGAACTGGGCCGCATCGAACCGGCCCTGGACAGCTACGACAACGCTATCGCCATCAAGCCCGACTACGCCGAGGCTTACTACAATCGCGGTGTTGCGCTGCAAGACCTTGGCCGCCACGAGGCGGCTGTCGCCAGCTACGACAGGGCCATTGCGCTCGATGGCGCGTATGCGCAGGCCTACTACAACCGCGGCAATGCGCTGCAGGTACTTGGCCAACCCGGCGCGGCAATTGTCAGCTACGACCGCGCCCTGTCCCTCAATCCCACACATGCCGAGGCCTACAGCAATCGCGCCAACGCATTGAGTGCCGCCGGGCAATGCGATGCGGCGCTTGCCGACTATGACAACGCCCTGTCCATCAAGCCTGATTGTGCGGAAACTCACTACAACCGAGGTATTGCGCTAAAGAGACTCGCGCGAATCGACGCAGCGATAGCCAGCTTTAGTGAAGCCATTCGGCTTCGGCCAGGGTATGCCGATGCCCAATGGAACAAGTCGCTGGCGCTGTTGCTTGCCGGTGATCTGGAACAAGGCTGGGAACTGTACGAATCGCGCTGGCAGACCGCAGCTTTCCTGGCACCCCGGCGTGCTTTCAAGCAGCCGGCCTGGCGCGGCGACCAATCGCTGCGCGGCAAGACCATCCTGCTGCATCATGACCAGGGCCTTGGCGACGCCATTCAATTCTGCAGGTATGCCACCATGGTGGCGCACCTCGGAGCCCAGGTCATACTGGAAGTCGCCAGGTCGCTGGTCGGCTTGCTGGGCACCGTCAACGGCGTTGCCCAGGTTGTGGCTGCCGGCGCCCCCCTGCCCGACTTCGACTACCACTGCACGTTGCTGAGCCTGCCATTGGCGTTCCGCACGCGATTGGCCACCGTGCCCGCCGCACCGGCATACCTGCTTAGCGACGCCAACAAGGTCAGCCAATGGCAAGCCCGCCTTGGCGATGCTGCGCGGCCTCGGGTAGGTCTGGTGGCAAGCGGCAATCCGCAACACAGCAACGATTTGCAGCGCAGCATTCCGCTTGCCGACCTGTTGCGGGAATTGCCGCAGGGCTTCGAGTATGTGCTGCTGCAAAAGGAATTGCGCGATGCGGACCACGCGGTGCTTGCCGCGCATCCCGAGGTCCGGTATTTCGGTTCGAGCCTTGCGGACTTCAGCGACACCGCGGCGCTTTGCGAGCTGATGGACGTCGTGATCAGCGTGGATACCAGCGTGGCCCACCTGGCTGCCGCACTGGGCAAGAACACCTGGGTGCTGCTACCCCAGGTGCCCGACTGGCGCTGGTTGCTGGACCGGGCCGACAGCGTCTGGTACCCGACCGTGCGGCTCTACCGGCAAGCGTCGGCAGGCGCCTGGGCTGAAGTTTTGAGGAAAGCGGGCGAGGACCTTGCTGCGTACGTCAACGTTGACGCGCGTCGCCAAGCGCGTCTATGCCCCGTCCGGGTCCGGGGTTAGCGTCAGGCTCGAAGTCAGCCGGCGATAGGCGATATCCATATGCCGGTGCATCAGCGCCCTGGCTTGCGCGGCATCCCTGCTGCGTAGCGCCGCCAGCACGGCCCGATGCTCTTCGATGGCCTGCGCCCATACCTCCGGCGTTTCGAAATGGCTATGCAACTGGTCGAACAATGGGCCCATGCGCAAGTCGAACATTCGACCGACCACGCTGGCCAGCACTGCATTGCCGGTAGCTTCGGCAATGCGCACGTGAAACAGGCGGTCGGCCGCCAGCGGCTTGATACCGGTGCGGGCGTCCGCAACCATTTGCTCGATGGCGTCCCCGATGGCATCGAACTGGGCATCCGAACCATGCGTGGCGGCCTGCGCGGCAACCTCACCCTCGACCACCGAACGCGCCCGGATCACCTCCAGCGGCCCCTCTTCCCCCGACAGGTCCTGGCCAAGAGCAGGGTCGGACGGGCGCTCGCATACATAGACGCCCGACCCCATCCGGACTTCGATATAGCCCTCCACCTCCAGCGCGATCAGCGCTTCGCGCAAGGACGGGCGGCTCACGCCCAGTTGCACGGCCAGATCGCGCTCGGCCGGCAACCGCGAGCCCGCCGGGAACTCCCCGGCCAGGATCAGGGCGCGTAACTGTTGGCTGATTTGCCGGTAAAGGCGCTGGGGCTCGATGGATTGGATCGGCATACGGGTTAGTACTCGATATTGGTAATACCAGTTTACCTGTTCGGAGGCCTGTCCTAGACTGCGTTGACTCGGCATGCGTGCGGCGCGGCAGTGTGGTCGCGGGCATCCGGATCTGCATCCCCTATAAAAGCAGAACGCAGGAGACCCGAGTGAACGACGACAACGATGCATCGAGTCGGCCGCGACTCCGCAGCCAGGCATGGTTTGGCCGGCTCGATCGCGACGGCTTTATCTATCGCTCATGGCTGAAGAATCGTGGCATTCCCCATGACCAGTTCGACGGTCGCCCGGTTATCGGCATCTGCAATACCTACTCTGAACTGACACCCTGCAATTCCCATTTCCGCACGCTGGCCGAGCAGGTAAAGACCGGTGTCTGGGAAGCTGGCGGCTTTCCACTTGAATTCCCGGTGATGTCCCTAGGGGAAACCCTGCTACGCCCTACCGCCATGTTGTTCCGCAACCTGGCCAGCATGGACGTCGAGGAGTCGATCCGCGGCAATCCGATCGATGGCGTGGTGCTGCTGATGGGCTGCGACAAGACCACGCCGGCGTTGATGATGGGCGCCGCATCGTGCGACCTGCCAACCATCGGCATCTCCGGCGGGCCAATGCTGAGCGGCAAGTTTCGCGGCCAGGAACTGGGCTCGGGCACCGACGTCTGGAAGATGTCGGAGGAAGTCCGTGCCGGCCATATGTCGCAGGAAGACTTCTTTGAAGCCGAAAGCTGCATGCACCGGTCGCACGGCCATTGCATGACGATGGGCACGGCGTCCACCATGGCCTGCATGGTCGAATCGCTCGGCATGGCCTTGCCTGGCAACGCGGCCATCCCCGCGGTGGACGGCCGGCGCAATATTCTGGCCCGCGCCTCGGGGCGGCGCATCGTGCAAATGGTCAAGGACAACCTCGTCATGTCGAAGGTCCTGACCCGCCAGGCTTTCGAGAATGCGATCAAGGTCAACGCGGCAATCGGCGGCTCGACCAATGCGGTGATCCACCTGTTGGCCATTGCGGGACGCATCGGCGTGGAACTGGACCTCGATGACTTCGACAAGCTCGGCCACGCGCTGCCCTGCCTGCTCGACCTGCAACCGTCGGGCCGTCATCTGATGGAAGACTTCTATTACGCGGGCGGCTTGCCTGCGGTGATCCGCGAGCTCGGGCCGCTGCTGGCGCGTGACGCGTTGACGGTCAATGGCAAGACGCTGTGGGACAACTGCCAGAACGCGCCGAACTGGAACCGCGAGGTCATCCATGCTTTCGATGCTCCGTTCAAGCCGCATGCAGGCATTGCCGTGCTGCGCGGCAACCTGTGCCCCGACGGCGCGGTGATCAAGCCTTCCGCCGCAACTCCTTCACTGCTCAAACATACCGGGCGCGCGGTGGTGTTCGAGAACAGCGAACACATGCACGAGCGGCTCGACGACGAGTCGCTCGATGTCGACGAAAGCTGTGTGCTGGTGTTGAAGAATTGCGGCCCGCGCGGTTATCCGGGCATGGCCGAGGCCGGCAACATGCCGCTGCCGCCCAAGCTGCTGCGCCAGGGCATTACCGACATGGTGCGCATCTCCGACGCGCGCATGAGTGGCACCGCCTACGGCACCGTGGTGCTGCACGTGGCCCCGGAAGCCGCTGCCGGCGGGCCGCTGGCGCTGGTTCAGGATGGCGACATGGTGGAACTCGATGTCGAGGCGCGCAAGCTCCACCTGCAGGTCTCCGACGAGGAACTGGCACGCCGCCGCGCGGCATGGCAGCCGCCGGAAGCGCCGATGGCGCGCGGCTGGACCAAGCTTTATTTCGAGCATGTGCAGCAGGCCAACCGCGGTGCCGACCTCGATTTCCTGGTCGGCAAAAGCGGCGCCGGCGTGCCGAAAGACAACCACTAGTGGCGCAGCGCGAAACCAAAGGAGACGCGACGCATGGCATCGGTACAGATTCGCGAAGTGGAGAAGCAGTTTGGCGGCACGCAGGTGATTCGCGGGGTCAGCATCGATATTGCGGATGGGCAGTTCACGGTGCTCGTGGGTCCATCCGGCTGCGGTAAATCGACGCTGCTGCGCATGCTTGCCGGCCTCGAGGAAATCACGGCCGGCGAGATCTCGATTGGTGAACGCGTGGTCAACCGCTTGCCGCCCAAGGAACGCGATATCGCCATGGTGTTCCAGAACTATGCGCTCTATCCGCATATGTCGGTCTACGACAATATGGCGTTCTCGCTGAAGCTTGCCGGCATGCCGAAGGAGACCATCAAGCAGAAGGTGGACAAGGCCTCGGGCATTCTCGGGCTGGGCCAGTTGCTGGACCGCTATCCGCGCCAGTTGTCCGGCGGCCAGCGCCAGCGCGTGGCCATGGGGCGTGCCATCGTGCGTGATCCACAGGTCTTCCTGTTCGACGAGCCGCTGTCGAATCTCGATGCAAAGCTGCGCGTGCAGATGCGCGCCGAGATCAAGGAACTGCACCAGCGCCTGCGCACCACCTCGGTCTATGTCACGCACGACCAGATCGAAGCCATGACCATGGCCGACCAGATCGTGGTCATGCGCGACGGCCGGGTGGAACAGCGTGGCCGGCCGCTCGCACTGTATGACCATCCCGACAACCTGTTCGTGGCCGGCTTTATCGGCTCACCGGCGATGAACTTCATCCCCGGCGTGCTGCGCCGCCAGAACGGCGAAGCCAAGGTCGAATTCGCGGATGGCACGCGCCTGTCACCGCCAGCCCGGCTGGCGGCAGGCGCCGGCGCGGACGGCCAGCGCGTAGTCTATGGCGTGCGGCCCGAGCACCTGGGCTTCGGCGCGGCGGGCCAGGGGTTTCCGACCGTGGTCTCGGTAGTGGAGCCCACCGGCGCCAATACCGAGGTGTATTCGCGCTTTGGCGAAACCGAGTTCATCTCGGTGTTTCGGGAGCGTCACGACTTTGCGGCAGGCCAGGCGTTGCACCTGGTGCCCGATCACCAGCACACCCACCTGTTCGATGCCGAATCGGGACAGGCACTCCCAAGACAATAACTTAAAGCAACACCAGCACGGCGGCACCACCCCTGACGATGGAGGAGACAAAGCGATGAGCGAGCACAACAACTTTACAAGACGCGATTTCCTGGTATCCACGGCAGCAGTGGCTGCCACCACGGCGCTGGGCAGCAATGCGTTTGCCGCCACGGCGCTGCAATACAAGCCCGAGGCCGGTGCCAAGCTGCGCGTGCTGCGCTGGAAACGGTTCGTGCAAGGCGACGAAGACCTGTGGACCGCCAACACCAAGAAGTTTTCGGAACTGACCGGGGTGGAGGTGCGCGTCGACAATGAAGGCTGGGAAGACGTACGCCCCAAGGCGGCCGTCGCCGCCAGCGTCGGCACCGGACCGGACATCGTGCTGGGCTGGTTCGATGACCCGCAGCAATACCCCGACAAACTCGTCGACGTGTCCGACGTTGCCAACTACCTTGCCGGCAAGCATGGCGGCTGGTACGACGTGTGCAAGAAATACGGCATCCATAACGGCAAATGGATCGCACTGCCGCTCGGCGTGGTCGGCAACGCACTGGTCTATCGCGAGAGCCACGTCAAGGCTGCCGGCTTCGACACCATCCCCAAGGATCTGCCGGGCTTCCTGAAGCTGTGCCAGGCCTTGAAAGCCAAGAACACCCCGTGTGGCTTTGCACTGGGCAAGGCCGTGGGCGATGGCAATAACTGGGCGCACTGGCTGCTCTGGTCGCACGGCGGCATGCTGGTTGACGCCAAGGGCAAGGTGGTGGTCAATTCGCCCGAGACCTGGGCGGCACTGGAATATGCCAAGCAGCTTTATGCCACGTTCGTGCCGGGTACGCTGTCATGGCAGGACCCGTCGAACAACAAGGCCTTCCTTGATGGGCAGGTCAGCCTGACCGCCAACGGCATTTCGGTTTATTACGCGGCCAAGAATTCAAAGGAGCCGAAGCTGCAGGAGATGGCGCAGGACATCCAGCACGCCCACTTCCCGATCGGCAAGACCGGCAAGCCTACCGAGCTGATGCAGATCACCCAGATGATGGTGTTCAAGTACTGCAAGTTCCCGAATGCGGCCAAGGCCTACCTGCAGTTCATGATGGAGCCGGAACAGTACAACCCGTGGATGGAGGCCGCCATCGGCTACGTGAGCCAGCCGCTCAAGGCCTATGAGGCCAATCCGATCTGGACCGCCGATCCCAAGCACACCGTGTACCGCGATGCGGCGTCGCTGATGCTCGACAACGGCCACGCCGGGCCCTTGGGTACGGCCTCGGCGGCATCGATGGCCGACTATATCGTGCTCGACATGGTAGCCGAGGCGGCCAGCGGCTCGAAGACACCCAAGGAAGCCGCCGCACGCGCGGCACAGCGCGCCGAGCGTTACTACAAGGCCTAGTCGTCCCGTTATCCGCTGCGGCCTGCGCCGCAGCGGTAGCCAAGGAGCACCATGCTGTCCCGCCTGTCAAACAACCGTCATGCGCTGGGGTTGCTATTCATGCTGCCCACCGCACTGTTGCTGCTGGTTTTCCTGACGTACCCGCTTGGGCTTGGCGTCTGGCTGGGCTTCACCGATGCCAAGATCGGCCGCGCCGGTGAATGGATCGGCATGTCCAACTACAGCTACCTGGCCGGCGATTCGCTGACGCAACTGGCGCTGTTCAACACGATCTTCTACACGGTGATCGCCAGCGTGCTCAAGTTCGCGCTGGGGCTCTGGCTGGCGCTGCTGCTCAACAAGAACCTGCCGTTCAAGTCGTTTTTCCGCGCGGTGGTGCTGTTGCCGTGGATCGTCCCCACGGCCTTGTCGGCACTGGCCTTCTGGTGGATCTATGACGCGCAGTTTTCGGTCATCAGCTGGACGCTGGTCAAGCTTGGCCTGATCGATCGCTATATCGATTTCCTTGGCGACCCGTGGCTGGCGCGGTTTTCCACTATCGCGGCCAATGTATGGCGCGGTATTCCGTTTGTCGCCATTTCGCTGCTGGCCGGCCTGCAGACGATCTCGCCAACGCTTTACGAAGCGGCGTCGATCGACGGCGTCACGCCCTGGCAGCAGTTTCGCTATGTCACATTGCCGCTGCTGACGCCAATCATCGCCGTGGTGATGACGTTCTCGGTGCTGTTCACGTTCACCGACTTCCAGCTGATCTATGTGCTGACGCGCGGCGGACCGCTCAATGCCACGCACCTGATGGCCACCCTGTCGTTCCAGCGCGCGATCCCCGGCGGATCGTTGGGCGAAGGCGCGGCGCTGGCCACCATGATGGTGCCGTTCCTGCTGGCGGCAATCCTGTTTTCCTACTTCGGGCTGCAGCGACGCGCCTGGCAACAGGGAGGCGACAAGTGAGAGCCAAAGCGACCTCGAACCCGAACGCGGCCGACAATGAACAACAGGGGATGGACTACCTGCAGTCGATGCCGCGTCGCTGGATCACCATCTATATCCCACTGGGCGTCTTTATCTTCGTGCTGCTGTTTCCGTTCTACTGGATGGGCATCACGGCATTCAAGCCCGATGGCGAACTGCTGATGCAGACCGCCAATCCGTTCGTGGTGATGGCGCCTACCCTGGCACACTTCAAGAAGCTGCTATTCAACACGCCCTACCCTGCGTGGCTGCTCAACACGGTCATTGTCTCGACGGTCTCCACATTCGCGTCGCTGGCGGCGAGCGTGCTGGCTGCGTATGCGATCGAGCGCCTGCGCTTCCAGGGCGCGAAGCCGGTTGGCCTGGCGATCTTCCTGGCCTACCTGATCCCGCCGTCGATCCTGTTTATCCCGCTGGCGTCGATCGTGTTCCAGCTTGGCCTGTTCGATACGCGCTGGGCGTTGATCCTGACCTACCCCACCTTCCTGATTCCGTTCTGCACCTGGCTCTTGATGGGCTATTTCCGCTCGATCCCGTATGAACTCGAGGAATGCGCACTGATCGACGGCGCTACCCGCTGGGAAATCCTGGTCAAGATCATCCTGCCCCTGGCCGTGCCGGGCCTGATTTCAGCAGGGATCTTCGCGTTCACGCTGTCGTGGAACGAGTTTATCTATGCGCTGACATTCATCTCGTCATCGGAGGTCAAGACAGTGCCGGTGGGCATCGTTACCGAACTGGTGGAAGGCGATGTGTACCACTGGGGCGCGCTGATGGCCGGGGCGCTGCTGGGCTCGCTGCCGGTGGCCGTGGTGTATTCGTTCTTCGTCGAATACTACGTGTCCGGCATGACCGGCGCCGTAAAAGAGTAACCAACTGTTCGTTTCTCAGGTCTTGTTCCCCTCTCCCGCGAGCGGGAGAGGGGCCGGGGGAGAGGGCCGGAGTTTCAAGCCGGGACAAGTCGCAATTTGAACCGCAATGCCCTCTCCCCCACCCCTCTCCCACGACGTGGGCGAGGGGAGCGCATGGCTACCGGTATCGTTATTTTCCAATGCCATTACGATAAGTTTTCTTATCGCAATGCGTTCGCCACACCTTGCAACTGCCGTGTACAAACTTCCGCTTCATCTCGATCATCGACGCTGCACTGCCGCAATTCACGCGTCCGGCGCGCCCTCCAAGCCTTTATCTGCGCGCAGAACGACGCCATCGATCCCAATGGCAAAAATTACCGAATAGCCTTCCGAAGATTAAGCTCGCATTAACGGAAGCCCTTTTGAATCAGGGGCTTACTACATCCGGTCGTTCGCGCGCGGTGATGTAAGTGGATCGATATTCAGTCCTTACAAGTTCTTACAGCACGCATCGAGCAAAGTGTCTAACTTTGAATCGCTTCGGCACTGCATTGCATCAACCGTGCAATGTTGTGCTGTGGGTTTCCATGGCGCGTAGCGCCAACTCAATGGATCGGCTAACACGATCCTCAGCCAGTTCCGGCGCGTAGTACCGGCCCGGGACAACGGCAAATAACAGCGTTGGGGGACGTCAGCACCGCGTAACCGACCGAGCGTTCTGCGCTCGAGCGGAGGATGCGTGCTGTCTGCGAAAAAGTAACCGCGATCGACGTTGGCGATCGCGGATGGACACCTATTACCCGGGAGCTCGCATGGACAACAATTCCGACCGAAAGCCGACCGTGCCAACGCGGCTACCACCCACGCAGCGGCCACAGCAGCCCCCGCCCCGCGACGCACTGGCGCCACGCGGCAATGCGCTGAGCCTGCGGCCGCTCTGGCAGGCCATCCCGCGTCTGGCCAGCTACGGCATGGTGGGCTTCATCATCTGGGTCATCCTGTCCGTGATGTTCCCCTACGTCTTTACACGCTCGTCGGAGCGCGCCATCGTCAATAGCCCGGTCAACCTGATCACGACCCCGGTGGAAGGCGTGGTGACAAAGCAGGTGGTGCAGGCTGGCGCCAGCTTCAAGGCTGGTGAGTCGTTGATGCAACTGCAGAATCCGAACATGGATCGCGCGCTGCTGATGGAGCTCACCGGCAAGCAACTCGACAACCAGAAGCGGCTCGAGGCCGCAAAGTCCAAGCTCGAAGGTAATCAGGCGCGGCTGGCTTCCACGGGCGACGATGTCAAGCGCTACCAGTCCGCCGCGCAGCGTGAGCATGCTTCGAAGATCCAGGGCATCGAGGCCAAGCTGGCCGTAGCCAGGCAACAGATCGACGCCCAGGAGGATGTCGTCAATCGCAACCAGGCCATGCAATGGGCCGGCGCGGTCAGCCAGGCCTATACCGATGCCTCGCGCAACCAGTTGACGGTGTTGTCCGGCTCGCGCGATGCCATCCAGGCTGAACTGGATAGTGCGCGCAACAGTAGCGCCGCGGCGCGCAGCAAGGTCTATAGCTCGAACACCGATGGCGCGGTGGGTGCGCTGACGCAGCGGCAGGACGAGCTCAAGGCCGACAACGTCCAGCTCCAGGCCGAAATCAAACAGCTCGAAGACTATGGCGTGGAAGTGGACAAGCTTGTCGCCACCGAACAGCAGCGGCTGGACCGCGTGTCGAATCTTGATATCAAGGCCTACACGGGCGGCATCGTCGAAGACGTGCTGACCCCGCCGGGCACCCGGGTGGCGGCAGGCGCCACGCTGATGCGCGCGACCAACTGCACGCAGCCCAGCGTCGTCGCGGTGTTTCCGCGCAGCCTGAGCAAGGACCTGCTCCCTGGCGCCAAGGTCACGGTGCTGGTCGATGGCGTTGCCACGCCGCTACCCGGCAAGGTCGCGGAAATCCTGCCACGCGCGCCCGACGGCGACCAGGCACGCTATTTCGTGCCATTCCCGCCGATCGAGAAGAACGAAATCTATCTGATTGCAAAACTCGACAAGCCGCTGCCCGACCTGCCCGGCGCTGGCAAGACCGACCGCTGTGCGCTGGGCCACTGGGCCAAGGTCAGTCTCGACCGACCGTGGTTTCGCCGGCTGATCTGATCGCGACCGATCGTCCAGTCATTCCATCAACGCCCGCAGGAAGGAGACTACCGTGCAGCGTAATACCTCAGGAATGTGTTTCCCGGCCGCGCGCAAGCGGCTGATTGCCGGTCTCATGCTGACCGTGATGGCCACGCCGCTGACGCTGTCCGCCGCGCCGGCCGAGCCGCGCGAACAGATGGGCGAAGCGGGATGCCAGACGCTGGCAAAACGCGTGACGGCCATCCCCGGCAATGGCCCCGTGATGCTGGCCAGCTATGAACCGGCGCCCGGCGGCAAGGCGTTGCCCGGCCCGCTGAAGGAGTCGGCCTTTGTCTATGACAATGCGCTGGCCGGCATTGCGTTGATCGCCTGCGGCCAGCGCGATGCCGCGCGCCGCATCGCCGACGGCGTGGTGGCCGGTGTGACACGTGACCGCCATTATCACGACGGCCGTATCCGCAATGCGTATCGCGCCGGTGCGGTACCCGATGGACCGGTGCCGCTGCCGGGCTGGTGGGACGACCAGAGCCAGCGCTGGTTTGAAGACCGCTATCAGGTTGGCACGGCCACCGGCAACGTGGCCTGGGCCGCGCTGCTATTGCTGGCAACCTATGAAGCCACACGTGCGCAGCGCTACCTCGACAACGCCAAAACCATGATGGGCTGGATCGACAAGCAAACGTTCGACAGCCAGGCGCCGGCGGCCTTTATCGGCGGCTTCTTCGCGCACGAACCGTCGCCGCAGCGGCAAGGCTGGAAATCCACCGAACACAATGTCGATGCCTATGCCGCATTCCGCTGGCTGTCTCGCTATGACAGCGATCCACGCTGGCGCACCGGTGCCGATCGCGCGCGGCAGTTTGTCCAGTCGATGTGGCAACCGGGCGAAGGCCGCTTCGCGATTGGCACGCGCGATGATGGCCGCACACTGAACGCAATCCCGTCGGCGCTCGATGCCTCGCTCTGGCCATTGATCGCCATTCCCGAGTCGGCAGGCAACTGGCAGCGCGCGCTGGACTGGGCGCGCAACCGGCACGGCGTCAAGGGTGGCTATGGCTTCAATGCCAACCCGGACGGCATCTGGACCGAAGGCACCGGGCAGGCTGCGCTGGTGTTGCGCGCGAGCGGCCGCGACGCCGATACCACGGCATTGTGGCCAATCCTGGTTGCGCAGCGCGCGCCATCGGGCCTGCTGTTCGCCACGCCAGATCCGCGCATCCGTACCGGCCTGCAGATCGGCCCCGATTCGAAGACGGACGATTTCTACTACTTCCACCTGCCACACCTGGGCGCCACCGCATGGGCGGTGCTGGCCGCCACGGGATGGAATCCGTTCCAGCCCGGCGGCACCACAAGCAGCGCCCTGACCAGCGCCACTGGCGGTGCGCCCGACCAGCCACGCAAGGAGTAACGATGTTCGCCGACTTCCTGGACAGCCAGATGCTGGTCCAAATCAATGCTGGAGCGTTCCTGGTCGCGCTGCTGTGCCTGCGCGGTGACCGCCACCGGGCCGCGGATCGCTGGCTGTTCGGATTGGCGGCCGCAGTCCTGCTGGTGGTCTACTACGTCTGGCGCTTCACGCAGACGCTGCCCGAATGGCGCATGGAGTTTCCAAGCATCTGGGCCCATGTGTTCTTCGGGTTCGAGTCGCTGACGATTGCCTATACGCTGATCTCGATTGTCACGCTGACACGGCGCACCGACCACACTGCCCAGGCCGATGCCGGCGAAGCGCGCCTGCGGGGCGACCGTCATGCGCCGGGCGTGGACATCTTTATCGCCACGTACAACGAGGGCCTCGATGTACTGGAAAAGACCATCGTCGCGGCCAAGGCGATCGACTATCCGAACTTCCGTGTCTGGGTACTGGACGATACGCGCCGCGACTGGCTCAAGGCCTTCTGCGCGCAGGTAGGCGTCAACTACGTAACACGTCCCGACAACACGCATGCCAAGGCCGGCAACCTGAACAACGGGCTGCACCACAGCGCGCAGGTAGACGGCGGTGCGCCCTACATCATGGTGCTCGATGCGGACTTCGCGCCGAACCGCAATATCCTGCTGCGGGTGCTGGGCCTGTTCGACGATCCCCGGGTGGGCGTGGTCCAGACGCCGCAGTTCTATTACAACGCCGATCCCATCCAGTACAACCTGCGCTCGACCGACTGCTGGGTCGACGAACAACGCGCCTTCTTCGACGTGATGCAACCGGCCAAGGACGCCTGGGATACCGCGTTCTGCATCGGTACCTCGTTCGTGGTGCGGCGCGCGGCGCTGGGCCATATCGGTGGCTTCCCGATCGGAACGGTGACCGAGGACATCCATCTTACCTACAAGCTGATGCCGCATGGCTACGTCACACGCTGGCTCAATGAGCGGCTCAGCGTGGGCCTGTCCGCCGAGGGCCTGCCCGAATACATCAGCCAGCGCAGCCGCTGGGGCCTGGGCACGATCCAGGTGGCGCTGACCGCCGACGGTCCGCTGCGCGGCCGGGGCTACACCTTCCGCCAGCGCCTGCATTATGTGCATGGCCTGCTGCACTGGCTTAGCCGGCCCTTCACGCTGATGCTGCTGGCAGGCCCCCTGCTCTACTGGTTCTTCAACGTACCGACGCTCTATGGCGAACCGATGCAATTCCTGGCCTATGGCGTGCCGGCGCTGCTGCTGTACTGGGCCTACAGCATCTTTATCACCGGCAGCCGCGCCATGCCGGTCTTTACCGAGGTCACGCAGATCGTGGCGGCGATGGCGGTTACGGCCACGCTCGTAAGCGCCATGTTCAAGCCGTTCGGACGCCCGTTCAAGGTTACCAACAAGGGGCTCGACCGCTCGAAACTCACGGTGCACGGCAAGTTCGCGGCGCTCTATGGCGCGTTGTTCGTACTGTCGGCCTTCGGACTCGGGCGCGCCGTGGCCGCCGATGGCGCGGCGCCGGGCATCGCGTTCAATATCGGCTGGACCGTGGTGTCGATGGTGCTATACCTGGCGTCCCTGCTGGTCTGTTTCGAGTTGCCGCGCCCGCGCAAGGAAGAGCGTTTCCCGTTCCAGGCGGCCGCGCGCCTGCAGTTCTACGGCAAGGATGGCGTATCGCGCGAGATCGACGGCGTGACACGCGACCTGTCGTGCAATGGCGTGGGCCTGGAATCGCACAGCGTAGGGCCCGTGGAACCCGGCGCGGTCGGCGCCTTCTGGCTCGCGCCGCTGGGCTGGGTGCCTTGCCGCGTGGCGCGCATGGACGGCCAGCTGATTGGCATTGCGCTGCATCCGGACACCGCCGCACGACACCGCCTGATCCGCCTGCTGTTCAGCGAACCGGCTCACAACATCGCGCATCGCGGCTTGCCTGGCACGGCTCTCGTGCAGCTGCTGCGGCGTGCCTTCACAGGTTGATTCACGATATGAAGACCAACACGATGCTTCGCCCCGCCCCGCTGCTCTTCTCCCCGCTGCTCTTGCTGGCCCTGACAGCCTGTACGCTGGAACCAACCTACGAACGTCCGGCGTCGCCGGTGCCCAATGCATATCCGGTTGGCGCCGCCTATGACAGCGCGCGGACCGGCAACAATTCCGGCGCCAGCCAGACGCAAGCCCAGGCGCCCGCAGCCAGCCTTGGCTGGCAAGACTTCTTTACCGATGCCCGACTACGCAGGCTGATCGAACTCGGACTGGCCAACAACCGTGACCTGCGCGTTGCCACCCTGTCGATCGACCAGGCGCGCGCCCAGTACCGCATCCAGCGCGCCGCGCAGTTTCCGGCCATCAACGCCAATGCCGGCTTCAGCAGCACGCGGCTGACCGGCGACCTGCGTCCGCCGGGTCAGGATCCGACCATCAATGCATGGACCGCCGGCGTGGGCTTCAGCGCGTTCGAACTCGACGTGTTCGGGCGGGTGCGCAGCCTCAAGCATGAAGCGCTGGAACAATACCTGGCCATCGAGGAAGTCCGGCGCAGCACCCAGATCAGCCTGGTCGGTGAAATTGCCAGCGCCTACCTGACCTGGCAGGCCGACCAGCAGTTGCTCAAGCTGTCGCAGGACACGCTCAAGTTGCAGGAGGATGCCGCCGAAATGGTCAGCCGCAGCAAGAAGGCCGGCGGCATGGCCGAGATCGACATGCATCGCACCCGGACACAGGTGGAAACCGCACGCGTGGACGTGGAACAGTACACGCGCCAGGTGGCCCAGGATGAAAACGCACTGGGCTTGCTGATAGGCGGTCCGTTGCCGGCCGACCTGCCGGCCCCGCAGCCCTTCGACAATAGCTCGTTCGTGGCCGAACTGCCGTCAGGGCTGCCTTCGGCGCTGCTGGAACAGCGGCCCGACATCATGGCGGCCGAGCACCGCCTCAAGGCCGCCAACGCCAATATCGGCGCGGCGCGCGCGGCGTTTTTCCCACAGATTTCTTTGACCGCCGGGGTCGGGCTGGCCAGCACCACGCTGGCAGGACTGTTCACTGGCGGCGCGGCGTGGGCGTTCGCCCCGCAGGTCACGCTGCCGATCTTCAATGCCGGCGCCAACCAGGCTCAGCTGGATTCGTCCAACGTCCGCAAGGAAATCAACGTCGCCCAGTACGAGCGCACGATCCAGGGCGCCTTCCGCGAAGTGGCCGACGGCCTGGCCGCGCGCGGCACCTATGACCGGCAGGCCGCCGCCCAGGCATCGCTGCAGAAGGAAGTCGGCGAAACCCGTCGGCTCGCCGAGATGCGTTTCAAGAACGGCGTCGACGACTACTTCGCGGTGTTCGATGCCCAGCGCCAGCTCTATGAAGCACAGAAGAAGCTGGTCACGATCCAGCTGGCCCGCCTGACCAGCCGCGCACAGTTGTACAAGGCGCTCGGCGGCGGATGGTCGCAGAAGACCGTGACACAGCCGCCAGTGGCCAGTGCCGCTGCCCCCGCGGTGGCGCGCGCCAGCCCGGCAGACCGCTGAGCAGCGCAAGCGCTACCGTTGCGCCGAAAAAAAACCGGGCCTCGGCCCGGGAAAAAAACCGGCCGCGCACCCGTTCCTGTCAGGCGGCCGGAACGGTGCGCGTGCCAACCAGGCCGGCGCACCGCTTCAACAGGTTTGCGGGCGATATCACCCCACAAACGCCCCTGGTACCGGATCTTCACCGAGTGCGCTGAGCAAGATGGCCCAGTGCATCGCCTCATCGCCAAGGATGCTGCCCGCTGCCTTGCTGAGATCGCGATTGTGGAAATTCGGCAGCACGCCCAGGTATGCCGCGGTAGCGCCCTTTTCCAGTCCGGCCGCAAAGCGCAGTACATCGGCCTGCGTTTTCAGCTGCGCGGTCGGGAAGCTGTATTCGTTGCTGGACCTTGCCTTGACCGGCGTACCGCCGAGTTTTTCCACAGTGCTGGCCAGCACCTGCGCGTGCGCCTTGTGATGGGTCTGGAACTTGACGGCGGTGTCCAGCACCGGTTTTTGTAGCAGGCCACTTTCGGCTCCCACCTGATATGCGGCGATGGCCTGGTATTCGAGGCCCAGCGCGGTGTTCAGGATATTGATGTCATCTTTGGTACTGCCAGACTGGGTCTGCCCCCAGGCCGGCATGGCCTCGCCCAGCGCTATCGCGGCCAGCGAGCCCAGCGCAAAGGCGCCGGGAACCTTGAGCCAGCCCCGGCGCATCAGGTCGGGAGCCAACTCGGCATCGGACTTCTTGCCGCCTACCAGCGGTAGAGACACGTCAGGTTTGCTTTTCATGGGGAATCCTCCTTTTGATGGGCGTTGGATCCACGCGGCATTCCTGTCCGCGTCACCTGCATATACGCAGCGCCCCGCTCGCTGGATGCAGGGCCCCGCCTATAATCTGGCAACCACCTTTGCACGGAGCCGCAAGTGGCCCTGCCCTCACCGCTACCGGACGATCCCGACGCGCTCGAAGCGTTGCTCGCGCGCGTGGCGATTGGCGATCGGCAGGCCTTGCGCGCGATCTACGACCACGCCGGATCGAAACTGTTTGGGCTTGCGCTGCGTATTACTGGTAAGCGCGAACTGGCGGAGGATGTCGTGCAGGAGAGTTTTGTCAGCATCTGGCACTATGCGGGAGACTTTCGGCCCCAACTGGCCGCGCCGATGACGTGGATGACGACGATCGTGCGTAACCGTGCGCTCGATGCCTTGCGCCGTACCGCGACGGCCCGTCTGGCCAGTGCCACGCCACTCGATGACGCCCCGGAAGCCGAGCTGGCGGATACCGGTGCCGGCCCCGCCGACCTGGCCCAGGCCAGCCAGCAGGCCCGCGCACTGAACCGCTGCCTGCAGCGCCTGGAACACGGCCAGCGCGAAGCCATCGTGCTGGCTTACCTGCAGGACCTTAGCCACTCGGAGCTTTCCGAACGCATGCACACGCCGCTGGGCACCGTCAAATCGTGGATCCGGCGCGGACTGGAACGCCTGCGCGCCTGCCTGGAGGCCGCCCCATGAACCTCGCGCGCCACCCCGACCTGCTTGATCGCATGGCCGCGCAGTATGCGCTGGGCGTGCTGCGCGGCGGCGCCCGGCGCCGCATGGAACAGATGGCACGGCACGAACCAGCGGTCCACGCGGCCATCAGCCATTGGCAAAGCCGCCTGGCAGGCGTGGCGGAACTGCATGCGCCGGCCGTTCCCGTGGAAGCGGTCTGGTGCGGTATCGAACGCAGGCTGGGATGGAAGACCGACGAGGACGCGCCCGCCAGCAACCGGCCCGCGCGGAGCGGCGGGTGGTGGCGCTGGTGGCAATCGCCGGCGTTCTGGCGGGCCTCCACGGCGGCATTTGCAGCCGTGGCGGTGCTTGCGGTGGTTGGCACGCTGGGCCGCTGGCAAACACAGGCGCCGTCTGCCGGCGTAGTGGTCGCCGTACTTCAATCGCAACAAGCCCAGCCGGCGATGCTGGTCAGTTGGGATGCCAGGGGCCGCGCGCTGGTAGTCCGGCGGCTCGACAATCTCGCTCTGACCGACCAGCAGGTGCTGCAACTGTGGGCATTGCCGGAGGGCGGCAAGCCACGCTCCCTTGGTGTGATTGGCCGGGCGCGCGAAATACGCCTGCCGCTGGAAGCGCTGCCTGCCAACGTGCCAGCGCTGGCGGTCAGCGTGGAGCCGCCGGGCGGATCGCCAGATCCCGCGGGTCCCACCGGACCGGTGGTGTTCCAGGGCGCCTTGCTGAAGACGCCAGTGTAGGAACGGGCCGCCACGACTCCGCTAGAATCCACGCCAGATATATATCTTCAAGGTTTTCCAGCGTGGCACTTCAGCAGGGTTTTATCCTGACCCGACATTGGCGCGATACCCCCGCCGGCACGGAGGTCGAGTTCTGGCTCGCCACCGACGACGGACCGCGCCGGCTGCGGCTGCCATACCAGACCTCCACGGCGTTTATTCCGGAAGCGCAACGCGCTGTCGCCGAGGCCCTGTTGCAAGGCGAACGCGACGTCGCATTGCGTCCGCTGCAGTTGCAGGACTTCCAGCACCGCCCGGTGCTGGGGCTCTACTGCCAGCAGCATCGCCAACTGATCCAGCTCGACCGTGCGCTGCGCGCGGGCGGTGTCGATGTTTACGAAGCCGATATCCGCCCGCCCGAGCGTTACCTGATGGAGCGCTTTATCACCGCGCCGGTCTGGTTCGATGGCGACGCCGACGCAGACGGCGTGCTGCGCAACGCCCAGATGAAGCCTGCCGCCGACTACCGGCCACCGCTACGGCTGGTCTCGCTCGACATCGAGACCAACGCGTTCGGCGATCTCTATTCGATCGCGCTGGAAGGCTGTGGCCAGCGGCACGTCTATATGCTCGGGCCAGCGCCGGAGCAAGGCGCTGGCGATCCGGGATTCGTACTCGAATACTGCGCATCGCGGCAGCAACTGTTAGAGAAGCTCAATGACTGGCTGGCCGAGCATGATCCCGATGCGATCATCGGCTGGAACCTGGTGCAGTTCGACCTGCGTGTGCTGCGCGAACATGCACGGCAGTACCAGATCCCGCTGCGGCTCGGTCGTGGCGGCGCCGAGATGGAATGGCGCGAGCATAACCAGCAGCAGCATTACTTTGCTGGCGCGGCGGGACGCCTGATCATCGACGGTATCGAGGCGCTGCGTTCGGCCACCTGGACTTTCCCGTCATTCAGTCTCGAATCGGTCGCGCAGACGCTGCTCGGCGAAGGCAAGGCCATCGACAATCCGTACGACCGCATGGACGAGATCGACCGGATGTTCGCCGAGGACAAGCCCGCGCTGGCGCGCTACAACCTGCGCGATTGCGAACTGGTGACCCGGATCTTCGAGAAAACCGAACTGTTGCGCTTCCTGTTGGAACGCGCCACGGTCACCGGATTGCCCGCCGACCGCAATGGCGGCTCGGTGGCGGCGTTTACGCACCTGTACATGCCGCTGATGCATCGCCAGGGCTATGTGGCGCCGAATCTTGGCGAGAAGGCACCCGAGGCCAGCCCGGGCGGGTTCGTCATGGATTCGCGTCCGGGCCTTTACGAATCGGTGCTGGTACTCGACTACAAGAGCCTGTATCCGTCGATCATCCGTACCTTCCTGATCGATCCGATAGGCCTGGTCGAAGGGCTTGCCCATCCTGACGATGCCGACTCGGTGCCGGGCTTCCGCGGCGCCCGGTTCTCGCGCACCAAGCACTGCCTGCCATCGATCGTGGCGCGCGTGTGGCAAGGCCGCGAGGCGGCCAAGCGCGATGCGAACAAGCCGTTGTCGCAGGCGCTCAAGATCATCATGAATGCGTTCTACGGCGTGTTGGGATCCAGCGGGTGCCGCTTCTTCGATCCACGGCTAGCATCGTCGATCACCATGCGCGGGCACGAGATCATGCGCCGGACGCGGGAACTGATCGAGGCGCGTGGCTATGAGGTGATCTATGGCGATACGGACTCGACCTTTGTATGGCTGCGCCGTGCCCGTAGCGAGACCGATGCGGCGGACATTGGCCGCAGTCTCGTGGCCTATGTCAACGACTGGTGGCGCGATCACCTGTGGCAGACGTATGGCCTCGAAAGCGCGCTGGAATTGCAGTTCGAAACGCACTTTCGGCGTTTCCTGATGCCGACGATACGCGGCACCGACCAGGGCAGCAAAAAGCGCTACGCAGGCCAGGTGGTGCGCGCCAACGGCAAGCCCGAGATGGTGTTCAAGGGACTCGAAACGGTGCGCACGGACTGGTCGCCGCTGGCCCAGCAGTTCCAGCAGACGCTATACGAAATGGTCTTCAACCGTGCACCCTACCAGGACTACGTGCGCGAGATCGTACGCCGCACGCTGGCCGGTGAACTCGATGAACAGCTGGTCTATCGCAAGCGTCTGCGCCGCCAGCTCGACGAATACCAGCGCAATGTGCCGCCGCACGTACGGGCCGCGCGCATCGCCGATGAATACAACGCGCTGCATGGGCGGCCAAAGCAGTACCAGAACGGCGGCTGGATCAGCTACCTGATGACCGTGGCCGGGCCGGAACCGCTCGAAACCCGTACGGCGTCGATCGACTATGACCACTATGTCACGCGGCAGCTGCAGCCGATTGCCGATGCGATCCTGCCGTTTCTCGACGACGATTTTGCGACCCTGCTGTCTGGCCAGATGACGCTGTTTCCGCACTAACCGATTTTTGCTGCGGTGCGGCATCGCTGCAACCCGCTACAATCGGCCCGATCTGCCGATAAAGAATCCGAAGAGACTTCGCCCGCCTTCCATGTCCGCCGCCACGCCCCAATCCACAGCCAGCCCAACCGATCCATCCCGCTCCAAGGCCATGCGCTACGCCGCCAGCATGCTCGTGCTGCGCGATGGGCCCGCGGGCATGGAGATCCTGATGATGCGCCGTCCGCAACGCGACGACGACCGCAGCGCCGGGGCCTTTGTGTTTCCGGGCGGGGTGCTCGATCCCCAGGACACCGCGCTGCACCCGCTATGCGCCGGACTTGACGATGCCGCGGCCAGCGCCCGGCTCCAGGTAGACGCCAACGGGCTCGACTATTACCTGTGCGCGGTGCGCGAAGCGTTCGAGGAAGCCAACCTGTTGTTCGCCTACGATGCCAGCGGCGCACTGGTGCGACTGGACGATCTGGGCGACGGGATCCGGCAGCAACTGCGCGAGGCAGCGGCCTATGGCGGCAAGGGCGTGGCCCATGTGTGCGAAATGCTGGGCCTGACCCTGGCGGTCGACAAACTGGCCTATTGCGCCTACTGGCTGACGCCACCGGGGCTGCCCAAGCGCTTCGATACGCGTTTCTTCATGGCTGTGTTGCCACAAGGCCAGACCGCGATCCATGACGGCGTGGAGGCGGTCGAGCATCGCTGGATGCGCCCCGCTGACGTGATCGATCCGACCAACAAGCTGACGCTGGTCAATGCCACGCGCAAGATCCTGCAATCGATCGCACATTTCCCGACCGCGCAGGCCTGCTTCGACCACGCGCAACAGCAGCGCAGCATCGCCTTGGTCATGCCGCGCCTGGCCGATGGGCCCAAGGGCCAGCGCCCGGTGATGCCCGAGGAGGCCCCCTACGCCGAGATCGCGCGCATCGACCCCGATGGCGCGGGCCATGCACGCTATGCGCTGGAACCGGGGCTGGCGGTCAGGCTGTCCGATCGCATCTGGCGCGTGACGGCCAACAATGGCAACGTGATGACCGGCCCGGGCACCAACACCTACTTCGTGGCTGGCGCTGACAATCAATGGGCCGTGATCGACCCGGGTCCCGATGATGCCGCGCATTTCGATGCGGTAATGGCAGCCGCGCCGGGTCCGGTGAAATGGATCCTGGTCACGCATACCCACCTCGACCATTCGCCTGGTTCGGTGCGCATGCGCGAGGCCACCTCGGCGCCGGTGTGGGGCCGGGTGACCACGGTCACCGATCGCCAGGACCAGACTTTCCGGCCTGACCATATGCCGGAACATGGTGACCGCATCGTGCTCGGTCCGCAGACCACGCTACGCGTGATCCACACACCGGGCCACGCATCGAACCATCTCTGTTTTCTGCTCGAAGAAGAGAAGACCCTGTTTACGGGCGACCACGTGATGCAAGGCTCCTCGGTGGTCATCAACCCGCCCGATGGCGACATGCGCGCCTACCTGGTCTCGCTGCAGGCGCTGCTAGACGAAGAGCTCGACTGGATCGCACCAGGCCACGGCTTCCTGATGCCGCGCCCGCACGACGCCATCCGGCTGCTGGTCCGCCATCGGCAGCAGCGCGAAGCCAAGGTCATGAACGCACTGCGCGCACTGGCCCCGGCCGATATTGCCACGCTGCTGGCCAGCGTTTATGACGACGTGCCCGAGCGCATGCATCCGGTAGCGCAGCGGTCCTTGCTGGCGCATCTGCGCAAGCTGGAAGATGATGGCGTAGTACGGGACGCGGAAGGTATCTGGGAACTCGTATAACCACTTGTTTTCTCCCCTCTCCCGCACGGCGGGAGAGGGGCGGGGGAGAGGGCCAGCGGTTCAAGCTGAGACAGGTCGCAATTTGAACCTCATGCCCTCTCCCCCAACCCCTCTCCCGCGCGCGGGAGAGGGGAGCATGGTTAACGCGGGCGGGCCAGTGCCGTGATGGCGTTGACGTCGGCCAAGCCACCCAGTTTCCAGCACGCCGCAATCAGTTGCGACGCCTGCCCTGCTCCCAGCACCGGATCGGCCAGCGCGTGGAATTTGGCGTCCAGGTCCTGGTCGGTCATTGGCCGCTGCAGCGACCCGATGGCATGTTCCACGTGTACTTCAACCTGGCGACCATCCTTGAGCGTCGCCTTGACGAATGCCGCGGCCTCGTCGACGTTGGCATCGGCCGTGGCCACCACCTTGCGGCGCAGCGCCACTACATCTTCGCGCGTGACGATGTGGTCCGAGAACTCCTCTTCCCCTGCCCGGCCAAAAATCAGGCCAGCCGCGCAACCGTGATAAACACTGAACTTGGCCAGCAATCCGTCAGTCGGTTCCTTCTTGCCGGTCAGTTCCAGCACCAGCGGATGCACGCGCAGTTCGATCTGCTCCACGTCTTCCGGCTTCACACCCTGGCCGCGCAGCTGTGCACAGGCATCGATGCTCGGATGGATCACGATGCCGCAGGCGAACGGCTTGTAAGTGTTGAACGAAATCTCGAACCGCTGGCCCAGCTCGTCGGTGATCTCGTTCCAGTCGGCCTTGTTCGAGATCACCTGCATGAAGCCTCGCGGCGCTTCCAGCGCCTTCGCACTCGACGTGTACCCATGGCGTGCCAGCAGCGCCGACATCAGCCCGGCACGTGCCGCGCCGCCGGGGTGGAACGGCTTGGTCATGGTGCCAAACTGCTCGCGCAGGCCCACCGGCTGCGAGGCAGCAATGCCCAGCGCCATCGTCGTGCGGTCTTCATCGAGCCCGAGCAGACGTGCGCAGGCGGCCGCCGCGCCGAGCGTGCCCGTGGAGCCAGTGATATGCCAGCCACGGTCATAGTGGTCGGGGTACATCGCATTGCCGACGCGGCAGGCTACATCGATACCAAGTACGAGTGCATCGGTGACCGCACGGCCACTGGCGCCGGTGTGCTCGGCCAGTGCCAGTACCGCCGAAGCAACCGGGCCCGCCGGATGGATGATGGTCTTCAGATGCGTGTCGTCGAAGTCGAACGTGTGCGAGGTGATGCCATTGACCAGCGCGGCGCTGGCCATGTCCACCCTGGTTGGCCGGCCCAGCACGGTGGCCTGCGCCGCCGGCTGCAGTTCGGCCACCGCTGCCAGCGCGGCGTCTGCCGATGCATGGCCGGCCGCGCCCACCGCACAGCCAAGCCAGTTCATGAAGGTACGGTGCGCCTCATGATCGACCGCCTGGCTCCAGCCTTGCGATGGATGCGTGGCGACGAATTTGCCCAGGATACGGGTCACGGGAGGTGCGTTGTGATCAGCGGCGACGTGCGTGTTGCGGGCCATGCTTGAAACTCCTTATGCGGAATGCGGGGATGCCGGAAGACGGAAAGACAGGAAAATGCGGTCAGGTGTCGAGGTGAATGCCGCGGGCCTTGGCCAGCGTGCTCCACCGCGTGACTTCGCTGGCGATGTACTCGCGGAACTGGTCGGGCGTCATCGGTTCCGGGTCCAGGGCCTCGGCAGCCAGCTTGTCCTTGAGATCGGGACTCTTGAGTACCGTGGTCAGCGCGCTGTTGAGCCGTGCCACCACATCGGGCGGAATGCCGGCCGGTCCCACCACGCCATACCACTGCATGGCATCGAAACCTTTCATGCCGGCTTCTTCGAGGGTCGGCACATCTGGCAACAGCGGATGCCGCCGGTGCCCCGTCACGGCCAATGGCTTGACGCGGCCGGAACGGATATTGGGCAACGCCGCGGCCAGGCCCGGGAACATGGCCTGGGTCTGCCCGCCGATCAGGTCGGTGAACGCCGGTGCAATGCCGCGGTATGCGGCGTGGGTCATCCTGACGCCCGCCTGCTGGGCAAACAGTTCCATCGTCAGGTGCGTCAATGAACCGGGACCGGCCGAACCATAGGCCACCGGTTGCTTCTTCGCATAGTCGATGAACGCGGCAAGATTGGCCACTGGCACATTGGCATTGATCACCAGCACGTTGGGCGTGCCGCCGATCATGCCAATCGGCGTGAAATCCTTGACCGGGTCGTAAGGCACGCGGCGCGTGGCCGGGTTCGTGCCATGCGTGGCCACATAGCCCTGCATCAGCGTGTAGCCGTCGGGCGCTGCCTTGCTGGTCATCTGGCAGGCAATCACGCCGCCGCCACCGGCCTGGTTCTCGACCACGATCGACTGGCCCAGCACCCTGCCCCAGCGTTCGGCAACGGTACGTCCAACCAGGTCCGAACCGCCGCCGGCGGATACAGGCACCACATAGCGGATTGGCTTGCTTGGAAAACGATCCTGCGCCTCGGCAAAGCCAGGCACCGCCAGCAACATCGCGCTGGCCTTGATCAGGGTACGGCGTTTAGGGTTCATGTCTCCTCCAGGTGCGCCTCTCGTCGGGATGGCGTCTTGCTCATGGACGAAGCGAATGATCGCCGCTCGGTGCTAGACTGTGAATTGCAAATTTCCTCACCATTGATGCAAGGCTTGCATGAATTTCAATCTGGCGGACCTGCGCGCCTTCGTGGCCGTGGCGGAACTGAGCAGCTTCCGGGCCGCGGCCTCCGAACTGCATCTGTCCCAACCGGCGTTGTCGCGCCGCATCGAGAAGCTTGAAGATGCACTGGGCGTCCGGTTGTTCGATCGCACCACGCGGTCGGTGGAGATGACCGCCGTGGGTCGCGAGTTCTCGCGCAAGGCACGCGAGTTGCTCAATGGACTGGACGAATCGCTACTCGGCATCCGCGATGTCGCCATGCGCGTGACTGGCGAGGTAACGGTTGCATGCGTGCCGTCTGCGGTGCGCTATTTCCTGCCGGCAGTTCTGCGCAAGTACCACGAGCTCTATCCGCGCATCGTGGTGCGACTGATCGACGAAGGTGCCAACGAGGTGCTGAACCTGATCGTCCGCAACGAGGCTGACTTCGGACTCAACTACATCGGCACGCAGGAGCCCGATGTAGATTTCGAACCGGTGCTCAAGGAGCCGTTCGTGGTGGCCTGCCAACCCGATCATCCGCTGGCCCGCAAGCGCAAGGTCACGTGGGCGGAACTGGGCCAGTACGACTACATGACCGTGGGCAAGGCCAGCGGCAACCGCATGCTGCTGGACCTGGCACTGGGCAACATTCCGACGCGGCCGCAGTGGTACTGCGAGGTGCGCCACGTCACCACGCTGGTCGGCCTGGTCGAGGCGGGCATGGGCATTGCCGCCGTGCCGCGCCTGGCCATGCCGCCCGGCAAGCATCCCGCGCTGACCAGCGTGCCACTGGTGGATCCGGTCGTCGAACGCACGGTTGGCCTGATCCGCAAGCGCGGCCGTTCGCTGTCACCCGCGGCGCAGCAACTGTATGACATGCTGTTGTCTGCGAACGCAGCAATTTCGCCAACCCGGCAGCCGAGGGGTCGTAAGACGAGTCCACGCCCAACGCAAACAGTTCCGTAAGCCATTCGAAAGCTTCTGAAATATCTGGATACCTTGTGGCCCTTGGCTGGCGGCTTGGGCGCTGCCTACAGTGATCGCATCGAGACTCGCCAGGATCGTTGCCATGTCCAGACTCCTTGCTCTGCTGTTGCTGACGCTGGCGGCCTCGGGCGCCGCGCAGGCAGTCACCAAATGCCAGAATGACCGCGATACGCTCTACACGTCGGCCGCCTGCCCCACTGGCTACCGCGACGTCACGAGTTCGATGCGCGGCAGCGTAACCACTGTAGCCAAGCCAGCAGCCAAGGCACGCAAGGACGAGCAGGCTTACCTGCAGAACCGCGAGCAGATTGCACGCCAGTTGCAGGTCTGGGACGCGCGCGACGATGAGCAGGAATGGCGGGCCCAGAATGCGTTCTGGAATCAATGCCGCGCGCTCGAATTCCAGGCCCGGGCATCGGAACGCGCCATGCAGCAAACCGAGTACTGGAGCCGCGCCGACCGCTACCGCGATGCCGCAAACGCGCTGCGTTCGGAGCAATACTATCTGGGTTGCTATTTCTGACAGGCGCAGCGCTGGTGTTGTGTGACCGGTGAATTCACCTCACCTGTATCGACATCGCACAACCCGCCGATATTAGTCGTACTTAGATCGGCATACAGAAAATTTCAGGCGAAATCGGGTCGGCATCACGTCTGCTGTCACATACAATCCGTTCCCATCCGGCCCGCCATGTTTTGCCTGCACTATCCGGGGCAAAACACTGGCAACTGCGGTCGCAACCCACTCCTGTGACAGAACCATGCTGACTCTCACTGCGATCGTTGCGTATATGCTGGCCTGCATCGTTGCTCTGGCCTTCGGTGTTCGCTGGATGCTCAAGAACGACCCATTGCTCAAACAACAACAGTTTCTCGACGCCTCTGCAGGCTCGCGCGCCGACGATACGCGCACGCTGACGCGCTGACGTACTGCGCAACTCACGCGCCATGGACTCACGCGCCATCTAATCGCCCCAACCCTATTGCCTGACCTGAAAACGCCGGTTCACGAGACCGGCGTTTTGTTTTGCAGGGCGCGCTGCATGCCATACATCACGCGTCGCTGTCCTACACCACGGGTCGGGTCGCGCCGACACATCGCACCGCCGCGAAGCACTATGCTCTGAGCAGGTTCTCCCCCGACCTGCGATACGTGCCATGTCCACAGTTCCGCCCTCTTCCGCCATGCGGACCGCTCCTCCGCCGGACACCGCCCCGGACACCACCCAAAGGGAGCCGGATGCTGTCGGACCCGTTCCGGCCATAGCCGCGGCACCCATTACTTCACCGGACTATGCACCGCCGGCCTGGACAGGCTCGCTGCGCCGCGCAGGCATCGCATTGGTGGTGCTGGCCACGCTGGCGTCACTGTACGCGCTCCATGTGGCCAGGGACTTCGTGGTCCCGGTAGTGCTGGCCATCGTCGTCGCATACCTGCTCGATCCTCTGGTGGCGTTGCTGCAGCGCCAGCGGATTCCGCGCGTGGTAGGCGCCACGGTGGTCTTGCTGGGCCTGCTGGCCCTTGTGCTGTGGTGTGCCTATCTGCTGCAGGGACAGGTGTCGTCGATCGTCGATCGGTTGCCGGAGATCGCCAGCAAGCTGTCGCGCTCGGTTGGCGCGCTAATGAGCGGAGACGATTCGATGCTGCAGAAGGTGCGCCGGGCAGCCACGGTTCTCGGTGGCACGGGTCAGCCACCTGCGCCACGTGGCGCCGCGGTCGTGGTCGACCGCGCGGCGGACGGTCTCAACAACATGCTGTGGGCCGGATCGCTCGGCGTGTTCGCATTGATGGCCCAGACTGTGGTCGTGCTGTTCCTGAGCTGGTTCCTGCTGGTTGCCGGCGACATGTTCAAGCGCAAGTTCGTCAAGATGGCTGGCAAGACCATCAGCCAGAAGAAGATCAGTGTCCATATGCTCGACGAGATCAACCGCTCGATCCAGCGCTATATGTTGATGCTGCTGATCACCAACACGTCGCTCGGTATCTGCACCTATGTGCTGCTCAAATACCTGTCGATCAACAACGCTGGCACCTGGGCACTGGTTGCGGCGGCGCTGCACCTCGTGCCGTACTTTGGCGCGATGATGGTGTCGGCATGCCTGGGCGTGGCCGCCTTCATGCAGTTTGGCACATTCCCCATCGCGGCCGCCGCCGCCGGCGGATCGATGCTGATCGCCACGCTGATCGGCAACGGCATGACCACCTGGATGACCGGCCGCATGGCGCGCATGAATGCCGTGGCGGTGTTTGTCTCGCTGCTGCTGTTCACCTGGCTGTGGGGCACATGGGGCATGCTGCTGGCGATTCCGCTGGCCGTGATCGCCAAGGTGGTGGCCGATCACGTCGAAGGTCTCGAAGTACTGGCCGAATTCCTCGGCGAATAATCTCCGTTCCGCACACGCCCGGTTTCACGCGGCAAAACTTTGATGCGCCGCAAAATGACCTTGGACGTCACATCGCCTATAAATCACCGGGTGCCGCACTGACATCGTTTCATGCGGCGAAACTCCATCCGGGGGAGGCGCATTCAACGGTGTCCGTTCCAAGCACTTCATTGCAGAAGGCCTGCCGGCTGTTGCGCGCCCTGTCCGACACACGTAACGCAAGGCTGACCGATCTGGCCAATGCGGCGCATGTGGACAAGGCGTCGGCGCTCCGCTTGCTGGAAACGCTGATGGCCGAAGGCATGGTCGAGCGTGACCCCGAGACCAAGGCATTCGCGCCGGGCCGCGAATGGCTGGCGCTGCAGGCCGCCTCGCAACGACGGCTCGACATGCGCCCGCTGGTGCGGCCCGCGCTGATCCGCCTGGCCAACACCTTCGAGGACTCGGCAATTCTGTCGGTACCCAGCGGCTGGGAGTCGGTATGCCTGGAATTGCGACTGGGCAGCTTTCCGATCCGTGCCAACTATCTGGACATTGGCAGCCGGCGCCCGCTTGGCGTGGGCGCCGGCAGTCTGGCGCTGCTTGCCGCACTGCCCGACGCTGAAATCGACGCGGTGCTCGCCTGCATCGAACCTTCCCTCAAGCGATATCCACGCATCGACACCGCCATGCTGCGGCGCCATGTGGACACCACGCGGGCACGCGGCTATGCGGTGCTGCTCGACGTGGTGGTGGAACGCATGGGCGGCATCGGCATCGCCCTGCCCGGCCCCGACGGCTACCCGCTCGGCGCCATCAGTATCGCGGCACTCAATGAACGCATCACCGATCGCGAAGCAGCATTGGCCCGCGCGTTGCGGCGCGAAGCCGATGCGATCGGTGCGGCCTGGCCCCACCACACTCATGGCAATTACGGCAACCTGCAAAAGGAGGCATGAAGCATGCGCTGGAAACAACGTCCGGAAGGCTCGAACTGGGGCGACTTCGGTCCTGACGATCAACTCGGGCGCGTCAACCTGATTGGTCCGGAACAGGTCCTCAAGGGTGCGCGCGAGATCCAGGCCGGCAAGAGCTTCTGCCTGTCGATGCCGCTCGACTACCCTGGTGGCAACAAACTCAACCCGCGCCGCCATCCTCCGCAACTGCGCCCCACGTTCCGCGACGATATCCCTTACCTGAATTTTCCGCTGGCCAAGGTCAACCCGGCCGCCACCGATGTGATCAGCGACGACCAGGTACTGCTGTGCCTGCAATACTCGACCCAATGGGATTCCCTGGCGCACGTGGGCGCACTGTTCGATGCCGATGGCGATGGCCGCCCGGAACGCGTCTATTACAACGGCTACCGTGCCAATGCCGATATCGTCGGCCCGGTCGATTATGCCGAGGATGACCACTTCGAAGCCCACGATTGCGGCCATGGCCACACCAGTCACGCCGATGCGCTCGGCATCGAGAATTTCGCGGTAAAGGGTATGCAGGGCCGGGGTGTGCTGGTGGACCTGGCCGACGTCTATGGCAAGGACTTCCGCAACGTCGGCTATGACGACCTGATGCGCGCCATGGAGTCCCGCCATGTGGAAGTGGAATCGGGCGACATGCTGCTACTGCGCACGGGCTTCGCCGAAGTCGTCCTCTCGATGCAGCGCGAGCCCGATGAAAAAGTCCTGCATCACAGTTGCTGCGCCCTCAACGGCCGCGACGACCGCCTGCTGAACTGGATCACCGACGCGGGCATCGCCGCATTGATCGCCGATAACTATGCCGTCGAGCGCTTTCCGGCCTTACCTCCGCCTGACAACTCCAGGACGCATCCGCTGCTGCCGCTCCACCACCACTGCCTGTTCAAGCTGGGCCTGCCACTGGGCGAACTCTGGTATCTGCAAGAACTCGCCGACTGGCTACGCGCCAACCACCGCACCCGTTTCATGCTCACCGCGCCACCGCTGCGCCTGCCAGGCGCGGTAGGGTCACCCACCACACCGATTGCAACGGTATAAAAACAGCGATGTCAGCTCCCCTCTCCCGCCATGCGGGAGAGGGGAGAAAAAAATCAGCAGTTCAAAAGGAGGAGACAAAAATGAAACCAGCAATCCGCATCATCGCCGCGGCAGCATTGGCCCTGGCGTCGCTCGCGACACACGCCCAACCCAAGCCCACCATCTCCGACGACATGGTCAAGATCGGCATGCTGCTCGACATGAGCGGCCTCTATGCCGACGTGACCGGACGCGGCAGTGCCACCGCTGCCCAAATGGCCATCGACGATTTCGGCGGCAAGGTGCTGGGCAAGAAAGTGGAACTGGTGGTGGTCGATCACCAGAACAAGGCCGATATCGCGGCCAACAAGGCGCGCGAGTGGTTCGACCAGGACAAGGTCGACGCCATCCTGGATGTGGCCGCCTCGGCGCCGGCGCTTGCCGTGCTAGACGTTGCCAAGCAGAAAAACCGGATCGTGGTGTTCTCGGGCCCCGGCTCCGAACGAATCACCAACGACCTGTGCACGCCGGTGTCGGTGCACTACGCCTACGACACCTACGCGCTCGCCAACACCACGGCCAGGGCGATGGTCCAGCGCGGCGGCAAGACCTGGTTCTTCCTGACCGCCGATTACGCATTCGGACACACGCTCCAGCAGTCTGCCACCGCCGTGGTCAACGAAGCGGGCGGACAGGTGCTGGGCGCGGCGCGGCATCCGATCAATACCAGCGACTTTGCCTCGTACCTGTTGCAGGCTCAGGCCAGCAAGGCACAGGTCGTGGGGCTGGCCAATGCCGGCGGGGACACCGTCAACGCGATCAAGGCCGCCTCGGAGTTCGGTTTGACCAAGAACGGTACGCAGAAGATGGCCGGCCTGCTGCTCTATATCAACGATATCCACGCCATCGGGCTGAAGACCGCGCAAGGGCTGGTGCTGACCGAGGCGTTTTACTGGGATATGAACGATGCCACGCGGGCCTGGTCGCGCAAGTACTTCGACAAGGTCAAGAAGATGCCGAACATGAGCCAGGCCGGCGTCTACTCGTCGGTCACGCACTACCTGAAAGCCGTACAGGCGGCCGGAACCGATGAAACGGCGGCCGTAATGAAGCAGATGAAGGCGCTGCCCATCAACGACTTTTTCGCCAAGAATGGCCGTATCCGCGAGGACGGACGCATGGTTCACGACATGTATCTGTTCGAGGTAAAGAAGCCCGAAGAGTCGAAGTATCCGTGGGACTACTACAAGCTGCTGGCCACGGTGCCCGGCGACCAGGCCTTCATGCCCGTGGCGAAGTCGCAGTGCCCGCTGCTGAAGAAATGACCGGTACCCACGCCTTTGTCCGCGGTACCGGCAACACGCGGTTCGGGCGCCTGCCGGACAGCACGCCACTGACGCTGATGGCGCACGCGGCCGACGCCGCGCTCGACGATGCCGGGCTTGCCCGCAGCCAGATCGACGGCGTGCTGTGCGGCTATGCCACCACGCTGCCGCACCTGATGCTGGCCGACCGCTTCTGCGAGTTCGCTTCGCTACGGCCGGCGTATGCCCATGGCATGGCGGGCGGGGGCGCGACGGGCGGGTTGATGGCGATGCTCGCACACGACCTGGTGCGTGCCGGGCGTTGCCGCAACGTCCTCGTGGTGGCCGGCGAGAACCGGCTCAGCGGGCAGAGCCGCGACCAGTCCATGCAGACCCTGGCGCAGGTGGGCGAGCCGGAAATCGAGGTGCCGAACGGTGCCTCGGTGCCCGCCTACTATGCGCTGCTGGCGTCGCGCTATCTCCATGAAACCGGCATGGACGCCGATATGCTGTCCGACTTTGCCGTGCTGATGCGCGAGCATGCGGCAAGCCATCCCGATGCGCATCTGCGTGAGCCGCTGACGCGCGAAGCCGCACGCCAGGCCCGGCCAATCGCCTCGCCGCTGCGGCTGTCGGACTGCTGCCCAATCTCCGATGGGGCGGTGGGCATCGTGGTGTCATGCGAGCCCGGCGCGGATACTGCGGTGCGCATTGCGGGTGCCGGACAGGCACACCTGCACCAGCACCTGGGGGCCATCGACGACGTCATGCAAAGCGGTGCGGCAGAAGCCGCGGCGCGTGCCTTTGCCGAGGCCGGCTGCGCGCTGTCCGATATCGACTACCTGGCGATCTACGACTCGTTCACCATCACGCTGGTCATGCTGCTCGAAGAACTTGGCATCGCGCCGCGCGGCAAGGCGACTGCGCGCTTGCGTGCTGGCGATTTCAACGCCGACGGCGCACTGCCACTGAATACGCACGGCGGCCTGCTGGCATTTGGCCATTCGGGCGTAGCGGGAGGCCTGATGCATCTGGCCGAGGCCGCGCGCCAACTGGCCGGACGCGCCGGTACCCGGCAGATCGCGCCGCGCCGTCGCGCGCTGTTTCACGCCGACGGCGGAGTCCTGTCTTCGCACGTCAGCCTGATCCTGGAGACTTCATGACGCAATCCTATGCCGAAGGGCTCGCCGCCGGGCTGGTGCGCTACCAGGCCTGCGAAACCTGCGATGCCTGGCAGCCATTGCAGCGTCACGCTTGCCGCGCCTGTGGCGGCCTGCAACTGGCCTGGCGCGACAGCCGTGGCACGGCCACCGTGTATGCGGTGAGCGAGGTATTCCGCGCGCCCGTGGCAGCGTTCCAGGCGCTGGTGCCCTACACGCTGGTGCTCGCCACGCTCGACGAAGGTCCGCGCGTGATGGGCCATGCCGACCCCGGCATCGCCATCGGCGATCGCGTGCGTGCCGGCTTCTTCCAGCACGACGGCCAGACACTGCTGCGTTTCTCACGACTCTGAGCCAGCTTCCGGAGCACCGCTCCGGGTCCACCGATTCCAAAAAACTGCACAGAACAGACCATGTCCTCGACGCTCTCCGCCCTGCTCTCCCCACGCTCCGTTGCCATCATCGGCGCGTCCGACAACATCCACAAGATTGGTGGCCGTCCCATCCACTACATGCAGCAGATGGGTTATGCCGGCACGATCTATCCGGTCAATCCGCAACGCGAAACGCTGCAGGGCCTGCGCGCGTATCCATCGCTCGATGCCCTGCCCGAGGCGCCCGAGCTTGCCGTGATCGTGGTCAGCGGCGATGCCGCCGTGCAGTCGGTTGCCGACTGTGCGCGGCTTGGCGTCGGCGCGGCCATCGTGATCGCGTCCGGTTTTGGCGAAGCCGGTGAGGCAGGCAAACTGCAACAGGACGAGATGGTACGCATTGCACGCGGCGCCAACCTGCGTATCGTCGGGCCGAACAGCCAGGGACTGGCCAATTTTGGCAACGGCACCATTGCCAGCTTCTCGACCATGTTTATCGAGATCCCGCCCAAGGATGGCCCGGTGGCCGTGGTGAGCCAGAGCGGTGGCACCGCGGCGCTGGTCTATGGCCTGCTGCGCCAGCAAGGCATTGGCGTGCGGCATGTGCATGCCACCGGCAACCAGGCCGATGTCACCGTCAGTGAACTGGCGTTGGCCGTGGCGCATGATCCCGATGTACGCCTGTTGCTGCTCTACCTGGAGACCTTGTCCGATCCCGATGTACTGGCCGAGGCGGCCATGGTTGCCCACGCGCGCGGCATTCCCGTGGTGGCGGTGAAATCGGGGCGCTCGCAGGCCGGCGCACGGGCCGCGGCCTCGCATACGGGGGCCATGGCCAACGAGGATCGTGCCGTCGATGCGTTCCTGGCACGCCATGGCATCTGGCGTGTCGACGATGCGCATGCGCTGGCGCGTTGCGCGCCACTCTATTTGCGCGGATGGCAGCCTGCAGGCCGCCGGCTCGTGGTGGTCAGCAATTCGGGGGCCAGTTGCGTGATGGCCACCGATACCGCCGATTCGCGCGGCATCGCCATGGCCGCCCTGTCGGACACCACGCAGGCCGCGCTTGCGGAACGCCTGCCCGGCTTTGCCGCAACGGCCAACCCGGTGGATGTCACAGCCGCGTTGCTGACCAATAGCGGCCTGTTCGGCGACGTGTTGCCCGTGGTCGGCGCCGACGCCGAGGCTGACCTGGTGCTGCTCGACATCCCGGTTGCCGGCATGGGCTATGACATTCCCCGTTTCGCGCGCGACGCCGCGCGGTTTGCCGATCAGGCAGGCAAGCCGATTGCGGTCGCGGCATGGCAGGAATCGGTCGCGAGCGTATTCCGCGCGGCGAATGTGCCGACATTCTTCCATGCGGCCGATGCGCTGGCCGCCTTCGACCAACTGACCGCCCATCAGCAACTGCTGCGCGACAACGCCTGTGATCCCGCGCCAATACCGGTTGATCATGCGTCGACGGCGGCGTCATCGCACACGCTCAGCGAGGCGGCGAGCCTGGCCCGGTTGGCCGCTGCTGGCGTGCCCGTGGTCGAGCACTACCTGTGCCGGACCGCTGACGAGGCCGTGGCCGCATGGCGCCGGATCGGTGCGCCTGTGGCTGTCAAGGCCAGTTCGCCCGATGTTCCCCATAAGAGCGAACACAGCCTGGTTGCGCTCGGCTGCACTGACGGCGATGCGATCGTCGGGGCTTTTGACCGGCAAACCACCATTCTGGACAAGATGGGGGCAAGCTGCGAAGGCGTGATCGTCGCGCGCATGACGCGCGGCCGGCGCGAGTGCATGGTCGGTGCACACTGGGATCCGGTATTCGGCGCAGTGCTATTGGTCGGCGATGGCGGCAAGTATGTGGAAGCGGTGGGCGATACCGCAGTCCTGCTGGCGCCCGCCACGCCAGCCGCCATCGAACGCGCGGTACGCAGCCTGCGCATGGCGCCGTTGCTGGACGGCGTGCGCGGCGAGCCGGCCCTGGATGTGGCGTCGCTTTGTGCCGTAGCGGCCATGGTCGGGCAACTCGTCCATGACGCACGCGGTGCAATCCGGTCGGTGGATCTCAATCCGGTGATGCTCGATGTAGCAGGCGCCGTGGTGGTGGACGGGCTGATGGAGATCGCCGGCCAGCCCAACCAGGCGCCATGATCTAGCCAAATCCTTATTTACGCCCCAATTATCAGTAATGCCTTGCGAAATGAAGGGCACGGATAGGAGTATCGGGAACATCCACGTGGAAACCCTTTCCCATCCCCGATGCAATACCTTTCGCAGAACGATGGCGGCCAGGTTTTTGAAGTGCTCGACGAGGGCACCAGCCCGATGTGTAGCTATTCGATCAACGGGCCGCCCGGATGTACCACGCTCGCGCTGTTTCAAGAGGACCATGAAACGAAGGAGTTCATCGTCTTCTTTTCCCTCGCTCACATCAAGCATCTGGAGCTTGGCATTCACAAGGTCGTGCTGTACGAGCTATGCCGCAAGGCACGGAACTACGGTTTTTGGAATGTCGATGTCAGGTTCTCCGTGCATGCTGCATCGTTCTTTGAAGGTCTGGGGCTATATCGCCGCCCCAATTTGCGCGAGATCGCGGGTCTGCAACGACATGGCATGACGCGCGCATGGGCGCGTCACCTGCAATCGCCAGTTCTGCCAGACTCGTTGCCAGTCAGCATGAGCTACAGCATGCATGGCAGTTCCATCGACGTCATGCAAAGGCTTGCGACGGAACGCGAGAGATGGACGCTGACCGGGCGCTAAGCGGGTGCTGACCAGGCGCAGACGATCCTCCTGAGCGTTCATTGTTCACAACGCAAGACAAACTGTCAGCCGAATCGCTCTTCTTCGCTTCGACACCAATCGTTACATTTCACACGCCGCGCCACGCCTGAGCCCGTATGGAGGCGTGCGTGCGTGTGTCTCAAACAAAAGGATAACGAAGCATGAAGACCCGTCTCGCCTGCCTGGCCGCCATGGCCGTACTGCCTGCATTGCCGTCCGCGGCACAGGCCCAATCGAACATCACGTTGTACGGTGTGGTGGACGCCGGTGTGGAGTTCCTGACCCACGCCCCGAACACCGCCACCGGCGGCAGCAATAATGTCGTGCGCATGTCGGCCGGCAACCTGTCGACCTCGCGCTGGGGCCTGCGCGGCTCGGAAGACCTGGGCCGGGGCCTGAAGGCAGTCTTCACGCTCGAAAGCGGCTTTGACCTCGACACCGGCAGCCTGAACCAGGGCGGTCGCCTGTTCGGCCGCCAGGCCTTCGTGGGCCTGCAGAACCAGTACGGCACGCTGTCGCTGGGCCGTCACCAGACCGTGCTGTATGACTTCTCGCTGGCCTACGATCCAATGGCCATTGCCACGCGCTATTCGGTGCTGATGCACGACAAGTGGATGTCGGGCCGGGCCGACAACTCGCTGAAGTTCACGGGCCAGACTGGCGCGTTCTACTATGGGCTGTTCTACAGCACCGGCTATGACAGCAGTGCTGGCGGCGAACTACCGGGCAACTACAAGGCCGGCCGCAACTGGTCCGTCGCCGGTGGCTATGACGCCGGCCCCGTGTCGGCCCGCGTGGTCTACGACGAAGTCCGTGGCAGCACCGTCGCCACCGATGACAACCGCGAACGCCGCGCCACGCTTGGCGCGAGCTACAACTTCGGCCGTGGCCGCGCATTTGCCGGCTACCGCTGGTACTACGGCGATTTCGCCAGCAGTTCGCTGCGTACCAACCTGTACTGGGTCGGCGCCACGTACCAGGCAACCCCGGCCATTACACTGACCGGCGCCGCCTACTACACCGACGTGCGCAACAGCAACGGCGATCCGTACAGTTTCGTGCTGTCGAGTACCTATGCCTTCTCGAAGCGCACCGACGTCTACGCCATTGCCGCCTACGCACAGAACCGCAACGGTTCGGCAATGGGCTTGTCGGGTTTCGGTCCGTCGCTGAACGGCAGCGCCAGCACGCTGACCGCCACGTCCGAGCAAGTTGGCGCTGGCCAGAGCCAGTTCGGCGCAATCATCGGCGTACGTCACCGCTTCTGATCTGCTGCTGGTTTGCTCCCCTCTCCCGCCATGCGGGAGAGGGGAGAAAACCACGGGCATATCAATAGCTGCTGGTTTGCTTGTGGGGGAGAGGGCAAACCTAGCTTCGTAGCGACTTCATTGCCACCGCCAGTGAAGCCTCCTGCTGCTCCGCATATAGCGCCAGTTCGTCATGGACCGATGCACCCAGCGCCAACTCGAACGCGGCGCGGTTTGGCGATGCCTCCAGCGCATCGCGGGCTTCGTTACCCAGGTTCGACTGGAAAATGCCTGCCGCACTGACTGGCAGGAAGTCTTCATAGGTAATCGGTTCCGCCGCCAGCGCACCCGCGGCAATCAACGCGTCGATATTCCCGCCTTCGGCCGTGGCCGTACCGGCAGCGTAACGGTAATAGGCCAGACCCTGCTGACGCATTGCTTCATGGGTGTCCGGGAACGCCGTGAACACTTTGTTCAGCACCTGCCGATACGCATCGGCATTGGAGCCATCACCGGCAGGCGAGATGGTCTTGCGGACTTCGCCAAGCAACTGGTCGTAGAGCTGCCGGCCCTTGGGCGTCAGGGCCACGCCACGTTGTTCGATCTCGCCAAAGCGTGCGGTATGGGTGCCGGCTTCCCCGCCGTCGCGGAACGAGACCGGCTCGCTCAGTGCCAGGAAGCTGGTCTGGCGCAGCAGGATCGGACATTTCCGGGTCGGCGGGCCTTCCACCACGGCCTTCGGCTGGATGCCGCGCGCGGGCATGCGTGCCTGCACGACATCGATGTCCAGCGTGCGTGGCGTCAGATGATTGATGTGCGGGCCGGGGAAGCAAACGATATCGGCAATCAGCGGATGCGTCTTGCGCAGCTTCCAGTACAGCTCGGCATCCACGGTGGACTTGCCATGCCAGCGGAATGTCTCAAGTGCTTCGGCAACGAATTGCGCGGCATCGGCCTCGTCGAGCCCGCCCTGCTGCTCGGCGCGCTCGATCAGCGCAATGCAGCCTGGCGTGAAGATCAAGCGCGTGGCCAGCACCGCAGCCGCAGCATCGCGCAGCGCGACATCCTCGATCAGATCGAGGCGCAGCAGCGAGGTAAATACGCGGAACGGATTCTCGGCCAGGCCCGCCGTATCCAGCGGACGGAATGCCGTGGAGTGGACCGGCACACCAGCCACCGAAAGATCGTAGTAACCGACCGGGAACATGCCCATCACCGCGAACAGACGGCGGATTGTCGCCAGTTCTGCGGGAGTGCCGACGCGGATCGCTCCATGGCGCTCCACCTCGATGCGCGCCTCCTGTCCCACCGCACCGGCAGCGGCCGCGCCAACGTTGGCAAGCACCTCGGTATTGACGTCGGAGACGAGCTCCATCAGCGTGCCGTACTGCGGCACTTCGGCGCGATACATGTCGGACATGGCGCGCGAGAAAAGGGCTCGAATCTGGCTGGAGGGCTTGAAGGTAGTGGGGGCGGAAGCAGACATCGATCATTCTGGCAGTGAAGATTGGCCAGTGTGTGATGTTTGCGACATCGCGGCAAACGATATTTCAGCGCCAGTTGATGCGCTTTTGGCATCAACTCTTCACATCACACTGCCGCATCAGCCAGCCGGCAAAGGCCTGCAGCTTGCGTTCGTGCGGCTTCTCCTGCCGACACGTCAGGAAATAAGCGCCGCTACGCGTGGCTTCCGGGGCAGCGGGAAGCGCCAGCGCCTGCAGTTGACCAGATTCCATTTCAGAACGAACCATCATCTCCGGCAATACCGCGATGCCAAGCCCGCAGATGGCCGCGCGCGTGACCATCGTGAACAGGTCGTAGCGGGGCCCGAGTCGTGCCCTGCGCCGAATCTCCTCGTCGTCGGCACTGAACCAGTCTGGCCAGGCGTCGGGCCGGCTGGCCAGATGCAGCAATGGCTGCCGCAGCAGGTCTTCACGCTTGCGCAATCGCGTGCTGTTCAGCGATTTCAGCAATTGCGGACTGCATACCGGGATCGATGGCCCTTCGTCGATCAACCTTGCCGAAGGATGCCCGTCCCACGGCTGCTCGCCAAAGTAGATTGCGGCATCGAACAACGAGTCCGCAAAATGGAATGGCTCGGGGCGTGCATGGATATTGATGACGATGCGCGGATATTCCTCGCGAAAACTGCCCAGTCGCGGAATCAGCCACTGCGTGGCGAACGTGGGCACCACGGCCAGTTCGATCACCTCCATGCCACCGGCGCGCGAGGCCAGGTCCTTGGTGGCGCGCTCGATGGCCTTGAGTTCGGCACGGATCTCGCGAACATAGCGGTCGCCGTCGGAAGTCAGTACCACGCGCTTCTTGATGCGTTCGAAAAAGCGCACGCCAAGCCGTTCCTCCAATGCCTGGATCTGGCGCGAGACCGCGCTTTCCGTGACATTGAGTTCAGCCGCGGCACGCGTAAAGCTGCCCAGGCGGGCAGCGCATTCCAGCATCTGGAGTGCGATCAGGCTTGGTAGACGCATGCTCACGAATGGGTAATGGACGCCAGGATGCGTTGCAACTTGTCCGGATTGCGCTGCGCGTGGATGCTGACGATACGTTCGCCGTCGGTTTCGAACGTCTGCGCCGATTCGAGCTGCCCATCGACGTAACGCAGCAGCGCCCACTGCCCGTTGAGCATGACCATCTGCACGCGCACGTCCTGACCACGGCGCTGGGCCGCGAAGTAAACCTGCGCAATGCGTCCGCCGCCGACCAGCGGCTTGGGGAAGCTGGACACCTTGCCACCGCCATCGCCAATCAGGACCGCCTCATCGGACAGCATGCCGCGGATGGCATCGAAGCTGCCCTGCTCCAGTGCCAGCGCAAAACTGCGCATCAGGTTCTGGTGCACGTCCCTGGGTACGACCTGGCGCGGACGCTCGTCGCGCAGTTGTGCCTTGGCCCTGCTGACGAGCTGGCGGCAGGCCGCTTCGCTCTTGCCGATCACGTCGGCCACCTCGGCATAGTCGGCATCGAACACTTCGCGCAACAGGAAGGCCGCGCGCGCCTCAGGCGTCAGCCGCTCGAGCAAGAACAGGAAGGCCACCGAGATATCGTCGGCACGCTCCCTGATGGCCTCGGGCGTATCGGGATGATCGGACAGCAAAGGCTCGGGCAACCAGATCCCGGCATAGTGCTCACGCTGCAGCTTGGCCGCGCGCAAGTGGTCGATCGCAAGGCGTGTCGTCACTGACACCAGCCACGCCTCGGCATTATCGATCGCGTCGCGGTCCGTTCCATGCCAGCGCAGCCAGGCGTCCTGCACCACGTCTTCGGCTTCGGCCACCGAGCCAAGCATCCGGTATGCAATGCCCTGTAGCCGTGGGCGGAGCGTGTCGAAAAAGGTGGTCGGATCGGGTGCGGGTGCTGCCATGGCGAGGTCCATCGGTCGGGTTGCCATTGTGGCACCGCCGCCCCTTGCTCGTCCTTGAAATTTCCGATTCACTGTATATATTTACAGGTACTGTATGAATGAACAGTATCGGAGCCTTCTGATGGAACATCTGATCCGGGTGCAAAACGAATACGACCGTCAAGTACTGGTCTGGCTGCGCGGGCGCATTGGCGATGCGGCGCTGCAGTCGGCCGCGCGCAGGGTCGCTGCGGACGGCAAAAAGCCTTACCTTTCAACCATTTGCCGCATGCTCAACATCCGTGCGCCGTCGCGGCGCAGCTTTGCCGAGGAAGCGCGCAAGACGCACCGCGCCGTGGGGGAACGCTACCTGGCCCAGATCCGCCAGATCCTTGCCGTCCCGCCTGCCGCAGCGCGGCTGACCGGGCAGGAAGCGCAGCAAGGCTCCCTTATCTAGCCTGAGCCGGAAGGGAGCCCGCCGCCTTTCGCGCAAATTAGTCCGAATTATTGAAATCCAATAATTCGGGATAAATCACGCCGGCAGGTCGGTCACGCGCATGGCCGGCGTGATCTGCAACGGATCGGTCAGCAGTTCCAGCACGGCAGGCTTACCGGCCTTTTGCGCACGTTCGAAGGCCGCCGCAAAGTCCTCAGTCTTCTCCACGCGTTCAGCCCATGCGCCGCACGACCTCGCCATCTCAACAAAGTCCGGATTGACGATGGTCGTGCCGCTCTGGCGTCCCGGATAGCGGCGCTCCTGGTGCATCCGGATCGTGCCGTACATGCGGTTGTTCACCAGGATCACGATCAGGTTGGCACCATGCGCGGCGGCCGTGGCAATTTCCTGCGGATACATCAGGAAGCAGCCATCGCCAGCCAGGCAGACCACGGTCTTTTCAGGATGACGCAGCTTTGCGGCAACCGCCGCCGGCAGGCCATAGCCCATGGCGCCACAGGTCGGCGCCAGTTCCGTACGCGGCCGCTTGTAAGCATAGAAACGGTGCAGCCAGACCGTGTAGTTGCCTGCGCCGTTGGTCAGCACGGAATCTTCGGGCAGCACGTGGTTCAGGTGTGCCATTGCCGCGGACATATCCACACCAGACAATTCCGGATGCGGCTTGGGCACGGTCACGAACGCCTCGTGGTCGGCGCGTGCGCCGCCGGTCCAGTCCTTCCACGGCAGCGCGGCCGGGGCAGGCAATGACGCCAGCATGGCGGCGCCTGGCTCCACGCCGGCATGGATCGCCAGCGCGGGCTGGTATACGCGACCCAGCTCAAAGCTGTCGGCATGAATATGGACGAGCTTCTGCTGCGGCGTCGGAACTTCCAGCAGCGTATAGGCATCGGTGGCGATATCGCCAAGGCGCGTGCCGAATGCCACGATCAGATCCGCGGTCTTGACGCGCTCGGCCAGTTTCGGACTGACGCCAAGGCTCAGGTGCCCCACATAGTGCGGATCGCGATTGTCGATCACGTCCTGGCGGCGAAACGCGCAAGCCACCGGCAGATCCCATGCCTTGACGAACGCGGCAAAGTCGCGCACCGTCTGGTCGGTCCAGTTGGCGCCGCCGGCAATCACTAGCGGGCGCTTTGCCGCGCCCAGCGCAGTGGCCAGCGCCTTGGCATCTTCCGCACGCGGGGCCGCGGCAACCGCGCGGTACGCCACCGCATCGGCACATTCCACCAGACCGTCGAGCACGTCCTCGGGCAATGCCAGTACCACCGGCCCGGGACGCCCGGACGTGGCCACCTGGAACGCACGGGCCACCATTTCCGGAATGCGCGCCGGGTCGTCGATTTCGGCGGCCCACTTGGTCATCGAACCGAATACCGCGGCGTAGTCCACCTCCTGGAACGCCTCCCTGCCCTTGTGTTCGCGTGCAATCTGACCCACGAACAGGATCATGGGCGTGGAATCCTGCTGGGCGATATGCACGCCGATGCTGGCATGCGTGGCACCGGGACCGCGTGTCACAAAGCAGATCCCAGGCCGCCCGGTGAGCTTGCCGTCCGCTTCCGCCATATTGGCCGCCGCACCTTCGTGCTTGCAGACCACCAGGTCGATGGCGGGCTGGTCATGCAGCGCGTCCAGGACATCGAGAAAACTCTCGCCGGGCACGCAGAAGATGCGCTCGGTGCCGTGGATGCGCAACTGGTCTACAAGTACGCGGCCGCCAGTGCGGGCCGAGGTGGAAGTGCTGGATGTCATGGCGATGGTCCGGACGGTCTGTCTATCGGTCTCAGGGAATGGTCAGGCGATGGTCAGGCGAATGTCTGCGATTGTTCCGTTTGACGTGCATCGCTGCGCGGTCTATCGTGCATTTCTGTTATGCGTTTTCTGCAAGTCCGTACACGGCTTCGCCGTGTAGATTGCTGACGAGGCGCAGCACAAGACGCCCAAGTCTGCCACGGTTCGTGATTGCGAAGCCGGTAGGCAGAACAATAACTGTATGGAAAGGCCGTACTGGAAAGCCGCACTTGACCGTACTCGACCGTTCGCGCAACAGGAGACACACAATGCTGTTCCCCCATCGACTGATGCGGCCGCTGCTGGCCGTGCTTTGTACCGGATGCATGGCCGTCGCATCCCCGGCTGGCGCGCAGACCGCCGACCACTACCCGAGCAAGCCCATCACCTACGTGGTGCCGTTTGCCGCCGGCGGTACCACCGACCTGCTGGGCCGCCTGATCGGCCAGCGGCTGTCCCAGACCCTGGGCCAGTCGGTCGTCGTGGAAAACCGTGCGGGTGCCGGTGGCAATATCGGCTCCGACTATGTGGCCAAGGCCCCGGCCGATGGCTACACCATCCTGGGCGGCACCATCAGTTCTCACGCCATCAATGTGAGCCTGTATCCGAAGATGCCGTATGACCCGGTCAAGAACTTCCAGCCGATAGCCCTGATCGGCAAGCTGCCGAACGTGCTGGTGGTCAACGCGGACAGCCCGTGGAAGACCGTCCAGGACGTAATCGCGGCCGCCAAGGCCAAGCCCGGCTCGATCAATTTTGGCTCGTCGGGCAATGGCACGTCGCAACACCTGGCCGCCGAACTGTTCGCCAACATGGCCGGCCTGCGCATGACCCACGTCCCTTATAAAGGCAGCAGCCAGGCCGTACAGGCATTGCTGGGCAGCCAGGTGGACCTGGTCTTCGAGAACAGCGTCGCCGCCATGCCGATGATCCAGGCCGGCAAGTTCCGCGCGCTGGCCACGACCGGCAGCAAGCGCGCAGGCGAGTTGCCCGATGTGCCGACCATGGCGGAAGCCGGTCTGGCTGGCTACGAGATCGTGTCGTGGCAGGCCATTTTTGCGCCGGCGGGCACGCCGATGCCGATCGTGAACAAGCTTTCGACCGAAATCGGCAAGATCATTCGCCAGCCCGAAGTGCGCGCCAAGCTCGCATCGATGGGCGTGGAACCGTCCGGCGCGGGTCCCACCGAACTGGGCAACTTCCAGAAAAGCGAAGTCGCCAAATGGGCAAACCTGATCAAGACCGCCAATATTCATCTGGAGTAAGCATGAGTGAACACCGCGTTCCAACCGCCGGCCTGCACCAATGGGTAGTCGATCTGTGGCTGGCGGCGGGCTCGGATGCCCGCGAGGCAAAGCTGACCGCCGATCATCTGGTAGGCGCCAACCTGTCCGGCCATGATTCGCATGGCGTGGGCATGATCCCCAAGTACGTGATGTCGTGGCAGGCCGACCAGTTGCAACTGAACCAGCAGGTCAGCGTGGTGCACGAATCGGGCGGCATCCTGAGCCTCGACGGCAATCGCGGCATGGGCCAGGCCGTGACCGAGCAGGCCATGGACATGGGCATTGCACGCGCCAGGGAACATGGCGTGTGCGTGCTGGGCCTGCGCCGCTCCCACCATCTGGGTCGCGTGGGCCATTGGGCCGAGCAGGCTACCGCGGCCGGGATGATCTCGATCCATTTCGTCAACGTCCTGTCCAAGCCGATCGTGGCGCCGCATGGCGGCTACGATGCGCGCTTCGGCACCAATCCTTTTACGATCGGCGTGCCGCTGGCCGGCCAGCCGCCGCTGGTGCTGGACTTCGCCACCAGCGCGATTGCGCTGGGCAAGGTCCGCGTGGCTCATAACAAGGGTGTGCCAGTGCCGGCAGGCAGCCTGATGGACCCCAACGGCCACCCGACCGATGATCCCTCGGTCATGTTCCCGCATCCGGGCACGCCGCAAGGTGCGTTGCGCACGTTTGGCGAGCACAAGGGCTACGTGCTGGCCGTGATGTGCGAACTGCTGGGCGCGGCGGTAACGGGCGGGCACACCATCCGCCCCGAAACACTGACCCATGAACACGCGGTGTGGAACAACATGCTGGCGATCATTTTCGATCCCGCGCGACTTGGCAGCACCACCAGTTTCGGCCATGAAGTGGAGTCTTTTGTCGAGTGGATGAAGGCATCGCGCCTGCAACCGGGCAACGACGCCATTCGCCTGCCGGGCGACCCTGAGCGCGCCTGGCGCCGGGCGCGTGCCGAATTCATTCCCGTGGACAGCAGTACGCTGGCCCAGCTCGACGACGCCGCGGCACGCGTGTTGCAGGCGCGTGGCAAGTCGCCCGGCCCGCTTACCGCGCTGGCCGTCGACTGAATTGGAGTTACCCTCATGACCACCTCCCCTCACCTGCCGCAGATCCACCCGCTGCCCAACCGCTTCCGTGCCGATGTGCTGGCGCGCAAGCGCCTGATCGGCCTGTGGAGCTCGCTTGGACAGCCGGTGACCAGCGAGATCATCGGGCTGGCCGGCTTCGACTGGCTGTTGCTCGATGGCGAGCATTCGCCCAATGATGTGCTGACGTTCGCGCCGCAGTTGATGGCGCTAAAGGACAGTACCAGCGCTGCCGTAGTGCGTCCGCCATGGAACGACCCGGTCATGCTCAAGCGCCTGCTGGATATCGGCTTCTACAATTTCCTGATCCCGTTTGTGGAATCGGCGGAAGAAGCGCGCCGCGCGGTGCAGGCGACGCGTTACCCGCCCGATGGCGTGCGCGGGGTCTCGGGGGTACAGCGTCAGAACCGCTACGGCACGCTGCCCGATTTCTTCAAGACCATCAACGACAATATCTGCGTGCTGGTGCAGATCGAAAGCCGCAAGGGCGTGGCGGCCATTGCGGAAATCTGCGCGGAGCCTGGCGTCGACGGCATCTTTATCGGGCCCAACGACCTCGCGGCAGCCTACGGACATCTTGGCAATCCGAACCATCCGGAAGTGCAGGCGGCCGTCAAACAGATTTACGACGCCGCCAACCAGGCCGGCAAGGCAATTGGCACGCTGACGCCGGTGGAAGCCGATGCGAAGCGCTACCTCGACATGGGCGCGCATTTTGTTGCCGTCGGCCTCGACCATCTGCTGTTGCGCGACGCCGCACGCGCGCTGTGCGAACGCTTCGCGCGCTGACACCACATCAACCGGGAACAATCATGAGCAAGATCGGATTCATCGGACTAGGCGTGATGGGCAAGCCCATGGCGGAACATCTGCAGGCCGGCGGTCATACCGTGCATGCGCACACGCGCAGCGGCGTGCCGCAGGAACTGCGCGACAAGGGCATGCAGCAATGCACCAGCGCGACCGAGGTGGCACGGCAATCGGACGTCATCTTCCTGATGCTGCCCGACACGCCCGACGTGGAGCGCGTGCTGTTTGGCAAGGATGGCGTGGCCGAGGGGCTGAGCCAGGGCAAGATCGTGGTCGACATGAGCTCGATCTCGCCAATCGAGACGCGCGAGTTCGCAGCCAGGATCGAAAAGCTGGGCTGTGACTACGTCGATGCGCCGGTGTCCGGCGGTGAAGTCGGCGCCAAGGCGGCCACGTTGTCGATCATGGCCGGCGGCAAGCAGGATGTATTCGACCGCGTATTGCCGCTGCTGCAACTGATGGGCAAGAACATCACGCTGGTGGGCAATGCCGGCGACGGGCAAGTGGCCAAGGTAGCCAACCAGGTGATCGTGGCGCTGACGATCGAAGCGGTCAGCGAGGCGCTGGTACTGGCGGCCAAGGCCGGTGCCGACCCGGCGCGCGTACGCCAGGCGCTGATGGGCGGCTTTGCCAGCTCGAAGATCCTCGAAGTGCATGGCGAGCGCATGATCAAGCGGACGTTCAATCCGGGCTTCCGCATCGAACTGCACCAGAAGGACCTGAACCTGGCGCTGTCCACCGCGAAGGCATTGGGGCTGGGGCTGCCGAATACGGCATCCACCCAGCAACTGTTCAATGTCTGTGTGGCCCAGGGCGGTGCGGCCTGGGATCATTCGGGTCTGGTCAAGGCGATCGAACATCTGTCGTCGTTCGCGATTGGCGATACGCCGAAAGCCTGATGACTGCACTGAACTCCGACGACCTCGCGTGCTTTGTCTGCGTAGCCAACACGCAGAGCATTTCGCGCGCCGCGCTGGAACTGGGCGCGGACCAGTCGACGGTGAGCCGCCAGATCGCACGGCTCGAAGCCACGCTCGATACGCGGCTGTTTCATCGCAGCGGACGCGGCGTGGTACTGACGGAGGCCGGCACCACGCTGTTGAGCTATGCGCGACAGGTTGCCGCAACCCTGACGGAGGCGCGCGCCGCGGTACGCGCCTCGACCGCGCAAGGTCCGGCGCAACTGGTCATTGCCGCGCAGCCCACCATCGCCAATACCGCGTTCGCGGCCATCGGCACCGCGCTCAAGCAACGTTTTCCCGCTACAAAAATCAGGTTTGTCGAGGGTTTGGCAAGCCCGGTACTGGCCTGGCTGGCCGCAGGCGAGATCGACGTGGCCCTGCTTTACCTGCCTGAGCAGCAAGGCGCGCTGAAGGTGGACGTATTGCTTGAGGAAGACCTGACGCTGGTGACGCCCACATCGTGGAGCCATCTGGGGCCAACCTTCCCGGCGCGCCGCCTCGGCGAAGTGCCGCTGATCCTGCCAAGCACTTCGAACGGTTTGCGCGTGCTGGCCGAATCGCTGGCCACGCGCGTCGGCACTACGTTGAACCTGGCAATGGAGTGCGATGCGTCGAACACTGTGGCCATGCGGCTCGTGGAGGACGGGTGTGGCGCGACGCTGCTACCGTTTGCCGCAGTCGCGGACCGCGTGGCGCAGGGCCGCCTGCATTCGGCACGGGTCATCGATCCCGTGGTCACGCGTCAGGTAGCAATGACCACCGCGCGTAATCGACCGGTCGTGCCAGAGCTGTGGGACATCATGCAGACCGTGCGACAGTCGGTACGCAATATCGTGATGTCAGGGGCATGGCCGGGGGCGCGGCTGATTTGACTCTTCTCTGCTCCCCTCTCCCGCATGGCGGGAGAGGGGTTGGGGGTGAGGGCCAGCGGCTCAATCCAAGTCAAGTCGCGATTTGAACCTCATGCCCTCTCCCCCGCCCCTCTCCCGCGCGCGGGAGAGGGGAGAAAACCGCCGGAACAAGGGCCACCGTTACTGCTTGGTAGTTCCCTGCTGCAACTCTGCCTTGGCCGCTTCATTGGCCGCCTTGTTGGCATCGCTGCGTTCCTGCTTGGCCGCGCCTACATCCTGTTTGTACTGCCCCTTGGCCGCGGCTTTTTCAGCCTTGTACTGGTCCTTGGCCGCCTTGCGTGCCTCGCGGCGTTCCACCAGCGGATCCTTCGGCGGCTGGATCTGCGTCATGCCCGGCGGCACCGCATTGGCGTTGGCCGGTGCGGGCGCGGGGGTCTGCGCAAAGGCCGTGGCGGACATCAGGCCGGCCGCCAGGGCGCCGATCAGCGAAGTGGTGCGAATGGTTCGATGCATAGACATATGAGACCTCTCAATGTTGTTATCGAAAAGTACCGGTGCATTTCCACACCGCGTGCCCAGTGTAGAAGTGACTCCGTGCCCCGCGTGCCGCATTCACACATCTCCTTACAAAAACTCGCGGGCACTGACAGACAACGCCTGACAACACCACAGTTTCTACGCGGATATGCGGCAATTCACGCTTGAATGGCTGCATGGCGTCGCCCAAACTGAAGCGCATCGATCGCCCGTTTGAGGAGTTGCCATGCATCTCGAAGGCTCGTGCCAATGCGGTGCCGTCCATTTCAATCTGGAATCAGACTCGCCCTACCCGTTCATGCACTGCCATTGCTCGATCTGCCGCAAGACCGGCGGTGGTGGTGGCTATGCGATCAACCTGGGCGGCGATGCCACCACGCTGCGCGTGCGCGGGCAGAAGCATGTGGGCCAGTTCCATGCCGTGATGCGCGAGCCAGGCAAACGCGCGGTGCGATCAAAAGCATTGCGCCATTTCTGCAAGTTGTGCGGCAGCCCGCTGTGGCTGTGGGACCCGCGCTGGCCCGATCTGGTGCATCCGAACGCCAGCGCCATCGACACTCCGCTGCCGAAGCCTCCCGAGGTCGTGGAAGCCGCGCTGGACTACGTGGCGCCTTGGGTCGACGTACCGCGCGGCAAGGGACATCGGCATGCGGGCACGTGGCCGCCTGAATCCTTGCGCGAATGGCACCAACGGCATGGCTTGCTGGCGTAGTCGGACACTGCCGGACAACGCCTTGCATCCGCGCTGACATACACCTGCGGAGTGCCCTCCTATGCTCAGGATATGCCACCGTTGCGTGGCAATCTGGAGCCCGCGATGCGCGAATACCTGATCTATCCGATGGCCACGCTATTTGCGATCGCGGCGGTCACCCTGTTGGTTGGCTGCGGCGAGTCGGCCAAATTGCCCGAATCGGCCGGCTTTGGTCCAACGCCGCAGTTGCCGGCGCCGAACAAGACCATGATCCCCACCGTCCATATCGCTCCGGCCAAGGGCTGGGACAACGGCAAGACGCCGGTCGCTGCCGACGGCATGCGCGTGGCGGCGTTCGCCGACAAGCTCGCGCATCCGCGCTGGGTCTATGTATTGCCGAATGGCGATGTACTGGTGGCCGAAACCGATGCCCCGCCCAAGCCCGAGGATGGCAAGGGCATCCGTGGCTGGATCATGAAGAAGATCATGAAGCAGGCCGGTTCGGGCACGCCGAGCGCCAACCGTATCACGCTGCTGCGCGATACCGACGGCGACGGCGTGGCCGACCAGCGCTCCGTCTTTATCAAGGACCTGAATTCGCCGTTCGGCATGGTGCTGGTCGGCAATGATTTCTACGTGGCCGATACCGATGCCGTGTTGCGCTTCCCCTATGTACCGGGACAGCCGGGCATTACCGAGCCAGGTCAAAAGCTGGTGGACCTGCCGGCCGGTCCGATCAACCATCACTGGACCAAGAACATCATTGCGAGCCCCGACGGTAGCAAGCTCTACGTCACGGTCGGTTCCAACAGCAACGTCGGCGAAAACGGTATCGACAAGGAGGCGGGCCGCGCCGCAATCTGGGAAGTCGATCGCCAGACCGGGCAGCACCGCATCTATGCCAGTGGCCTGCGCAATCCCAACGGCATGGCATGGGAGCCGACCACGAAGATGCTATGGACCTCCGTCAACGAGCGCGACGAAATTGGCAGCGACCTCGTGCCTGACTACATTACGTCGGTGCGCGATGGAGGCTTCTATGGCTGGCCATTCAGCTACTACGGCCAGCATGTCGACGAGCGCGTGAAGCCGTCCGCGCCTGACATGGTGGCCAAGGCCATCATGCCCGACTACGCAGTTGGCGCCCATACCGCATCGCTGGGCTTGACCGGTGCCTCCGGCAACAGCCTGCCCGCGCAGTTCCACGATGGCATGTTCGTAAGCCAGCATGGCTCATGGAATCGCAAGCCACGCGCCGGCTACAAGGTGATCTTCATACCGTTCGACCAGGGCAGGCCCAAGGGCGCGCCATTTGAAGTACTGGCCGGATTCCTGACTGACGATGGCGAAGCGCAGGGCCGGCCGGTAGGTGTCGCCATCGACAAGCGTGGTGGCCTGCTGGTGGCCGATGACGTCGGCAACATGATCTGGCGCGTCACGGGCGCCAACTGACACCTGAAAAAAACAGAAACGCAAAAACCGGCGGTGCGAGCCCCTCGCACCGCCGGAAGACCGCCCACCACGGCAGTCTGAAACAATGATCAGAAGCGGTGCTGCAGGCCCGCCGTCACACCGACCTGATTGTTGGCATAGCCAACGAAATCACGCGAGACACTCACGTCCTGACCATTGCGCGCCTTGGCATACGCTGCGGACAGGTAGGCCATGGTGCGTTTGGAAAGATTGTACTGGGCACGCAGCGAGAAAAGGATCGGGTCCGCGTTGGTATCGCCCTTGATGTTCTGCTTGTACACCGCGCCGTACAGCGTAAAGGCCGGCGTGAAATCATATGCTGCGCCGAGCCAGTACATGTCGCTCAGCTGCTTGGCGGCCGTAGTAGTAAACGTCTTGCGGTAGTTGCGATAGCCGGCATAGACCGACAGCGCGCCGAAGTCGTAGCTGGCACCGGCGTGGATACCCTGGATATAGTCGATGGTGTCGGCCGGCGTGGTGCTGGTGCCTGCGCCCATCTGGCGATCCCAGGTCACTGCGGCGGCGAACTTGCCGGCGTTGTAGCCCAGGCCCAGGTCGTACTTGGACGAGCTCTTGAAGCTGCCCGGCACTTCGCCGAACGACATCGTGCCACCCACCTTTACCGGACCAAACTGGCCGTCGTAGCGCACGATATTGGCCGAACGCGAGAACATGCCGTCCTTGCGGCCGCCGGTGGCCGTTGCCGATGTTGCCCACGAGTAGTTCGGCGCATAGCCCATCGGGTCGAACGGCAGCATGAAGTCATAGGTCGTGGTGAAGTCGCGGCCCATGCGGATGCTGCCAAGGTTCTTGTCCTGCAGACCCACCCATGCGCGGCGGTCGAACAGTGTGTTGTCGGTATCGAGCTTGCCGGTATCGATGGCAATGCCCGATTCCAGCGTGAAGATGGCCTTCAGGCCGCCGCCCAGATCTTCGGAACCGCGCAGACCCCAGCGCGAGGTATTCTTGCCGCCCGAGGTCATCTTGACCGTCGAGCTGCCGGTCGGGCCAGCATGGCTCACGTATTCGATACCCGAGTCCACCAGGCCATACAGCGTCACGCTCGATTGCGCAACCGCGCCACCCGACACCACGCAACCCAATGCGCCCAGCGCCACTGCCTTCCGTTTCATACCAGGTCTCCTTGATTCGTCGTTCTAGTTGTGAACGGAGCGGATGGTATGAGGGGCTCACTTTCAGTTCGCTTTCGAAGTTCCTTTCATTTTTGGCGTGGAAGATGCACCACGGTTGGGAGTTTCCCTAGCTAGTCATGACTACCCGGTTGCAGGTATCACTCCACGCGCACCATCGTAGACACTCCTGCCCCGCTGTAGCCCCATGCGTATCCTGCTTGCCGAAGACAACCTGAAACTGGCCGAATCCCTCATGGAATCGTTGAGCCAGAGTGGCTTTACGGTCGATTGCATGCACGACGGCGCCAGCGCCGATCATCTGTTGACCACGCAAGACTACGCACTGGCCATCCTCGACATCGGCATGCCGCGCCTCGATGGCCTGGAGGTATTGCGCCGCCTGCGCGCGCGCCGCAACGCCTTACCTGTGCTGATCCTGACTGCCCATGGGTCGGTGGAAGACCGCGTACGCGGCCTTGACCTGGGCGCCGACGATTACCTGGCCAAGCCCTTTGCGCTGACCGAACTGGAGGCCCGCGCACGCGCGCTGATCCGGCGCAGCCACGGCCATGACCGCACCGGACTGACCTGCGGTCCGCTTCACTATGACAGCGTCAGCCGCGCGTTTACGTTGCAGGGCGAGCTACTGCAACTGACCGGCCGCGAGCGTGCCGTGCTGGAAATTCTGCTGCTGCGAGACGGCCGCGCCGTCAACAAGGCGGCATTGTCCGAGAAAATTTTCGGGATCGACGAGTCGGTCAACGCCGACGCGATTGAAATCTACGTCTACCGCCTGCGCAAGAAGCTTGAAGGCACCGGCGTTGGCATCGTTACGCTACGCGGCCTTGGCTATCTGCTTGAAGCACGCGACCAGTCCTCGGCCGGCGCGGCGCAAGTGCGCCCATGAAGGCCGGCAGCCTGCGGCTGCAACTGACCCTCTGGCTGCTGTTGCCACTACTGGTCCTGCTGGCCCTTGATGCGTGGTTGACCGACCAGCGTGCGATGTCGGCCGCGCACCAGGCATTCGATCGCACGCTGGCCGCTTCGTTGAAAGCCATGCGCGACGGCATCAAGCTGCGCGACGGGCGCGTGGAAGTGGAAGTGCCATACCTGGCGCTCGAAGTCTTCGACGCCGAAGCCGGCTCGCGCGTCTACTACCAGATTCGCGATGAAAACGGCGCCACCATCACCGGCTACGACGACCTGCCGATGCCGCCACGGACGGTACGCACGCTATACCGTACCCAGTTCTACGATGCCGATTACCTGGGCACGCCCGTGCGCATGGCGGCCATGGCGCTGCCATTGCACGATGTGCGCTCGGCGCGTACCCAGATGGTATGGGTGCTGATAGCGGAGTCGACCGAGCCACGCGAGCAACTGGCAAACGATATCCTGATCGGATCGCTGTTGCAGGAACTGATGCTGGTCAGCCTGGCGCTGGTCATTGTCTGGTTCGGTGTGCGGCGTGGCCTGCGGCCGTTGCACCGGCTTTCCGACGCCCTGGCGGCCCGCGGGCCCGATGACCTCGATCCGCTCGAGGATGCGGCATTGCCAGTGGAGACCAAGCCGCTGGTGTCCGCCATTAACCAGTATGTGGCGCGCCTGCACCGGATGATCCAGGGCCGCAAGCGGTTCTTTGCCGATGCCGCGCACCAGCTCAAGACGCCGCTGGCCATCATCCAGGCTGAATCGGAACTGGCCTTGCGCGAGACCGACCTGGCAGGTGCGCGCGCGCATCTGGAACGGCTGCACGGCTCGGTGCAGCAGGCCGCCAAGGAAGTGGCGCAATTGCTGTCGCTATCGCGGCTGGAGCCGGACAGCGGCTATGCGCCGACACTGCGGCGCTTGCGCCTCGACCTGCTCGCTCAAGGCGTGGCACTGGAATGGGCACCGCTGGCCCGCCGTCATGGCGTCGATCTTGGTTTCGACGGTGTGGCCGACAACCATTCGGCGCGAGAGATCGACGGACAACCCGATCTGTTGCAGGAATTGCTCGGCAACCTGATTGACAATGCGATCCGCTACGGCGGCCCCGAGGCTATCGTCACGGTGCGCACGGTAGGACACCGGTTGCTGGTCGAAGACAATGGCCCGGGCGTGGCGCCATTCGAGCGCGAGTCGGTGTTCCGGCGGTTCTATCGCGGCGAGGCCAGTGCCAGCCGCGAAGGCAGCGGGCTCGGCCTGTCGATCGTGCGGGAAATCGCGCGCCTGCACGGCGCCTCGGTCGCGCTGGCCGAGACGGCTGGTGGCGGACTGACCGTGGAAATCGTGTTTCCCGAGCTGGTTGCTACAGCTTCGAAAGGTTCGCCCGCGCGCGCTGCAGGAACCCCAGAAACTGCTCCGTCTCAGCCTCGGTAAATCCGTTCATCGCCTGCGTGGTCACCACATCGCCCACTTCGCGCGCGGCATCGAGCGCCTGATCGGCCTTCTCCGTCATCCGCACCATGCGTTCCCGACGATCTTCCGGGTTGGGCCGGCGCACGATCCAGCCGCCATCTTCCATGCGGTCGAGCAAGCGCCCGGCCGAGATCGGCGCCACTTCCATCAGGTCAGCCAATGCCGCCTGGTTCATTTCACCGTGGTACGACAGGTAGGTCAGCGCGCGGTACTGGGCGCGCGTAAGGTCCAGCGTCGAGCGCGACAGGTCGTCGAAGCGCTTTCCGGAAAGCCGGCCAACATCCGCCACCAGGAAGCCGAAGCGCTTTTCAAGATTCTTTTCCATGCGCGCGATTATAGGCAGTCCCGGGCAACGGCTTGCTCTCGGAAACCCTGACAGTATCAAGCCGGCATGAATTCCATCCCACGCATATAATAAGCACGCTTATAAATAATCCGCCCCCCACCTTCCTGATGTCCTCCGTGGTCCATGCTCCGGCCGAAAGTGCCGGCAAGCCGCTCAATCGCCCGATGATCACGCTGTCGATCATGCTGGCCACGTTGATCCAGACGCTCGACAGCACCATCGCGAATGTGGCCTTGCCGCATATGCAAGGCGCCCTGTCGGCGTCGCAGGATGAGATCACGTGGGTGCTGACCTCGTACATCGTGGCGGCGGCCATTGCCACGCCACTGACCGGATGGCTATCCGACCAGTTGGGCGTCAAGCGCTTGCTGGCCATTGCGATCGGCGGCTTTACAGTGGCTTCAGCGCTGTGCGGCATGGCCGATTCGCTAAGCCAGATCGTGGCGGCCCGTCTGCTGCAAGGTATCTTCGGCGCGGCACTGGTGCCGCTGTCGCAGTCGATCTTGCTCGATATCAATCCGCCATCGCGCCAAGGGCAGGCCATGGCGGTCTGGGGCATGGGCGTCATGGTTGGTCCGATCCTGGGGCCAACACTGGGTGGCTGGCTGACCGACAGCTATAACTGGCGCTGGGTTTTCTTTATCAACATACCAATCGGTGCGTTCGCGCTATTCGGGGTGCTGGCCACGCTGCCGAATCGTGCGCCGGCACGCAGCATGCGCTTCGATGCATTCGGCTTTGCCACGCTAAGTCTAGCCATTGGCGCCTTGCAGGCCATGCTCGACCGCGGCGAGCAGCTCGACTGGTTCGGGTCGCTTGAGATCCGTATCGAGGCGTTGATCTGCGTAATTGCGTTCGCATACTTCATCGTACATACCGCCACGGCGGGCAACCGGTCCTTCTTCCGCCTGGCTTTGCTCAAGGACCGCAACTTTGTCACCGGCGCCTGCTTCATCTTCGTGATCGGCGCGGTGATGTACGCCACGCGCGCCCTGTTGCCGCCGATGCTGCAGAACCTGATGGGCTACCCGGTAGCCACCACAGGTCTGGTCACCGCGCCGAGCGGCGTCGGCACGATGGTCGCGATGATGCTGGCGGGCCGCCTGCTACGGCGCGTGGATGCACGCTTGCTATTGCTGGCGGGCTTCCTGATCTCGGCATTTGCGCTCTGGCAGATGATGGGCTACACCATCGTGCTGTCGGTCTCCGACATCGTATGGCCCGGCGTGATCCAGGGTTTTGGCCTCGGACTGGTGTTCGTACCACTGTCCGCACTGACGTTCTCGACGCTGGAACCGTCATTGCGCGCCGACGGCACTGCCACGTATAGCCTGATGCGAAATATCGGCAGCAGCATTGGCATCTCGCTGATCCAGACCCTGATGACGCGCAATACGCAGATCGCCCACAGCGACCTGATCACGCACGTGAACCCGTACAACCCGGCGCTGCAATCAATGCTGTCGCACGGCTCGCGCCTCGATCTCGCCATGCTGAACCAGACCATCAACCAGCAAGCGGCGATGATCGCCTACCTCAACGACTTCAAGGCCATGTTTATCGCCACATTGGTGGTAGTGCCCCTGATCCTGCTGATCCGGCCCGGGAACAAGCATGCCAATGACGACAATATGGCGCATGCGGCGATGGATTGAGGGGGCCGACCTGGACATGCGCCGCTGCATGCCAACCACGATCGCTATGCGCTCCCCTCTCCCAGCGCGGTGGGAGAGGGGCTGGGGGTGAGGGCATGAGGTTCAAATTGCGACCTGTCTCAGCTTGCACCGCTGGCCCTCTCCCCCGCCCCTCTCCCGCACGCGGGAGAGGGGAGAAAACACAGGGCCGAAAAACATCGGCTGTCACATAGCCCGGATGCGGAGAATCACATCCGAAAGCACCCTGAAAGCAGCGTTTGGCGTCGGTCGATTTGGCGTTTCGAGTTTGGGGTTTCGATGCGCGATCCAGTCACGATAGCGCTTGATCCGCTTGACTTCACCGAGTTCGGTTGCCGCAAATTCATCGCGAAACAGGTCGAGCATCTCGGCCGGCCGCCACCGTTCCACCTCGTCCACAAACTTTGCTGCCAGACGAACGGAGAATGTCGGCGGGTGCGCCTGTTCGAGCTGTGCGCTTTGTGCCTGGACATACTCGATGATGAAGCGCTCGAAGTGGGACCACATCGACACGATGGCGCCGTCATCCAGATGAACCTGGCCGTCGCCAATCATGGTTGAGATTGTCACCGGCCCTATCCTGTCAAAGCGTGTGTTACGTATCAGATGGGCATCGCAACCTGACGCCCGCTTCACAATGCCAAGGCACTCGGCCACAGTTTGGTGCGCATCGAATGCGCGTTGTAACGATCCCTTATCGTCCATAGTCGGATACCAATTCGAGTAATTCCCGAAAGCCATCTTCATCGACGCGATGTGCGCGCAGTGAGGGCGTGGAATCAACCCAGTACCATCCATCACCATCGATGCCTTCGAATGCCGGGGTCGGTGCGGACGGAATGCCATTGACCGGTGGACGCTCGAATAAGAAGCCTCGCCCCTTGAAGTAGTAGAGGAAATCGCTCCTGAATCGGCCATGCAGGTCTATCCCGCCAAATGCGAGTACAACGCCTGCGCCGGCCGGTTCCAGCCTTGCTAACTCCCTGCCATCGCGCGTTTTCAGTACCAGTCGTGGTACCGAGTATTTACCAAAGTCCTCTTCATTCATCTCCGCGGGCGACTCCGCCTCAACCGCATCGAGTTCGCTGACCCACTGCTTCACCGATGCGTAAAGCGCATCGACATGCGCTAGGTAGTCGACAACTTCAGGGCAATGCTGGCTCATGGCGATCCATCGGATGTGTCAGGAAGCCGGCAGAATAGCCCGCAAGCCTGCCCAATGAACGTCTTGCCATTGAAATTAGAATCGTCTTAAGCTGGTGCTTCGTCCGATCGACAACGATGATCGACGGCGGCGTGGGACTGCCGCTTTCACCGGACCTATCCTAAGCTTGTTACGTATGACTCACGCGGGCGGAGACGCGATGCCAACCTACGACTATCGATGCGATGCCTGTGGCGACTTCGCCGTGATGCGCCCCATGGCCCGACGCGACGAGCCTGCCCCCTGCCCCGCGTGCGGCTCGCTGGCTGCCCGGGCGCTGGTGGCGGCGCCGTCGCTGGGCAGCACGAGTGCGTCGGCGACGAAGGAATCGTCATCTCACGGTGCCGGCTGCGGTTGTTGCGGATCGGTCAAGCTGGCGGGTCGGTCGGATGGGGGCAAGAGTTCAGGCGGAAGGCCCTGGACGACCAACCATTGAAGCCGCTCCGGGGGCTCGCCCCCTTGCATACAACCCGGATTGGCAAGCTGCACCTTGTGAATTCGTAGCACGGCCTTCCCTTCTCGCTCATTCGCAAGCGCCTCGAAGCCCTCAACAAGAGCGGCAAAAACGTCCTGATTCATCATGGCATTTGATCCTCCCGGGTCTCTGTTTCCTTTTTGGGGAGTTGCTTTTCGATGCTGTCATAGCTCCCCCGGGCGAACTATGCGTGTTTATCGGGCTGAAAAATGTGTCGATGTGTGCCCAAAACGTCAACTTATGTGTCGAATTGGCCAGCTACCCACGCATCACCCAATGACCCTCTTAGTCAAATCTAATTGGGAATTATTCTCATCAAGACACTAGAATGCAGCATACGGGTCATTCCCGGGACTCACCCGGACATTCCGATGCCACCGCCCACCGAATCCGCAGCACTGCCAGACACCGTGCCCGATGCAGTTTCCGCCGCGCTGCCGCCGCAGCGGTCGCGTGCCGTATTTCTTGGCGCCGGCGCGCTGGTGGCAGTCGGCTACATGGACCCGGGCAACTGGGCGACGGCCATTGCAGGTGGGGCGAAGTACGGCTATAGCCTGCTGTTCGTGATTGCGGTGGCCAGCCTTGTGGCCATGTTGCTGCAGTGGATTGCCGCGCGCGTGGGGGTGGTGACCGGACGCGATCTGGCGCAGCTTTGCCGCGAGCGCTTTCCGCGTCCGGTGGTCATCGCACTGTGGGTCGCCAGTGAGATCGCGATCATTGCCTGTGATGTGGCCGAGGTGGTGGGCAGCGCCGTCGCACTGCAATTGCTGCTGCATGTGAAGCTGTGGGTTGGCGTGCTGATGGCCGCGGTGGCCACGCTGGTCATGCTTGCCGTGCAACGCTATGGGCAGCGCAAGATGGAAGGCATGGTTGCCGGCCTGATCGCGTTGGTAGCGCTGTGCTTTGTTGCGCAACTGGCCATGGCGCAGCCGCAGTGGAGTGCCGTCATTGGTGGGTTCGCGCCACCTGCCGAACTGCTGCGCAATGCGGGCATGCTCTGGCTCGCGGCCGGCATCGTGGGTGCCACCGTGATGCCCCACAACCTCTACCTGCACTCGTCCCTGGTGCGCCGCCATGCGCCGCGCCAGGGCAGCAAGGCACTGCGCGATCGCGCCATGGTGCTGTCGCTGCGCGGCATGAACCTCGATACGTTCGGCTCGCTCGCGTTCGCGTTCCTGATCAACGCCGCCCTGCTGATTCTTGCCGCCGCGGCATTCCATGCGAATGGCCTGACCGAAGTGGAAGACCTGGCCGAAGCCCACCGCCTGCTGGCGCCATTGCTGCATTCCAACTATGCAAGCCTGCTGTTTGCCGTGGCGCTGCTGGCCTGCGGGCTCAATTCGACGCTGACCGGCACGCTGGCCGGCCAGGCCGTGATGGAAGGCTTCCTGGACCTGAAGATGTCGCGCATGCGTCGAGCGTTGCTGACCCGCGCGGTGGCCATCGTACCGGCGCTGGCAGCGGTCTGGGTGTTCGGCGAGCACGGCTCGGCCAGCTTGCTGGTGGCCAGCCAGGTGGTTCTGAGTCTGACCTTGCCACTTGCCGTCGTCCCGTTGATCCAGTTTGCTTCGAACCGCGACCTGATGGGCGAATGGCGCGTACGTGGTACCCCGCTGGTACTGGCCTGGAGCTCCGCCGCCGTGATCCTGTTCCTCAATGGCGCATTGCTCTGGCAAGGCGCGCTGGCCTGAGAGATTGCCTGATCCTCTTGCTATTCCACCGGCTCGAGCTTGCGGTACTGGTTGTAGTGCCGGATCGCGCGGTGCGGATCGCCCAGCTCCTCGTGCAGGCGGGCTGCGTTGTAGTGGGCATCGGCAAAGTCAGGGGCCAGGTCGATGCAGGCGTGATAGCTTGCCAGCGCATCACGCCGCGCGCCGGAATCCTCCAGCGCCACGCCCAAATTGAAATGCAGCAATGGCTGATCAGGCAGACGCACCAGCGCTTCACGGTAACGGGCAACCGCCTCATCGAAACGCCCTTGTTCGCATAGCAGGCAGCCGAGGTTGAGCCACGCATCGAGGTAGTCTGGTGCCGCCGCTACCGCGCGCAGATAGGCAGCCTCCGCCTCGGCACTGTCCACAGGCTCCAGGGCGACCGCGCGTTCAAACCATCCGGCAGGATCCTCGGCCGCTGGTGCCCTGGACGGACGCCTCAGGTCCACTACCGCACCGCGCCCAGGCTCGCTGTCAGCATCGAGATCGAGCACGAACTGCCCCGAATCCACCTGCCAGCGCCCTTGCCGATCCTGCACCGTGACATCGCCGCCCACCGCGCTTACCCGCAACCCGGTCGGCGGACGACCTTCGCCCAGCCCTTGCAGCCGCCGCAATGACCGAGTGATATTTCGGGTCGGGATCCGCGCCTCGCGCAATGACTGTGCCGTGCGCATCAGCACCACGTCCTGGAAGCTGAAGCGGAACTCGCGCCGTACACCGCGCCGGGGTACTACCACTCCAGCGGCAATCAACGCATTGATCACGGTACGCGAAATGCCCAGCAAGGCCTGGACGTCGCGCATCGAGTAGGCTTGCATCGTCGGACCGTCCCCCTACTTCCGTGCGGCGCGTTTAGGGGCCACCGCGGGTGTTGCGGTCGCACGCCGGGCAGTCTTGCGGGCTGGCGCCTCGGTTGCCGCCTTGGCCGCGGCCTTGCCTGTGTTTCTTGCCGCGGACTGTCCCGCCGATTGCCGCTTGTTGGCACCAATGCTCTTGCGCAGTGCTTCCATCAGGTCGATCACTTCACCGCCGGTGGCCGGTGGCGCTTCCTCGGCAACCGTGATCTTCTTGCCGGCAATCTTCTTGTCGATCTGGTCGAGGATGCGCTGCTTCTCCTCGTCGGTATAGGCGGCAGGATCGTAGCCATCGACCGAGTTCTGCTCGATCAGTTGCTGCGCCAGCTTCAGCTCCGCAGGCTGCACGTCGGTGCGTTCCACGTGCAGGTCGGCCATGTCGCGTACTTCGTCGGCATAGAGCAACTGCTGCAGGATCAGGCCGTCGTCGCCTACGCGGATCTGCACCATGTACTGCTTGCCCTTCCATGCCCACTTTGCCAGCGCGCAGGTACCACTCTCGCGCATGGCCTCGGCCAGCAGGTTGTAGGGCTTGGCGCCACGCTTGTCTGGGCCCAGATAGTAGGCCTTGTCGAAATAGATCGGATCGACCGCACCCACCGGCATGAACGACACGATGTCGATGGTCGGCTGCGCCGCATCCTCCAGCGCCTTGAGTTCTTCGGGCGTGAAGGTCACATAGCGGTCCTTCTCGAATTCGTAGCCCTTGACCATATCGGCGCGATCCACCGGCACATCTTCCTTCAGGCAGATGTACTGCTGACGCAGCCGCGAGCCACAACCCTTATGCAGCAGGTTGAAGCTGATCGCCGATTTGCTCTCGGTGGCCGAGTACACCTTCACCGGAATGGAAACGAGCCCGAAACTGATCGATAACGAAGCAATGGAACGTGCCGCCATGACGACTTCCTCCCGCAACAGACGCTATGCAGCGTTCAGAAAGTCTAGGCGGCAAGACGCGGATCATGCCAGCCATCCAGCCATGACATGGCTTACGAGCCGCTTTTATCAGCGCCAGGCCGAGATTTAGCCGACGATGGCGGTCACCCAGCCCGTCATGGCCGGACCCGCAATCACCATCAGCACGCCGGCCAGCACCATCGTCAGGCTGGCAACCACCCCTTCCTCGGTATGGCGCTGGCGTGCACGGGCCGTGCCGAATCCATGGGCCGCGGCGCCCAGCGATGCGCCTTGTGCCACCGGTGAGCGAAGCTTGAGCAGTGCCAGCACTGCATCGCCTACGATCATGCCCACCAGTCCGGTCATCACGGTAAACAACGACACCAGGTCGGCCGACCCACCGGTATGGGAGACCACCGCCACCGCAAACGGCGTGGACACCGAGCGGGCCATCAGGCTTTGCGAGACCTCGTTGCTGAAGTGAAACGCCTCGGCCAGCAGTCGTGCGCTGACCAATGCCACCACCATGCCTGCCACGACCCCAAGCGCAAGCGCCAGCCAGTGACGCCGCACAATGGCACGATGCTCATAGATCGGTACTGCAAACGCAATCGTGGCCGGGCCCAGCAGCCAGACCATCCAGCGGGTGTCTGCAACATAGGCCGAATAGGGAATGTCAGCGCCCAGCAGCAGCGCGATGGTCAATACCGGCACCAGGATTGCCGGTGAATACCAGATCCGGGGGCGACGCTGATAGAACGGCTTGATGGCAAAGTACAGCGCAATGGTCCATGCGAGGCAGAAGAACGAGGCCATGTTTACTTGGTCTCGCGTGTGGTGTGCTGGCGGGCGCGCGCATGGATACGCCGTCTGGCCAGTCTTGCAATGCGTCGTTCGAGGCGACACCCCGCATGCACCGCCAACGCCGTGGCAGCCATCACCAGTACCGTGCCAACGGTAACCGCAATGGTCAGTTGGACACCTTCCGTGCGGAACAGCGGGAAATAGTTGACCACGGCCACTACGCATGGAATGAAGAACAGCACCAGTTCACCCAGCAACCAGTCGGCGCCATCCTTTACCCAGCCCACCTCAGCCTTGCCCGACAGCAGCAAAGCCAGCACGGCCAGCAGGCCAAGCACGCCGGGCGATACGGACCAACCGAGCGCCCGCGTAAGCCAGTCCGCCGCGAACCAGACCGCCAGCAGCCCGCCAATCTGAATGGTGGTCCGGAGCATGCGGCGTGAAATCGGGGGGCGAAGCAAGGTGGAGGATGCTGGGGCGGACACGGCGGCAATGGTGCGAAGTACGGAATGCCAACGATTATTCACCCAGTTTCCGCACAACGACAGGCAGGGAATCCGCATCGGTTGTGCAGAATTGCACAACCGATGCGGCATGCCCAAGCCTATGCCTGTCCGCTCATGAACAACGCGGTGCTGGCATCGACCTGTTCGGCGATGAAATTGGCCACGGCGCGCACATGCGCCGCCTTCCAGTGATCTTCATGAACGTGCATGTGGAACGTGCGTGTTACCTCGACCTCGTCAGGCAAAACCGGCACCAGCGCCGGAAAAGCCGCAGCGACATAGGCCGGGATGATGCACAGGCACTGGCCCCCCAGCGTGGCATGCACCTGGGTCAGCAGGTTTGTACTCCGGACACGCGCGCGGTAGTCCACGCCGATCGCGCTGGCAAAGCTCAGCTCCGGTGAAAACAGGTGTTCCTCGACATAGCCCACGAACGGATGCGCGAGCAGGTCTTCCTTGCGGCGAATCCGGCTGGCTTGTCGCAGATATGACTTGGCGGCATAAACGTGCATCCGGTAGTCGGTCAGTCTGCGCGAGGCGACGCGCAGGTGATCGGCGCCGGACAGGCCGATGGCGATATCGGCCTCGCGCCGGGTCAGGCTGAACAGCCGCGCCGCCGCGAAGATCTCGACCTCGAGCCGTGGATGCTGCGCAGTCAACGCATGGATCCGCGGTGCAAGGAACATGCTGCCGAATCCATCCGGCGCACCAACGCGCACGACACCGGCGATGTCCTGCTCGCCGACTGCTGCTGCCTTGGAGGCCAGCAGCGCGCTCTCGATGGCTTCGGCGGTGGTCAGCAGCCGTTCGCCGGCAGCCGTCAGCGCATAGCCAACATGGCTTTTGTGGAACAACCGCGCATTGAGTACCCGTTCAAGGGCATGGATATGGCGCGCCACGGTGGTGTGCTCGGTTGCAAGCTGCGCGGCAGCGGCAGACAGCGTGCCACCGCGCGCGACGGCCAGGAAATAGCGGTAGTCGTCCCAATTGTCATGGGCACGGCTGGTGGAACGGCTGGCGGGACGGAGGGAGGCTTTCGGGGCAGTCATTCGGATACATCCGGTATCTGGGTCGGTCCGGGGTTGCGCAACTCACGATGCCGGCGTCGGTAGGCACCGGGGCCCATGCCGAAGTGCTGCGTGAAGACACGCCCGAACGCGGCCTGCGACGCGTAGCCGCACTGTTCGGCCACGGCAGCCGCCGACATCTCGCCCCGACGCAGCAGCCGCGCGGCCCGTTCCATGCGCAACACGGTCACCAGTTCGAGTGGCGTGATGCCAAGCTGCGCAAAACGCCGCGCCAGCGTGGCACGCGAGACGTTGCATACCGTGGCAAGGCCATCGATGGTCCACGGTTGTTCGGGATTGCGGATCACGGCATCCACGGCGCGCGCCATGCGCGTATCGGCCATCAGCGCCATGACACCATGGGAAACGGCGCCCTGCGCCAGCAGCGTGCGCAGCAGCACCGTGAACAGCGCGGTAGACAGGTCGGCGATGATGGCCACGCTGCCCGGGCCCGGTGAATCGGCCTCGACATGCATCATGCCGATCAGTCCGCGCAACCAGTCAATGCCGACATTGCTGCTGTCACGGGCCGTCTTCACGCAGAGTATTTCAGGCAAGCCGCGCAACAGCACGGCGGCGGAACTGCCAAGAACAAACGTGCCACAGAGGATATCGAGCGGAGCAGCCGCACCGGGCACCGACACCTCGGTCACCACGCCATTGAAATGCCGCGATTCCGCCGTCCTGGTTCGCCCCCGCTGCACGCCCGACAGCGTATGCGCGGCGCCATGGGGAAACAGCAGCACGTCGCCCGCTCCCACCCGAAGCGCATCCGCGCCTGCCGACACGTCGGCATGGCCATCAAGAATCGCGTGATACGGGATGTGGCCCGGTGCCGCCTGTGCGTTGTGGGCCGACCAGGCACCGGCCACCCGGCAATGCAGGTCGACGGTGCCGGTTGGCGCCAGCAGCCGTACCAGTTCGCTGAGGCTGTCCATATTCTCTTGGATGGTGAGACGATCAAGCAAAAATATGAGCCGATTCTAACCCTTTCGGATCACCAGCGCACCTACCATTGAGTCCATGGAAGCGCGGCGCAACAACCTTCGCAACGCTCCCGAACCAACGCTCAACCGTAACCCAAAGGAGAATCACCATGACCACCCGCCTCCATACCCTCCCCGTCCAGGACGCCACCGGACAAACCGCCGAGCTGTTCGGCGCGATCCGCAAGGCTGTCGGCAAGGTACCTAACGCCTACGCCACCATCGGCAGCAATGCGCCGGCCGTCCTGGCACAGGCACTGCAGACCAATGCCACCTTGAAGCAAGGCAGCCTGTCGGCAAAGGAGCTCGAAGCGATCAACCTGGCTGTCAGCGAACACAGCGGTTGCGATTACTGCGTGGCCGCCCACACGCTGACCGCGACCAAGATGGCGGGATACACCGCGGAACAGACGCAGCTGCTGCGCCGTGGCAGCTACCCCGAGGATGCGAAGACCGATGCACTGGTACGCTTCGCCGTGGAACTGGTTGGTACGCGGGGCACCGTGCCGGCCGCCAGCGTGGATGCGGTACGTGCCGCCGGCTTCAGCGATACGCAAATCGTGGAAGCCATCCAGGCGATCAGCGCGATCCTGTTCACGAACATGGTCAATCGCGTCAACGATACGACACTGGACTTCCCCGCGGTGTCGTAACGCACGGCTCCGGGTCGGTCAGTGCCAGGCGCTGCCGACCTGGATATAGAAGGCGTTCTGGTCCTTGCTGTGGGCCACGTCGATCCCCATCGACAGGCCCAGCTTGCGCGCGATCATGTAGCGAAATCCGCCACCCACGCTGAAGACTGTCGTGGCGTCGGAGAAGTCGTGCCAGCGGCCATAAGCCTTGCCGGTGCCGCTGAATGCCAGCACAGCCCAGCGTGGCGTTACATCCCAGCGCAGCTCGGCTTCGATGGCCACGGCATTGCGGTCCTGATAGCGGCCCTTCTGCACGCCACGCAGGTCGACATAGGGCTGCGCATAGAATGGCACGTCACCGGTCGAGAATTTTGTATCCGCACGCAACCCGAGGATCCACTTGCGGGAAAGTGGCAGCCAGGTAAAGCCACGCGCGTTATACATATTGAAGGTCTGCGTACTGCCAAAGCCGCCGCGCGCAAATTGCGCTTCAAGCTCGGCGTAGCTGCCCTTGTTCGGATAGAAGATATTGTCACGCGAATCGTAGTCGATCACGATACCGCCCTTGCCAATGCGCTGGTCCTGCTCTATCGGGCCCAGTTCGCCGGCATTTGCACCGAACCGGAAGGACGCCGACGTGTCTGCGTACACATAGCGTGGCCCGATATACCAGCGGGAATCCGCTACCCGGAACAGCAACTGCTGCATCAGCGCAAAGCCCTGCAACTGGTATGCGCGTGGCTGGTTTGCCAACCCGAAGTATTCGAGGTTTGCGTCGACCTTGCCGATCGCGCCCAAATAGCGGATGCGGTCGCCGCCCCAGGTATGGAAATGCGCCGCGCCAGCAGCCCAGGTGCCATTTTCAGTGTATGCCCCACCCACCGCGGTGATATTGGGCGGCGCCGGCCCCTTGCCGGCCTCCTTGGCACGCTGCGCGGCATCGGCCATTGATTCCGAGAAAAACGCCAATCCGAGACCAAAACCGTAGCCCACTGCCGGCTCGGTAATGATCATCGGGACCGGCAGCGCGCCCTTGTGGTGGAGCAGGAAATCGCTCATGTCCAACATGCCGTCTTCCGGATCGAAGAACGAAAGGCCGGGCTTCTGGGCCGGCGCCTGCTCCGTTGCGCCTGGCACACCAGGCTCGGCGCGAACCTGCATGGCGAGTGTCAGCGCGGCTAGCGAAAGCACTGCCCCCAGCGCGCCTGCGGCGCCCGGGCGCTTCATATTGCAACCGTCATGTCAGGCCTGCGTCGGTCATTTTCGTGCGGGTGGGATCACGGCGCCTCGACCATCGAACGGCACGCCATTCCTTTGCTGCAATGTACCGGAGCCTATGGACCGTGGCGTGCCATGCGGTGTTGAACTTTCTCGCGCCCCGCATTAAGTAGTTTCGGACTACATCAGCCGACGGACGCCTGTACGCCGCCGGCCAAACCGCAATTTCATCACACATTGACATAATGTACAGTCATTCGATAACCCGTACGGGGGATTATCTCGATACCAGAATAAATGAATCCAGAATAATTCAACCGCAACGATTTCATGGATTTCATTTCATCTAAATCGAAAGACAATAAAATTGAATTCCCATTCTTCACAGGATTTGCCAGACTACCGTCCGATGAATGCAAGGCGCCCTTCATTCATCCCAGGCGTAGTTCGGTTACTGACCGATCAACTTTCTCGGTGCAACACAAAGGAAACCACAGTGAAGCACTACACATCAGACAATTTCCAGCTTACCCAAAGCATCGGCTTTCACCTGAACAAGGCTCGCAACAGCCTTCTGATGGAAATGGATTCCGCGCTGCGACCATTGGATATCAACGGGCAACAGATGGGTATTCTCCTGTCGCTGACCCGCGGCATGGCAAGTACTCCGTTTGAAATCAGCAAGCTGCTTGGCATCGATAGCGGCCTGATGACCCGCATGCTCGATAAACTCGAGGAAAAGGGCCTGCTAGAACGCAGCCGGAGCATTGATGATCGCCGCGTCGTCAATTTGACGCTGACGGCAAAAGGCAGGCATGTCGCCGAGGAAATTCCGGCCATTGCACCGGAAGTATTGAATCAGCGCCTCCAGGGATTTACCGTCGAGGAGTTCGAGGAATTCCACCGGCTCCTGCAGAAATTTGTCACCGGTGGCTGAGAGGCGGGATCAAAGGTAGTACAGCGTGAAAGTCGCAAGCCCGTCAATCTCGATTTGGCCAGTCAGCGGCAATGCCGATTTCGGCAGGAGCGCTGGAAACACCTCGTAGCGCAGTGAAGCCGCTGTCACCACTGCAGGTGAACTGCTGACCTCCCTGCCGGATATATCGGCCCAGGTGTGGATGCGGCCGCCGGTAGGCAACATGACGCGCGACGCGTCATTCATGCCTGTCAATGGCAGAGCCGCCCAGCTTGCGGCCTTGTTGTCGGAACTCAGGGCGCCGGACATCGTGGATCCGATCATGGCGCCTCCCGACTGTGGTGCCAGGTGCAGGTAGTAGGCACCGATTGGCGCACCACCCGGCGCGGTACCCAGGCCGAACGTGGCGCCCAGAACGGGCTGGAAGCCGAAGTCCTCCGCAATTGCGGTATCCAGGCCTGCCGCTGCCGATCCGGCGCGGCCATCGGTCACCGTCAGCCCCACCCTCGCGCCCGACGCGCACGTCACGGTGGCGGTCACCACGTCATCCCGAAGCCGCAGGTACCCCGAGGCGCCGGCACCCAGGCCATCGACGTCAATCGAGCCATAGTCCAGGCGGTTGCCCCCGCCATTCGCCACGAGCGCGAGATCGCAGGCCGACGGCGTAACGTTGCCGTCCAACTGCATGGTCGAGGATTGTGCGGCCGCGCCGGAGCACGCGGCGGCCAGCGATAAGGCAGCGATGAAGGTTTTCATGCCAGGCACCATTCACGTCAGTTGAGATGGCCGGATTCTGTCGAATGGTGCCCGTACAAGACATCAGCATTTCCTCAAATAACAGATTCCAATGCATCAACAGCACGCTTCGCACGGTCGATCGCGGCCGTGACAGACGGGTTGCCCATCGCATCGGCGCCAGCAATACGGACATTTCCGACACCCTTCCCGGATTGCTCCAGGGCCGCCTGCAGACCGGCATCGTCTGGCGCCAGCGTCGAAGGCATGTAGCTGTAGCCATGTGCCCAGCGGTTGACGGTAATGCCGCGAATATCCCGCGCCGACTGGAAGCCGCCCTGCGCCAGCATCGTGTCCAGTTGTGCGCGAATATCGCGTTCCATGACGTCGAACGGCGTGCCCAGCAAGAACGCGCGCCCCGCGCGAAAGCGCTCGCGCGGCGCCATACCGCTGTCGGGCACGGTCGGAACGTAAAGCATGTGCAGGACCACGGGATCGCCGCTGCCGCCTGGCGCCGGCTCCAGCCAGAGATCGGCGTACGTCATGGTCGGCGCGTGGATGCGCCATGCTTTCAGTGACTCGAATGCGCGCCAGTTGTCTAGCGCCACCTTGGTGTAAACCACGGGCGCCTTGACGCCGGATCGCAACGCAGCCTTGGCCGGTTCGGGAAGCGAAGGCAGGATGAATGGCACCATCATGCCGTAGCCCGCCACGATGACGTGCTGCGCCTCCACGCGCTGCAGATTGCCTTGCCAGCCATAGGTAACGCGCGTGATCCGGACATCGGGCTCGACGGCGATGGCGGTGCTGTTCAGCCGGATCCGAACCGGCCGGCCATCCTGGTCGAGCTTGCCGTAGTCGAGGCGGGCATTGCCTGCGCCGGCGGCTGCCGGAACCAGGCGACCCACCAGCGTGCGTGCCAGCGTGGCATTGCCATCGGGAAACCACAGCCGCGATGCCGGCGATTTGCCCAGGCGCGCGTCATCTCGCGGCACGGGCATACCGGCCCCGGCCGGCAATCCGATCGCAATTGCCTGCGCAACCGATATGCCGTCGGCGTCGAGCGCGTAGGCATCCAGGCTGCGGCTGCGCAGGAAGCGCACGCCGGGCAGTCCCAGGCCCGCCTTGTCGCGCAGGAACGTGGCGTAGCGCGTGGCCTGCAAGTAAGCGAGCCTGCCATCGGCCGGCATGCCCGCCAGGAAATCGGTGTCGCCCTGGGCCAGTCGCAGCAGGGCCTGCCGATCCGCTGCCGGCAGCGGTGCTTTCGCGAGAAAGTCCGCCATGCCATCGGTACGCGTCACCTCCCCTCGGAAGCGAGCCTCGACCAGTGCCGCGAACGGGTCGCCGGACACCCATTGGTCGCGGCCGAAATGCCCGACGTCGTAAAACATCGCACGCGCCAGGCCACGCCGTTCGTAGTCCTCTCCGGGGCGCGCCTGGGCACTTGCGGTCGGCGCGAGGCCGAGCCCGGCCAGCAACGCCTGCACGGCCGGATTGTCATTGGCCGACGGCGGCATCTCGGCGCTGCCGCCGTAGGTGACTAGCGTACGGCCACGCACCGTGAATTCGTTGCGCTTGGCGTGGCCGCCGAAGTCGTCGTGATTGTCGAGGATCAGGATGCGCCGGCCCGCGCCGAACTTGCGCTGGTAGAACCATGCGGCGGCCAGCCCGCTGATGCCGCCACCCACCACCACCAGGTCATACGATTCCCGGGCCAGTACGCCTGGATAGGTCGCACCCTCGCGCGCCAGGCTGTGGGCCAGCGTGAAGGTGCCGGCATGATTGCCACGCAACCCGGTCAATGCCGGCGGATAGGTCGACGACGCCAGAGCCGCGGCGTGCAGCAGGCTGGCCGGCGCCACGCCAGCCGCAATCGTCAGCGCGGTACCGTTCAGGAAATCTCTGCGGGTAATGGTCATGGTGCTCAGGGTGCATCGGGTGCGCGCGTACCCAGCGCACGGCGCCGGTCGGCTACTGCTTCGACGGACACTGGCGCGGCGCGGTTACCCCAGCCACCGCGGATGAATGTCAGCAGGCTGGCCAGTTCCTGGTCTTCCAGGGTCCAGCCGTAGCCGGGCATGTGATAGTCGGTTGGCGCGGTATCGACCCGCGCGGTAACCGCCCCGTCAAGCAACAGGTTGATCAGCGAGGACGGATTCGGATCGACCACGGTGGGATTGCCCGCCAACGGCGGGAAGACTTTTGCAAAGCCTTTGCCGCTGGCGTTGTGGCACGGCATGCAATAGGTGGCATACTGCCGCGCGCCCGGGGTATCGAAGCGCCCCTGCTGAAGCTGCGCGGTGGTGCCTGCGTCGTAGCGGAATGGCCGGGCCTCGCCGCGCGTGCCGGGGAGCGACTTCAGATAGATGGCCACGGCGTCGAGGTCGGCTGCGTTCAGGTATTGGGTCGACGACGCGATCACGGTCGACATCGGGCCGAACGACGTGGCATGCGCATTGCGCCCGGTGTGCAGGTATTCGGCCAGTTCCGCGCTGGACCATGCACCGAGTCCGGTCAGCATGTCGCCGGTCAGGTTGGTAGCCGACCAACCCTCCACGGTTGCGCCGGACAGGAAGTGCCGGCTGGTTTCGTCGCGGCCCTTTTCGCCATAGAGCATGCCGCGCGGGGTATGACAGGCACCGCAATGGGCCACGGCCTGGACGATATAGGCACCACGCCGCCACGCTTCGCCCTGCTTTGCATCGGCTCGCACCGGGTCGCTGCGCAGGTTCACCCAGTTCCAGGGCACCAGCAACCAGCGCATGCTGTAGGGCCAGCTCAGTGTGGTCGCGCGGTTCGGCTGCCGTACCGGCTTGATCTCGCTACGCATCCAGGCATGGATCGCCGCCACATCGTCACGCGTCATTTTCGCGTACGAGGTATAGGGCATGGCCGGATACAACCGCTTTCCGTCACGGGCCACGCCGTGGCGCACCGCACGATCGAAATCGTCAAGCGTATAGCGGCCCAGCCCGGTGTCCGGATCCGGCGTGATATTGGTCGAATAGATCGTGCCGACATCGGTCCGCAGCGCCCTGCCCCCTGCCATGGGAGCACCGCCGTCCGCCGTATGGCAGGCCACGCAGTTCGCCGTGCGTGCCAGATAGCGGCCACGTTCGATCTGGTCGGCCGGCGCGGCGTGTACCGTGGCCGCCAGCAACAAGGCGCCGATTGCCGCAACGCGCGCGCCAACCCCACGCATGGTCAAGATCGTTTTCGTCATGATATGCGCCGGCGTTTGGCCCACCATTCCACCCCGCCAAATGCGCCCTGCATTACCAGCGCCAGTAGCGCGGCGGGAATCGCGCCGGCCAGCAACTGGGTCGAGTCGTTGAGTGCCAGTCCGGTAACGATGCGTTCGCCATAACCGCCGGCACCAACGAAGGCGGCTATGGTGGCAGTGCCCACGCTGATGATTGCGGCGGTTTTTATTCCGGCCAGCATGATGGGCATCGCCAGCGGAAGTTCCACGAAACGCAGCACCTGCATTGGCCGGAATCCGAGCGCGCGCGCCGCATCGCGCATGCCTTGCGAGATTTCCTGCAAGCCGGTGCAGGCGTTGCGCACGATTGGCAGCAACGCATAGAGAAACAGCGCGATCATGGCCGGCCATACGCCGATCTGGCCAAGCAGTGGAATCAGCATGGCCAGCAGCGCCAGCGATGGCACTGTCTGCAGCACGCCCACCACGGCAAGCAACACTTGCCCCAGGCGGCGCCGGCGCGCGGCCACGATGCCGAGCGGTACACCTATGAGCGTGGCGGCACCCACTGCGCCGCCCACCAGCACCAGATGCCGTACGGTCAACCGCCAGGTCTGTGCGCCGGTCAGGACCTCAAGCAGGCCCTGGCGGCCCGCACCCGCGCCGTCGATCGCCGTGTCCGGCTGTCCGGACAGGAACTGGTGCGCGATGGCCGCAAACGATGCACCGCCGGTCTCGGCGGCGGCATTCATGTCGATCATCCGGCTTACCGAAATGCGGCGCGCCAGTTGTTGCAGCGCCTGCCACGCTGACGGGAAACGGCGCGGCACATCGAGCCGGTAGACGATCACGGCCTCATAGGCCGGGAAAACATGGAGGTTGTCATCCAGCACCCTCAGGTGAAACCTGCGGATCTTGGCATCGGTCGAGTAGATATCGGTCGCATCGATCTGGCCATCGGCAAGTGCTTCGTATGCAATGCCATGGTCGATCCCCACCGGCTTCTGCGTCAGGCCATAGCGTTGCACCAGCGCCGGCCAGCCATCGACCCGCCCCATGAATTCGTGCGAGAGCCCCAGCCGCAACGACGGCTCGTGCGCGAGATCGCCGAGCGTGTGCAGGTTTTTGCCGGCACGCGCGTCGGAGACCGCGATTGCGTAGGTATTGTCAAAGCCAAGCGGAATGGCCGCGGCGAGACCCAGCGGCGCCAGCGCTGCATTGATCTGTTCGAGCGTGGCTGCCCCCGGCAGCTTCAGGATCTCACTGGCCAGTGTGCCGGTGTAGTCGGGATAGGCGTCGATGCTGCCGGCCTTGAGCGCCTCGAAAACGATCGCGGTATTGCCAAGCCCCTGCAGATGCCGTGTCTGCGCATACGGTGCGGCGGCCTGCGTCAGGATCTCACCCAGGATGAACGATTCGGTGAAACGCTTGGAGCCTATCCGCAGCGTATCGGCATGCGCGGCCGGGCCGAATGCCAGCAGCACAGGCAACCATGCAAGCGAGAACCAGGCGAACAGCGGCCGTGCGATGCGGGGCAAGCCGGAACCTCCGGATAGGTTTTCCCGACATCATAAAGCCATACGTCGTCCATACAAGTGCCCGATCGGCGCGCGAACCGGGCATCACCCGGCGCCAGCGCCGCCGGATCAGCGGGCCACTCAGCCGGCCGGCGTCACATGCACGGCCAGCCAGACCGTCGGCTGCGCCGGGTCGGTCCAGGCCACGCGATGGCGGCAATGGGCCGGCAGGTGGAGCCAGTCGCCCGCGCCAAGCGTATGGGTGGCACCCGCTTCGATCTCGACCGCAGCGCTACCCGTAATGACCAGCACCCATTCGTCATCGCCACTGTCGTACCAGAATCCGGGAGGGCTGCACTGGCCGTTCGATACGATCCGTTCGACGCGCACCTGGCCCGCCGCCGGCCACGCCAGCAGGTCACTGAAGACTTCGCCGGCCGCATGCACCGGGACGTCGTGCAACAGATTGCCCTGGGTTGCTGCCATGATGTGCTCCGCGGTCAGTCCTGGCCACCCGGCGCGATCACTTCGCGCGTGCCGTTGCGGCCCATGGGCGACACCAGCCCGGCCGCTTCCATCTGCTCGATCAGGCGCGCGGCGCGGTTGTAGCCGATCCGCAGGTGCCGCTGCACGGCAGAGATCGACGCACGGCGCGACGTCAGCACGAACTGCGCGGCATCGTCGTAAAGTGGATCGGCTTCGCCCTCGGTACCACCTTCGCCGAACAGGTCCGCGGCACCTTCCGGCGCATCGCCTGCCAGGATGGCTTCTTCGTAGTCGGGCTCGCCAAACTGTTTCCAGTGCTCCACCACGCGATGCACTTCATCGTCGGCCACGAAGGCCCCGTGCACGCGTTGCGGATATCCGGTGCCCGGCGGCAGGAACAGCATGTCGCCCTGCCCCAGCAGGCTTTCCGCGCCCATCTGGTCGAGGATGGTGCGCGAATCGATCTTCGAAGACACCTGGAAGGCCACGCGCGTCGGGATATTGGCCTTGATCAGGCCCGTGATCACGTCCACGGACGGGCGCTGCGTGGCCAGGATCAGGTGGATGCCGGCAGCGCGCGCCTTCTGCGCCAGCCGTGCAATCAGTTCCTCGATCTTCTTGCCCGCCACCATCATCAGGTCGGCCAGTTCGTCGATGACCACCACGATCAACGGCAACGTGGACAACGGCTCCGGTGCGTCGGGCGTCAGCGAGAACGGGTTGGGCACCTTCTGTTCGGCGGCTTCGGCGGCACGGATCTTCTGGTTGTAGCCGGCCAGGTTGCGCACCCCAAGCGCCGACATCAGCCGATAGCGCTTTTCCATTTCGCCGACGCACCAGTTCAACGCGTGCGCGGCCTGCTTCATGTCCGTCACCACCGGCGCCAGCAGATGCGGGATGCCTTCGTAGACCGACAGTTCCAGCATCTTCGGATCGATCATGATCAGGCGCACGTCTTCGGGCGTGGCCTTGTACAGCATCGACAGGATCATCGCATTGACCGCCACCGACTTGCCCGATCCGGTGGTCCCCGCCACCAGCAGGTGCGGCGCGCGAGCCAGGTCGGTCACTACCGGATGGCCCGTGATGTCCTTGCCCATGGCCAGCACGAGCTTCGACGCGTGTGCGTCGAATGCGCTGCCGCTGACGATCTCCGACAGACGGATCATCTGGCGCTTCGCATTCGGCAATTCCAGCCCCATGCAGGTCTTGCCCGGAATGGTCTCGACCACGCGAATCGACGTCACGCCCAGCGCGCGTGCCAGGTCCTTCATCAGGCCCACCACCTGCGAACCACGCACGCCAATTGCCGGGTCCACTTCGAACCGGGTAATGACCGGGCCAGCACTGGCACCCACCACGGTCACCGGCACCTTGAATTCGGCCAGGCGCTGGGAAATCAGCTCGCTGGTCTGCTGTAGCAGTTCGTCGGACACCTGCTCCGCGCCTTCGTCACCGGCCTCCAGCAGATCGGTGCCCGGCAGCCGGTAGTCCACCGGCGCGCGTGGCACCGGGGGCGGTACTACGGCAACGACCGGCGCCACCGGGGTGACCGGGGCGGCCGGCACCACAGGCGCGGCGGGCTGGGCAGTTCCCAGCGCTACGGTCTTGCCGATGACCGCCTGCAACACAATGCGCGGCTTGGGAGCGGGCTGCACGAATACGTTGGCGTCCTCGACCTGGGCAGGATCGTCGGGCTCGTCCTCGGCCTCGCCCACGACCGCCGGCAGTTGTGCGGACGTCCCGGCAACCGATGCTTCCCCGCCCTGGACTTCGGTCTGTGCTTCCGCTTCCGCTTCGGCCTCCGCTTCCGCTTCCGATATCGAAGCCGCTACCGCCAGTTCGATGGCTTCCGACTCGGTGGGGACGACATGCAGCGACTCTGGCAGTGGCTCTGGCGCCGGCATGGCTTCCACCGTCTCCGCCGCAGGCAGTTCAGGTTCCGGTTCCGGTTCCGCTACGGTTTCCAGACTGGCTGGCGGCAGGGCCTCGGCCGGCAACTGTTCGGATTGCAGGTCGGATTGCAGGTCGGATTGCAGGTCGGGCTGCGGGTCAGGCTGAGGTGCTGGCTGCGCGGCGCTCTCGCGTTCATCCACGGGCTTGCCCGCCAGCAGGCGCAATTCCGCCAGCAAAGCCATGGCTTCTTCACGGATCGAATCCAGCGTCACCGGCGCCTCGGCTTCATCCGAAGTGCATGCCTCTGCGGGCACGACGTCGGTGTTCGCAGCTGGCATCGCGGGTGGCGCTTCAATGACCGCCACGTCGGCTTCCACGGTTTCAGCCACGGCTTCGGCTACGGCTGCTGCCGTGGCCGCTACGGCCACGGGCTTGGCAGTGGTTTCCGGCAGCGTGGTGACCGCCGAGCGCAGACCCAGTTGGGGGTTTCGGAACGGGCTACTGACCACGGTGGCCTGTGGCATGGGCCTGCTTTGGGGCCTGGCTTCCGGCTTCGGTTGGGGTCGGGGCTGGACGCTGGCTTCGGGCTTGGCCACGGCGGCCGGACGCACCGGCGCTGGCGCTGGCGTTGGCGTTGGCGTTGGCTTGGGCATCATGCCCGCCGGCTCGCGCTTGACGGCACCGGGCGCTTCCGCGTGATGGAGCCAGATTTCGCCAGGCTGCGGCGGCGACTCGCGGGTTCGCGGTGGCGGTTGCCAGGCCGGCTGCCGGCGCGCCGAAACGGCTTCGATACTCTTGTGGCGTGGCGCCTGCCTGCCTGCCACCGGCTGAGATGGCAGCGACGTAGTTTCCCAACGCTCGGTTCCGTCGCGCTGCGGCGTTTGCGCCGATGTGCTGTGACTGAACTCGTTACGGAATTCGCTGCGGAAGTCACTGCGGAAATCGCCGCGCGTTTCGGCGCGGGCTTCCTGCCTTGGTGCCGGTGGTTCGTCATCGGCATCCGCACGCGGCTTGCGCAGCAGGAACAGGCTGCGCCAGGTCTCGCCGAACACCATCGGCGCGGCCAGCCCGAGCACGGCCAGCATCATCAGCAATGCGCCGGTCCAGCCAAGCATGCCAGACGCGGTACCCGCCAGCGCATGACCCACCGCACCACCGGCGGCAGCGCCCTCGCCTTCACCGCCGGTCAGCGCTTCAAGGGTGGCGCTGGCGCCCAGCACCAGCAGCGTGCCCATCCATACGCGCAGCGAGCCACGGCCAAAGACACGGCGATCGCCGGCAAGCGCACGCCCTACTGTTCGCCAGATAACCGGCAACAGCCAGAAGGTCGACAATCCGAACCAGCCAAGACCCATTTTTGATATGACACGTTCTAAATCACGGGCAGCGATTGTAGCGGGTCTGGCTATACGGGATTGGCTCTACACGGAAAAACTTACGCTTTAACCACAACTACTGCCCAACGCGGAACGGATACTTGGCAAAGATCAAGCCCACCACCTTGTCGATGGCCTGCTGATTGTTCTGCGGATCGGTCTGGTTGGCCTCGCCCTGCGCCACACCCTCCCATACCAACTGGTTCCGTTTCGCATCTACCAGATCGATGTTCAGGGTTCCCTCGGTATACGTATAGGTGTCGTTGTAGAAGCCATAACCAGGCCACGGCGCATAGAGGCCGCCCCGGTACGCGTAGTAGCCCATGTAGCCAGGCGGTGGCATCGGCGCCGGGCTGCTGGCGATCTTCTGCTGGAACTGCATGTTGAAGTTAACCAGCAGGTCGGGCTGGCGCGGCGCGAACTGGTAGCCACGCGCGTTCATCTCGCGCTGGACCGCGGCCTTCAGGTACTGCGTGGTCAGGCTCTCATAACCTTGCCGGTCGGTACCGGGACGCGGCACGAAGCCGAAAGTCCGGTACTGCGAGAAATCGGTGGCACGGTTGTAGTCGGTTCGGATATCGGGGCCGGTGGCACAACCGCTCGCCAGCAAACCAAGCAGCACAGTACCCGCGGCAAGCGCCCGACCGAGCAAGAATGTCAGACGGACCATGATGTCGGTCTCCCTAGTTCCATTTCCCGTCGATGCCGCCAATGCTGAAGCGGCCTGCGCCAAGCAGTGCCACGGCCAGCGCCGCGGCCAGGTACATGCCCTGCAATTCCAGCGCCCAACCACCGGTCGGTGCCATTTCACCGAGCTGTTTCGCATGGACGAGGGCGAACGCAAACACCATGTTGACCGCCACGATCAACGCTGCCAGCCGCGACCAGAGGCCGATGATCAGCAGAACTGGCGCCACCACCTCGCCAATATAGACACCGTAGGCCAACGCTGCCGGCAGGCCGGCCTGCGTGACCACCTGCACCACAAAGCCAGGACCTGCCATCAGCTTGGCAATCCCGTGCACCAGAATCAACACACCCAATACGATACGAAGAATGGCCTTGCCCAGATCCTGCGTTCCTTGCGTGCGGCTCATCGCGTTGGCTCCTTGCAGTTGGATACAGGCGCATGTGACCTGCACAACTACCTTAGATCGTGCTGGCGTGAAGGTAAAGACGCAGCGCTCGACGCCTCCGGCCTAATCCTCCCCGTTTTCCGGACCATCGGCGCGTGCCGGCGCAAGGCCGGACGGGGGTGCCGCATGCATGGGCATGCCGCCCATCGACATCATGCCCACCTTGCGGCCATGCTCGGGCAACACCTCGGCCAGGAAATCGAGAAAGCGGCGCAACGCCGGTGTGACACCCTGCCGCGAGGGAAACACCGCGTGCAATACACCCATCGGCAAGTCCCACTGGGGCAGCAGCACCTCAAGATGGCCGCGCTCGATATCGTCGCGGCAATACATGCGCGGCAGCATCGCCACGCCTACGCCGGCAATGGCGGCTTCGCGCAGCAACGCGAACTCATCGGAAACCAGGCGCGGTTCGTAGCCAATATTGACGGCCTCACCGGCCTTGTCATACAGCGTCCAGAGGTGGCGGCCTTCATGAGGTTTCTGGCCTACGCCCGGCATGCCTTCCAGCGCCTGCGGCGTGCGCGGCCGGCCGATGCTGTCCAGTAACGCGGGACTTGCAACCAGTTTCAGGTCGCTCTTGCCAAACGTACGTACTGCCAGGCTGGAATCGTCGAGCACATTACGCACGCGCAAGGCCATGTCGTAGCCTTCGCCGATGACGTCGACACGGCGGTTAGTTGCGTCGATCTCAAGCTGGATGCCGGGGTTGGCGCGCATGAAGTGGCCGACATTGGGCGCCAGCAGGATCTGCACGATAGCCACTGGGCAACTGATCTTGAGAAATCCTCCCGGCTGCTCGCGCGCCTGCTCGATCACTTCACGCGCGGCCTCGGCAGCTTCCAGCATCTCGCGGCAGTGTGCGTAATACGATTCCCCCAGCGGCGTGACCCGCACCTGGCGCGTGGTCCTGCGCAGCAACTGCACGCCCAGATCGCGTTCCAGCTGGGCAATGCGGCGCGACAGCCGAGATTTCGGCACGCCGGTAGCGCGGCTTGCCGCCGAAAAACTGCCGTGCTGTACCACCTGGGCGAACAGCGACAAATCGTTGAGGTCCTGCATGATCCGGGCTCCAGCTCTTCCGTTGCATCAATAGAACAATCATTTGCATTTTGCCTCACTACCGGCATCAATGGCCAGCCTATATCTTTCAGCCATCCCAACCGAACTTAGTGGAGCCAGACAATGAACATCCTGCAGATCGATTCGAGCGTACTGGGCGACAACTCCGTATCGCGCAACCTGACCGCCAGCATCGTGGCCGACCTCGTGGCCAAGAACCCGGCCGCCAACGTGACCGTGCGCGACCTCGACCGCGAAGCCCCCGCCCACCTGGGCAACCATCTGCTGCCGGTACTGGGCGGCCCGAAGGATGGCCTGAATGCGGTGCAGCAAGCCGAACTGGAGCTCACCGAAGCGTTCCTGGCCGAATTCCTGGCCGCCGATGTGCTGGTGATTGGTGCTCCGCAGTACAACTTCGGCATCCCGAGCCAGCTCAAGGCCTGGATCGACCGCATTGCCCAAGCCGGCCGCACGTTCCGCTACACGGCAAATGGCCCGGAAGGCCTGGCCGTCGGCAAGCGCGCAGTGGTCGTGTCGTCGCGTGGTGGTGTGCGCCAGGATGGCTCGGCGCTCGATCTGCATGAAATCACCATGGACGCCGTGCTGCGTTTCCTGGGCATCACCGATATCACCTTCGTCCGCGCTCACGGCCTGGCGATGGGTCCGGAAGCCCGCGAAGCCGGCCTGACCAAGGCACGTACCGAGATTGCCGCACTCAACGACGCCGTTCGCGCCGCCGCCTGAGCCTCGCACCGCATCACCCCACCTCCGTGAAGTACCCGGCGTCGTTCCCCTTCGGCGCCGGGGCTGCCTGAGACCGGTATCCCCTCGCGGGATACCGGTCTTTTTTATGTCTCGCCCGTAGGCATCGACCTACATCGCTAGCGGACGGCCGCCCGCTCGCCCGTTCGGTCGGATGGGTCTATGATGGTTCGACAGTCCGCCTGTCGAGCCCGCCCACCGAAGTCCGCCATCCGGGAGCCTGCATGACCTCAGCCTCAGCACTGTTGCCTGCCACGGCCAGCCATCCGCCGCACGAACCCGCGCTGCTGAGCCAGTACAGACACGTGCGCGCCGCCACCGAAGCCATGGTGGCGGATCTGACCGACGCTGATGCCACCGTGCAATCGATGGACGATGCCAGTCCCGCCAAATGGCATCTGGCGCATACCACCTGGTTCTTCGAGGAATTCGTGCTCGCGGCGCGGCTGCCCGACTACGAACCGGTCGATCCGCAGTATCGCTACCTGTTCAACTCGTACTACGAATCGGTTGGCGCACGTCATCCGCGGCCGCGCCGCGGGCTGCTGACACGGCCCTCGCTTGACGAAGTGCTGGCCTACCGCGAGGCCGTCGACGAAAGCATGTTGTCGCTGCTGATGTCGGCGCAGACCGACGATGAGGCCGCGCTGATCACACTGGGCCTGCACCACGAACAGCAGCATCAGGAATTGCTGCTGACCGATATCCTGCATTTGTTCGCCCAGAATCCGCTGCGTCCGGCTTATGTGCCGGCTCTGACGGTTCCCGTGATCAGTGATCCGCGCCCTGCTCCGGAATGGATTCCATTGCAAGGCGGCATTGTCACGATCGGACACGGCGGCGACGGTTTTGCCTTCGATTGCGAAACCCCGCGGCACCAGGTGTTGCTGCAACCGTACACGCTGTGCTCGCACCCGGTGAACAACCGCCAGTGGTTCGAATTTATCGAGGATGGCGGCTACCAGACCGCGGGCCTGTGGCTGTCCGATGGCTGGCGCTGGGTCTGCGATCACCAGATCGAAGCGCCGTTGTACTGGGAGGAACGCGAAGGCACATGGTGGCAGATGACGCTGCGGGGCATGCAGCCGGTTGACCCGGACAGCCCGGTCACCCATGTCAGTTTCTTCGAGGCCGATGCGTTCGCGCGCTGGGCGGAACGGCGCCTGCCTACCGAAGCGGAATGGGAACACGCCGCCCGCAACCTGGCGGCCACCGGCAACTTTGTCGAGGGACGTACGCTGCGTCCGCTGCCCGACCGGCAAGACACCGCGGGCGCACTGCGGCAAATGTTTGGCGATGTATGGGAATGGACCGCCAGTGCCTTCCTGCCCTATCCGGGCTTCCGACCCAGCGCGGGTGCCGTGGGCGAATACAACGGCAAGTTCATGAGCAGCCAGATGGTGCTACGTGGCGGGTCGTGCGTCACCCCCGAGTCGCATATCCGTGCGACCTACCGCAATTTCTTCTACCCGCATCAGCGCTGGCAGTTCACGGGCGTACGCCTGGCCGACGACATCTGACCCCTGTCTTGCAAGCTGGTATTGATGGGCGCTCCTGAATATCAGGAGCGCCCATTTTGCTGGTCGGATCAACGCATGGCAGTTAATTGCCGAATCAGTCAGTTCGAGTCAGGAAGCTACATATCAATCCTGACGCAGCCGCCGCCAAAGCGTGGTGGCACTGATGCCAAGCTGCGCGCAGGCGGCTGCCCGGTTGCCGCCGCATTCTTCCAGCACCTTGCGAATATGTTCGGCCTGGCTGGCCTGCGCCACGCCTGCCAGCGACGGTCGCGCGGAAGGCACGGACGCGTCCGTTTGCGCCGGGGCCGTTAATTGCCGGTTTGAAAACAGCTCCGGCACCGCTGCCTGCAATTCCCTCTGCTGCGCTGGTGGTTCCAACTGTGCGCCGGCCACCAGCACCGCAATGCGCTCGGTTACGTTTTCGAGTTCACGGATATTCCCCGGCCATGCATAGCCGGTCAGCCGCGCCTGCACCTGTGCGGGCAGCGGCTGCGGCGCGGCAATGCCCAGTCTTTCCTGCGCGCGCCGATACAGCAGCGCCGCCAACTCCGGCAGGTCTGCAACGCGCTCGCGCAAAGGCGGCATGTCGATGCGCAGGATATTCAGGCGGTAGTAAAGGTCCTGCCGGAACGTACCCTCGCGCACCAGCGCCGCAAGGTCGCGGTGCGTGGCGGCAATCACGCGCACATTGACGGGCACCGCCTCGATGCCGCCGATCGGCAGCACCTGTTTTTCCTGCAGCACGCGTAGCAAACGGGTCTGCAACGCCGGCGGCATGTCGCCGACTTCATCCAGGAACAGCGTGCCATTGTGCGCCGATTCAAACAGGCCGGCCTTGCCGCCACGGCGTGCGCCGGTGAACGCGCCCTCCTCGTAGCCGAACAGTTCCGACTCAAGCAGCGCCTCCGGAAATGCCGCGCAGTTGACGGCCACGAACGGAAACGCGCGGCGTGGGCTGGCGTCGTGCATACCCTGTGCCAGCACCTCCTTGCCGGTACCGCTTTCGCCGCCCACCAGCACCGTCGAATCGACCACCGCATAGCGCCGCGCCAACGCACGCAGGTCGTTCATCGCGGCGGAATCGCCGGCCAGGTCATCGAGGCTATATCGCACGCCCGCCGCGCGCGGCCGGGTGCGCGAACGCAGGTTGCGGTCGGCCCGATGAATTGCATTGGCATCCTGGATCGTCAGCACCGCCCCCGAGGTACCGGCTTCGCCAACAATCGGAATCCGGTTCACCACCACCATCCGGTCGCCCAGCCGGTGGATCGCCTCGAGTTCCCGGGCACCGCTGCGCATTACGCCATCCAGCGACAGGTCCGGCGCCAGGGTCGACAGCTTGCGTCCCACCGCCACGCCGGCCGGCGTGCCAAGAAAGCGTTCCATGGCCGGATTGAATGCCTGGACCCTGCCCTCGGCATCCACGGCCGCCACCCCTTCGTTCAGGTGCGCCAGGATGGCGTTGACGTAGTCGCGCCGCGTGGATTCGATACGGCGCAGGCGCGCCGCCTCGATCGCATCCTCCAAGGCCAGCCGCACTGCGTTGCCCGAATACAGGAATACGCCGACCAGTCCGTACTTGTCGGCCAGGTCGGTCACCATGCCGGGCCCCACCACCACCCGGATGCCCTCTTCCTTGAGCGCCCGTACGCGTGCGGTGGCATCGTCCTCGGTCAGATAGGTGTAGCGTGGAATGTCGAGCCCGAACGCGCCAACGAATTCATCCACTTCGGCGTAGGTCGAAGCATGCGTGACCAGCGCCACCCGCGGCGAAATGCGCCGTGCCGTGGCCAGCGCGCTCATGACATCGAAGCCCGTGACCTTGACCAGTACCACGGGAACATCGACGTGCTGGCGCAGGTAGGCCCCATTGGAACCACCGGCCACCACCACGTCCACTCGGTTCTCGCGCGCCTCGCGATTGATGGCGCTGGCCGCCGCCTCGAACGCCCGGCCGACGATGCGGAATTCCGCCCGTGCGGCATAGGCGGGAATCAGGTCCGCGAACGCACGCGACAAGCGGCTGATGCCCATCGCCCAGATGCGTGGCCGGGCGCCGGCGGCTGGCGCGGACGCAGGATTGAGCGGCAAGGGGGATGGCAGTGACGACATGGAAGGTGGGCCGGGACCGGCATATATTCGATCAGGTTCGGTTCCAGATTGTGCGCCGGCGCCTTTCACATTTCAACTTTGAAATCATTGAATTTCATTCAAGCAATCAAAATGTGAAAAAGCAGCCGCTTAAAGAACGGGCACCAGGGGACTCAAGGCAGCCTAACCTACTGATAAGAAAGGATTTCTGCGCGACGCACCGGCGCAACCGAGGCGCCATGGCCGTTCCTCGAAAACCTGGCACACGCTTTGCGCCTAGATGCGCCGCCCTGCCTGACGCAGGTTGAAACCTACAAGAGATGCCCGCCATGACTTTTTCCGCCAACGAACTCGCCCGCTCCGCGGGTGCCCGCTTCCGCCAGGCCCTGATCGACGAAGCCCCGCTGCAGATTCCGGGCACCATCAACGCCAATCACGCGCTGCTGGCCAAACGCGCCGGTTATCGCGCAATCTACCTGTCGGGCGGCGGCGTGGCTGCCGGTTCGCTGGGCCTGCCCGACCTGGGCATTTCGAACCTCGACGATGTGCTGACCGATATCCGCCGCATCACCGATGTCTGCGACACGCCGCTGCTGGTGGACGTCGACACCGGGTTCGGCGCGTCGGCCTTCAACGTGGCCCGCACCACGCGCTCGCTGATCAAGTTCGGCGCCGCCGCCATGCATATCGAAGACCAGGTTGGCGCCAAGCGCTGCGGCCATCGCCCGAACAAGGAAATCGTCGGCAAGGACGAGATGGTCGACCGCATCAAGGCCGCCGTCGACGCCCGCACCGACCAGAATTTCGTAATCATGGCCCGCACCGATGCGCTGGCCGTGGAAGGCCTGGATGCCGCGATCGAACGCGCGGTGGCCTGCGCGGAAGCCGGTGCCGACGCCATTTTCCCGGAAGCCATGACCGACCTCGACATGTATGCCAAGTTTGTCGATGCCGTGAAGGTGCCGGTGCTGGCCAACCTGACCGAATTCGGCGCCACGCCGTATTTCACGCTCGACGACCTGCGCAGCGTGGGCGTGGCCATGGCACTCTATCCGCTGTCGGCCTTCCGCGCCGCCAACAAGGCCGCCGAGAACGTCTTCACGGCTATCCGCCGCGACGGCACGCAGAAGAACGTGGTCGATACGATGCAGACGCGCGCCGAACTCTACGAGCGGATCGACTACCATGCCTACGAGCAGAGCCTCGACGCCCTGTTCGCCCAGGCCAAAACCAAATAAGCCAACCGTACAACCGGGACCCAAGACGCGCTGAACACCATGGCAGCTCGCAAAACTACCTCACAGAACCAGGAGACCCAGATGTCCGAAGCCCAACCGCTGGCCACGCCGAAGCCCAAGAAGTCCGTTGCCCTGTCGGGCGTTGCCGCCGGCAATACCGCACTGTGCACCGTTGGCCGTAGCGGCAATGATCTCCACTATCGCGGCTACGACATCCTCGATATCGCCGACACCTGCGAATTCGAGGAAATCGCCCACCTGCTGGTGCACGGCAAGCTGCCCACCAAGTCGGAACTGGCGGCCTACAAGGTCAAGCTCAAGGCGCTGCGCGGCCTGCCCGCCAACGTCAAGGCGGCGCTGGAATGGGTGCCGGCCAGCGCCCACCCGATGGACGTGATGCGCACCGGCGTGTCGGTGCTGGGCACCGTGCTGCCGGAAAAGGACGACCACAACACCCCGGGCGCGCGCGATATCGCCGACCGCCTGATGGCCAGCCTGGGCTCGATGCTGCTGTACTGGTACCACTACAGCCACAACGGCCGCCGCATCGAAGTGGAAACCGACGACGAATCGATTGCCGCCCACTTCCTGCACCTGCTGCATGGCGAACCGCCGTCGAAGCTCTGGGAACGCGCGATGCAGACCTCGCTGATCCTGTACGCGGAGCACGAGTTCAACGCCTCGACGTTTGCCTGCCGCGTGGTTGCCGGCACCGGTTCCGACATGTACTCGGCCATCTGCGGCGGCATTGGCGCGCTGCGCGGCCCGAAGCACGGCGGCGCCAATGAAGTGGCCTTCGAGATCCAGAAGCGCTACGACACGCCCGACGAAGCCGAGGCCGACGTGCGCCGCCGCGTGGAGAACAAGGAAGTCGTGATCGGCTTTGGCCACCCGGTGTACACCATCAGCGATCCGCGCAACGTGGTGATCAAGGAAGTGGCGCGCAAGCTGTCGAAGGACGCCGGTTCGATGAAGATGTTCGATATCGCCGAGCGTCTGGAAACGGTCATGGCCGATGCCAAGAAGATGTTCCCGAACCTCGACTGGTTCAGCGCCGTGAGCTACCACATGATGGGCGTGCCCACCGCGATGTTCACGCCGCTGTTCGTGATTTCCCGCACTTCGGGCTGGGCCGCGCATGTGATCGAGCAACGGATCGACAACAAGATCATCCGTCCGACGGCCAACTACACCGGCCCGGAGAACCTGAAGTTCGTGCCGATCGAAAAGCGCGCCTGACATTAGTCGCAACAAAAACAGTGCCACCGTCCTGCCACATTGAATCCGGCGGGACGGCAGGCACGCCAGTCTCCACGACGCCATGAACACTGCATACCGCAAGCCGCTACCCGGCACCAAGCTTGACTACTTCGACGCGCGCGCAGCCGTCAACGACATTGCCGCGGGCGCGTGGGACAAGCTGCCCTATACGTCGCGCGTGCTGGCCGAGAACCTCGTGCGCCGCTGCGACCCCGCCACGCTGACCGCCTCGCTCAAGCAACTGATCGAGCGCAAGCGTGAGCTCGATTTCCCATGGTTCCCCGCGCGCGTGGTCTGCCATGACATCCTGGGCCAGACCGCGCTGGTGGACCTGGCCGGCCTGCGCGACGCGATTGCCGACCAGGGTGGCGACCCGGCCAAGGTCAACCCGGTGGTGCCGGTGCAACTGATCGTCGACCATTCGCTGGCCGTCGAGTGCGGCGGCTTTGACCCCGACGCGTTCGCGAAAAACCGCGCCATCGAAGATCGCCGCAACGAAGACCGCTTCGACTTCATCAACTGGACCAAGAAGGCGTTCCGCAACGTCGATGTGATTCCGCCGGGCAACGGCATCATGCACCAGATCAACCTGGAAAAGATGTCGCCCGTGATCCACGCGGAGCATGGCGTGGCCTACCCCGATACCTGCGTTGGCACCGACAGCCACACCCCGCACGTGGACGCGCTGGGCGTGATCGCGATTGGCGTGGGCGGGCTGGAAGCCGAAAACGTGATGCTGGGCCGTGCATCGTGGATGCGCCTGCCCGATATCGTCGGCGTCGAACTGACCGGACGTCGCCAGCCGGGCATCACGGCCACCGACATCGTGCTGGCCCTGACCGAGTTCCTGCGCCGCGAAAAGGTCGTGGGCGCCTACCTGGAATTCCGTGGCGAAGGCGCCTCAAGCCTGACGCTGGGCGACCGCGCCACGATCTCGAACATGGCCCCCGAGTATGGCGCCACCGCCGCGATGTTCTTTATCGACGGCCAGACCACCGAATACCTGCGCCTGACCGGCCGTGACGAAGCGCAGGTGCAGCTGGTGGAAACCTATGCAAGGACCGCCGGCCTGTGGGCCGATGCGCTCAAGGATGCCGAGTACGAGCGCGTGCTGACGTTCGACCTGTCGACCGTGGTGCGCAATATGGCCGGCCCGTCGAATCCGCACAAGCGCCTGCCCACCTCTGACCTGGCCGCGCGCGGCATTGCCGGCAAGTGGGAAGAAACGCCGGGCCAGATGCCCGACGGCGCGGTGATCATTGCAGCCATCACGAGCTGCACGAATACCAGCAACCCGCGCAACGTGATTGCCGCCGCGCTGCTGGCGCGCAACGCCAACGCACGCGGCCTGACGCGCAAGCCGTGGGTCAAGTCCTCGCTGGCGCCGGGATCGAAGGCGGTCGAGCTGTATCTGGAAGAAGCCAAACTGCTGCCCGACCTTGAAAAGCTCGGTTTTGGCATCGTGGCCTTCGCCTGCACGACCTGCAACGGCATGTCGGGTGCGCTCGATCCGAAGATCCAGCAGGAAATCATCGATCGCGACCTGTATGCCACGGCCGTGCTGTCCGGCAACCGCAACTTCGACGGCCGCATCCACCCGTACGCCAAGCAGGCCTTCCTGGCCTCGCCGCCGCTGGTGGTGGCCTACGCCATCGCCGGCACGATCCGCTTCGATATCGAGCGCGATGCACTGGGTACCGATGCCGACGGCAAGCCGGTCTACCTGAAGGACATCTGGCCGAGCGACGACGAGATCGACGCCATCGTCAAACAGAGCGTCAAGCCCGAGCACTTCCGCAAGGTCTACGAGCCGATGTTCGCGCTGCACGCCGAGAACGATACGTCGACCGACCCGCTCTACGACTGGCGCCCGCAAAGCACCTACATCCGCCGCCCGCCGTATTGGGAAGGCGCGCTGGCCGGCGAGCGCACGCTGCAAGGCATGCGCGCGCTGGCAGTGCTTGGTGACAACATCACCACCGACCACCTGTCGCCGTCCAACGCGATCATGCTCAACAGCGCCGCCGGCGAGTACCTGGCAAAGATGGGCCTGCCCGAAGAAGACTTCAACTCGTACGCCACGCACCGCGGCGACCACCTGACCGCGCAACGCGCCACGTTCGCCAACCCGACGCTGATGAACGAAATGGCCGTGGTGGACGGTGCGGTCAAGAAGGGCTCGCTGGCCCGCGTCGAGCCCGAAGGCAAGGTCGTGCGCATGTGGGAAGCGATCGAAACCTACATGGACCGCAAGCAGCCGCTGATCATTGTTGCCGGCGCCGACTATGGTCAGGGTTCGTCGCGCGACTGGGCTGCCAAGGGCGTGCGCCTGGCTGGCGTGGAAGCCATCGTTGCCGAAGGCTTCGAGCGCATTCACCGCACCAACCTGATCGGCATGGGCGTGCTGCCGGTGGAGTTCCTGCCGGGCACCAACCGCACCACGCTGGGCATCGACGGCACCGAAACGTTCGATATCGTTGGCGATCGCAAGCCGCGCGCGGAATTGACGCTGGTGCTCCATCGCCGCAATGGCGAAAAAGTGCAAGTGCCGGTGCTGTGCCGTCTGGACAGCGATGAGGAAGTCTCGATCTACGAAGCCGGCGGCGTACTGCAGCGTTTCGCGCAGGACTTCCTGGAATCGTCGCGCGCGGCGGCCTGACCGGCCCTGACAAGGACAGACATGACTCACGTACCGCAAATCAAGATTCCCGCCACCTATCTGCGTGGCGGCACCAGCAAGGGGGTGTTCTTCCGGCTGCAGGACCTGCCCGAGGCGGCGCAGGTCCCGGGCCGCGCGCGCGATGCATTGCTGATGCGCGTGATCGGCAGTCCCGACCCGTATGGCAAGCAGATCGACGGCATGGGTGCGGCAACATCGAGCACCAGCAAGACCGTGATCATCTCGAAGAGCACGCGTCCGGACCATGACGTCGACTACCTGTTCGGCCAGGTCTCGATCGACCAGCCATTTGTTGACTGGAGCGGCAACTGCGGCAACCTGTCGGCCGCCGTGGGGCCCTTCTCGGTCAGCAACGGCTTTGTCGATGCCGCGCGCATTCCGCGCAATGGCACCGTGGTCGTGAAGATCTGGCAGGCCAATATCGGCAAGACCATCATCTCGCACGTGCCCATCACCGATGGCGCAGTGCAGGAAACCGGCGACTTCGAACTCGATGGTGTCACGTTCCCGGCGGCCGAGGTCCAGCTCGAGTTCCTGGATCCGGCGGCGGACGAAGGCGACGATGGCGGCGGCGCGATGTTTCCGACCGGCAATCTCGTGGATGACCTCGAAGTGCCCGGCGTGGGCACGCTCAAGGCCACCATGATCAATGCCGGCATCCCGACGATCTTCGTCAATGCCGAAGCCATCGGCTATACCGGCACCGAACTGCAGGACGCCATCAACGGCGATCCGAAAGCGCTGGCCATGTTCGAGACCATTCGTGCGTACGGTGCGCAGCGCATGGGCCTGATCAAGGACATCGACGAGGCCGCAAGGCGCCAGCACACGCCGAAGGTGGCGTTCGTGGCCAGCCCGACGACCTACACCGCATCGAGCGGCAAGACCGTCAACGCCGGCGATGTCGACCTGCTGGTGCGCGCGCTGTCGATGGGCAAGCTCCACCACGCGATGATGGGCACCGCCGCGGTGGCCATCGGCACGGCAGCGGCCGTGCCGGGCACGCTGGTCAACCTGGCCGCCGGTGGCGGCGAGCGCGAAGCCGTGCGTTTCGGGCATCCGTCCGGCACGTTGCGCGTGGGCGCGCAGGCTGCCCTGGTCGATGGTCAATGGACGGTGACCAAGGCCATCATGAGCCGCAGCGCCCGCGTGCTGATGGAAGGCTGGGTACGCGTGCCGGGCGACAGCTTCTGACGCATCGCACACCGGTCTGATTGTCGTCATGAGGCGGCATCTTTCGTGACGGGAAGATGCCGCTTTGTCTTATCCAGCGTACGTTTGCGGGTTGCAACGGTTCTGGTGAAGTTGTCGACGCAACGCCGATGCATGGTTATAGTGCACGCTCCGCTGGCAATGCGACACACAACAAGCTGCCACGGTTTCACGAACCAACCACAAGCGCAAAAGCTGTCTCCACAAGAGACATCGTTACGCCGAGATGAGGAGAATCATGCAACGACCTGCCAAGCTCGCCCCCTGGCCGCCCTGCTGCTGTCCGCCACCCTGCTGAGCGGCTACGCGCACGCACAACTCGCACCTGCACCGGCCAGCGCCACCGCACCGGCCGGCACTACCGCCGAAGCACGCAAGGCCAATATCGTCATCATTGGCACCGGCGGCACCATCGCCGGCGCTGGTGCCTCGGCGACCAATACCGCGGCCTACCAGTCCGCCGTGGTACCGGTCGACAAGATCATTGCCTCGGTGCCGGAGATCTCGAAGGTCGCCAACGTCAAGGGCGAACAGATCTTCCAGATCGGTTCCGAGAGCTTCAACAACGAGCGCCTGCTCAAGCTCGGCAAGCGCGTATCGGAACTGCTCAAGCAACCCGACGTGGACGGCATCGTGATCACGCATGGCACCGACACGATCGAGGAAACCGCCTACTTCCTGAACCTGACGCTCAAGAGCGACAAACCCGTGGTGGTGGTCGGCTCGATGCGTCCGGGCACGGCGCTGGGCGCCGATGGTGCGCTGAACCTCTATGACGCGGTACTCGTGGCCTCAAACCCCGCATCGAAGGGCAAGGGCACGCTGGTGGTGCTCAACGACGAAATCCATACCGGCCGCGACGTGACCAAGAGCAACACGTTCAAGACCGAGACGTTCCGCTCGCCGTTCGGCCCGCTCGGCTACGTGGTGGAAGGCCGCACGCTGTACTATCGCATCCCGGCCCGCCCGCACACGCTGCAGACCGAATGGGACATCGACAAGATCGACAAGCTGCCTGAAGTGGCGGTCGTCTACGCCTATGGCAACGTCAATCCCGCCAGCATCGATGCGGCCGTCAAGAATGGTGCGAAGGCGATCGTCTATGCGGCCACCGGCAACGGCAGCGTGGGTGACTACATGGTCGAACCGCTCAAGGCCGCCCAGGCCAAGGGCGTGCAGATCGTGCGGGCCTCGCGCACCGGCAGCGGCATCGTCGTGCGCAATGCCGAACAGCCCGACGACAAGTACAACTGGGTCGTTACCGATGACCAGTTGCCGCAGAAGGCACGTATCCTGACGGCGCTGGCACTGACCAAGACCAACGATCCGAAGGCGCTGCAACAGATCTTCTGGAAGTACTGATGCGCTGACGCATCACAGCAAGGCCGTGCTCATCAACGCCTTGGCCGCGAGCACGGCCTCGTTATCGCGCTCGGCAAAGACCGACACCTCGGTCACCACCTGCCGCTTGCCACGGCGCACCACGTCGGCCACCGCCCGCAGCGTCGCGGACTTCGCCGGCGCCAGGTACTGGATCGACAACGACCCCGTCGCCCCGCCCTTCACCACGTCGAGATCCACATTGCTGAACGCGGCCGCCGCACCCGCCACGTCGATCAGTGTCGCGATCACGCCGCCGTGCACCATGTCGCCGACCGTGATCAGGTTCATGCTGAAGGGTAACAGCAGTTCAACGTGATCGATTTCCACCGCGTCAAAATGGATACCGAGCGTACGTGCGACCGGCGACCCGATCAGCACGGATTCAAGCATTGCGGCATTACGGGGATCGACAGTCTTGCCGGGCATGGGTGATCTCCCTGAAAACGGTTGCGATTATGAATGCGCGTGGAACCACGATGGGTCCAGCGTAGGCGGCCTGCCGGGCGGCCACAATGACGTCACGGGTAATTCCCAAGTGCCTGAAGCGCCCACCGCGCCCGTTTATAATGTGCGGCCCGTCATCGCCGCCCCGTTTCATGTCCGTCAAGCCGTCCGAATCGCCCACCTCGCAAGCCGCAAACGCTGAAGCCGAGGCTCAGACACGCCTGAGCGACCGCCCGGATAGCCCCTGCATCGGCATCTGTTCGACGCTGTTCGACGAAATTTGCCAGGGTTGTGGCCGCACCGCGGCCGAAGTCAGCAACTGGGTGTTCTATAGCGACGACGAAAAGCAGGTGATCTGGGATCGTATTACGCGTGAAAACACCGCGCGACGATTCCAACGGGACTGAGAAATTGCCGCCCATGCGGCCAACCTCTTCACATTCCTGCGAAATTTCTCACAGTAATGTCGCGATTTGATACGCCACAACACTGACAGGGGCTGACCTTCACAGAATTCCCAGCAGCGGAAATTTCCGCGGCACTGGGAGTTCGATCATGTTTGCAGTCCCGTTTGCAGTCCCGCTGGCGCTCACGATCTCGAGAATCCGATGGCTCGCCATGTGCGCCTGCCTGCTGGCCATAACGCCCGCCAGGGCACTCGCCCAGCAAGCGTGCGTCTTTACCGAAAGCCAGTTCCAGGGTACGCCACACTGTTTCCGAATGGATGCGCTGACCGACGTGCCGGACGGCATTGCAATCAAGTCCGTGCGCGTGGACCCTGGCGCCGAGCTGATCGTTGCAACGGGCACCCAGCTCAGTGGTGCTCTCTCGCGGCTCTCGCAAAGCGTAAGCCATCCCGCGTTCTCCGAGCCCGACGGTACACGGTATCGTTCGTTTCAGGTCAGGCCTGGCGCGTGCGTCTATCAGGATGCGCATTACCATGGTCGCCAGACATGCTTCGCGCCAGGTCCTCTCCAGCCTGAGCTCACGACAACCCTTGACGCGGCAATTTCATCGGTAACCATGGCGCGCGGGCTGGCACTCTATACGTTCTCGGAACAGAACGGCAAAGGCGACAGCTCGTTTCACTATGGAAACCAGCCATTCCTGCGCACTTTCAACGACAAGGCGCGTTCGCTCCAGCTGGTCAGGTGGATCGCCAACTGCTTCGAGGATTGCCCGATCCCGTATTCGGAGGCCTACGATCTCGACAAGGTGGTGTATACGACTTCGCTGCAGGCCAACAAGGGCAAATGGGCCCGCCTGAGCCAGGCGGTAGCGACATTCGAGACCGATTCGCGGCAGTCCTTTACCGTCAATGCCGGCAACGCAGTCGAGTTCCGGTTTGTTGGCCGCACGGTCACGACGACCTATCGCGACGACACCGTCAACGCCGACCAGTTCGAGCTCGATGACGGCACCGCGTATGTGTCGATTGCACTGGGATTCCGCGCTGGCACGACCGATCTCGATTATCAGCTCATCGCATCGGACCGCTCACGCAGATTTATGAATGCGTCGCCCATCGCAACGGTGGCGCAAGATGCGGGGAGACTCACCCAGACCTTTGCGATCGAGAACGATTCGAACCATCCTGTCCGGCTCAAGGCGCTGTCTTTCGCAAATGTGGCACCGCAGGCGTGGGTGCAACCAGCCTCGCAATGCTGGAGTAATCCAATGCTGGCCGTGACCGGCCATTTTCTGGGTCCTTGCAGCGCCCCGTCACCGGGCCCCACGACGCACGATGCCAAGACAATCGTCTTTAGCGCCGGAGCGCGGCCAAACCAGCGCCATATGACCGTCAACCCGGTAACGGCACCAAGAATCCCTGCACCGCCCACACTTCTGGCATCGTATGTACGCGGATACAACCCGCTGGCACGGTATGCCGCATCCCGCGTCTGTCACACAAAGGCGTCCGCTGCGGGAACTCACCGCGTGCGTCGCAGTCCCGACCACATGTCCGCTTCGTCCGCCTGCATCGAGCGCACCATGACGATCATCGCCCTTTATCAGGCGCTGTTCGGGCCGCAGTGGGACGCCGACAACTTCCAGCGAACGATTGACCATATCCTTGCTCACGGTACCACTGGTTACGCCAGCTCCCAACCTGAGCTTGAAAGCGAACTGATCGGAGCCGTGCGACGCCAGACCGGTTCCGCCTCGACCGACACCAGACGCGAGACTGCGGTGGCAGCGTTTCGTGCCGCAGACCATCTGTACCAAACCTCACGGAACGGCACGCTGGACCTGGAGCAGGCAGACACGCTCCGATCGCCCCCATCTGCCACGGCACCGGCTACCCTTGCAGAGGCAAGCACAGCGTTGCTCGGTTCGTATCGGCTCGATCTGAGCCACTATCAACCGATACCGATCTTGCCGCGCATCACCAGAGATGGGCATTTGCAACCCGATACGCAGCATCCGTTCGAGTTCGAGTTCATTACGTCCGACGACAGGGCGGCACACCGGCACCTGCAGGCAGTCTTACAAGACTGGACTGACGGCTATCGCGCCATCACCAACGACGACGCACTCACACCGGCCCAGCGGACGCTCGCCAATAGAGGCACCGATATGGCAGAAAGCCTCTACAGGGCGGTCGCTTACGGTGAAACTGGCACTTACGTCGTGGCACATTATCGAGGGCAACCGGCGGCCGTGCTAATGGCCATCGTCGACGATGAAGACCCCAGCCTGGCGGAAATCGATACTGTGGTCAGTGCGCCTCGCAATGTCGTTTATGGTGGCCAAAATGGCGTGGTGCGTGGCGCCGGCAGCGCGGCACTGCACGCCGCGCTGACTTATCTGCAAGGTCGTGGCGTCACCGCGGTGGTTGCCAGTGCAGTAACGAAGCCATCGGCGATTATCAAGCAGCGCGCCGGGTTCCAGCTAGTTGCGGCTCACGGCTACCAAGGGAACGACGACACCGGGAACGATTAGTCCGCACGCCGCAGGCAAAACTCTTGGGGACTACCCGCCAGCCAGCCGTTTCTCCATATCTTCCACAACATGGCTTTGCAGCCGCTGGCGCGCGAGGTTGCGCCAGCTTTCCGCCAGTGCGGAAAGCTCAACCATCTCCGCCAGCGCATCATGGTTCAGCCGGTCGACATAGAGCACATGCAGCAACCGTTGCAGGGTCCATTGCGGGTAAGCGCGCGATGTCAATACCAGGCGGTCGCCAGCCGACACCTCGCCTTCTTCGAGTACACGGTAATACCACCCTGTGCGGCCACTGGCCTGCACCGCACGTGACATGCCCGCAAACCCGAAACGATGATTGAGTTTCCAGCAGGGCTGGCGCGCCTGGGACACCTCCACCAGTGCCGAGCCAAGCCGGAAGCGGTCGCCGATGCAGACGTCGGCTTCGGTCAGGCCCGAGGTGCTGATGTTCTCGCCGAACGCCCCGGCGCGGTCGAGCACGGCGGCATCGCCCCCCTGCCCGGCCAACTCGCCATGCCATGGTGCATAGTGGTCGTGCGGATAATGGTGGAGCGCCTTCTCGGGACCACCATGGTGCTGTGGGTCGCCCTGCTCGTCGATGTCGAGTCCGGTCGTCGTCACGCGCACGGCACCCGTCACGGCCAGCTTGTCGATCCCGCTCGGCACGCCCTTGGGTCCGAACGCACGAAGCCGGCCCGCCATGACCGCGTCAATGGCTATATCGATGGCTACGGTGCTCAGGCTACTCACAGACCCGCTTCCTCCATCCACCTGGCAAACATCAATTCGCCGGCACTGGCGACCGTGGCCCCAATCTCGGCCGTGCGCCGACGGATCACGCGCGGGTCGATGCCAGCCTTGGCCAGTTCGACGGTATGCCCAATCAGCCAGGTCTCGATGTCGCCGGCCTTGACCTCCGGATGGAATTGCAGCGCGAGCACGTGCTTGCCGATCGCGTAGGCCTGGTGCGGCGTCGCCGCCGTGGACGCCAGCAGTTGGGCCCCCTCAGGCAGGTCGAAGGTGTCACCGTGCCAGTGCAGGACTTCCCAGTCGGCATTGGCCAGCAATGCCAGCGGCGAACGCATGGCCGCCTCGGTCGGGGTAATCTGCGCCCAGCCGATTTCACGCGTGCCCGGATACACGCGGGCCCCCGATGCGGCGGCAATCAGTTGCGCACCGAGGCAAGCGCCGATCATCGGCAACCTGGCCTCCAGGCGCTGGCGGATCACGTTGATTTCAGCCTCCAGCCACGGATAGGCTTCGGTTTCGTAAACGCCGATCGGCCCGCCCAGCACCACCAGCAGGTCAGCCGGATCGGTTTCGACCAGCGTCAGGTCGTCAACGCCAGCCTGGAAGATGCGGATCTCATGTCCGCGGTCGCGCGCCACATCGGCAATCACACCCGCATGTTCGAAGGCAACGTGCTGGATCACGTCCGTACGAGGCTGGCGGCTTGGTTCGCTCATCGGTTGGTACTCCTGCAAGAGAAATCATTCTGTTCTGCTCCCCTCTCCCGCACGGCGGGAGAGGGGTTGGGGGAGAGGGCATGAGGTTCTGCTTGCCGACTCTCGCAGTTTGAACCGCTGGCCCTCTCCCCCGCCCCTCTCCCGCTCGCGGGAGAGGGGAGACAACCCTCGGGCATCTTACTGTGGCTGCAGCACCAGCGTATCGAAACTGTCGCCGCCCGGATTGCGACGATGCGAGCCGATCGTGATGTATTGCACCGCGGCCCACTTGTCGGTCCAGTCGCGATAGTGCGGCGACAGCGCATTGCCCGATTGCCCCGTCGATGTCATGAAGCGGGACTCAGACAGATCTGAAAGATCGTAGATTGCGCGCAGGCTCGCCGCATGCACGCTCTCGAACGGCGCCTTCTCGTCGCGCAAACTGTGGCGGCCCACATCGACCGTATACGTATCGCCGCCGGTGCGCACGCGCACATTGAACAGGCTCGACAGGTACGGCACCTTGCCGAACGGCTTGTGCTCCGAGCGCGCGGTGTGTGCTTTGCCCCAGCGCCACTTGCCGGCGTCGTCGCCATAGCGCTGGTCCAGGTCCGCGATCGCGCGCTGCCAGGCCAGTCCCACGGTTTCGGCACAGGTTTCCCGGGTAGTGGTACGCGCATTGTCGCACCAGAACGCGCCCACGCCGGCCGGATCGCGCAATGCATTGAGCATCGGCAACTGGACATTGCGCTGGTCCCAGAGCTTGTTGAAGAGCGGATCGCCAACCTTGTCCTCGAACAGCAGGCGCGACAGCTCGCGCAACCATGCGGTCACCACCAGCGGCTCGGACTGGTCGGCGCCCATCGTGCCGTCCCACTTGCGTAGCGCATCGAACAATGCCCGCTCGCGCGCCGGACGCGCAGCGTCACTGGCTACCGGCGCGGCCAGCAGCAACGGCAAGGCATCGCGCACCGCCAGCGACACCACGTCCTTCTGGATTTTCCCGAAACTGTCGGGTGTGTGGCGCGGCTCGGCCTCCAGCAGGGTCTGGATGCGCTGCGCGCGATACGGTACCGACCATTCGCTGGTAATGAAGAACGGATACTTGTCGTCCACGATCTTCTGGTTGGCCGTAACGATCATGCCGGTCGGCGGATTGAACCGCTGCGGCAACTGCTCGAACGGAATAAAGCCTTGCCAGTCGTAGCGCGCCTCCCAGCCGGGCGCCGGCGCCAGGCCCATCAGGTCGTTGTCGGCCCGCCTGAGCGGCACACGGCCCGGCGCGATATAGCCGATATTGCCGTCGACATCGGCATAGACCATGTTCTGCTGCGGCGAATGAAAATCGCGCAATGCCGCCAGAAAGCTCTTCCAGTCCGTGGCCATGCCCATCTTGAGGCTGGCCTGGAACGTCTTGTCGTCGGGCCGCAGCGCGGTCCACTGGAACGACACCACATACTGGGCACCCAGCCCCTTGGCGGCCGCGCTGATCGGCTCGGCCACGTCGGACATCACGGGCCCATGGCGCGTGGCTCGCACATTGAGCGTGACATCGGCCTCCCCCTTGACGTGAATCGTCTCGGTACGCGTCTCGAATTCGGCCCAGCCGTCGGGCGTCTGGTAGCGCCGCGGATTGGCCGGGTCGATTCGCTCGATATAGAGATCCTGCACATCGGGCGCGGTATTCGTAAAGCCCCACGCAATGCGCTTGTTATGGCCCAGCACCACCAGCGGCGCACCGGGCAGCGTGGCGCCGGCCAGTTCCAGTCCCGGCGCCTGCAGATGCGCGAAATACCAGAGCGCAGGCGCCTGCAGCCCCAGGTGCGGATCGTTGGCCAGCAACGGCTTGCCGCTACGCGTATGCGCGCCGGATACCACCCAGTTGTTCGAACCCATGCCCTCCACGTATCCGGACGGCGCATGGTCCACCACGCGCGCCATGGCCGTGGCAACCGGGGCAAGCTGGCGATAGAAGCTGGCATAGTCCATCGTACGCAGCGGTTTCTCACCGGGGTACGGCGCCAGGATCTCCGCGATGCGGGCCGTCGGCAACTGCTGCGACAAACCCATGCGCAGCACCTCCTGCGTCCAGTTGCCGCCGAGGTCCCAGGCCATCATGGTCTGCCAGCCAAGCGTATCGACTGGCTCCCAGTGCTCGGGGCGGGTACCCAGGATCAGGAATTCGGGAGGCAAGGCCGCATTGCGCGTATCGATGAACGCATTGACCCCGTCCGCATAGGCCTGCAGCACCGCGCGGGTTTCAGGCGAGGCTTGCGCGTAGATGGCCTCGGCGTTGCGGCGTACCCCGAGCGTGCGCAGGAAACGGTCGGTATCGAGCGCGTTCGGGCCCAGTATCTCGGCCAGCCGGCCAGCCACGATGCGCTTGTTCATCTGCATCTGCCAGAGCCGATCCTGCGCATGCACATACCCCAGCGCGTAGTAGGCATCCTGCGCATTGGCGGCCTGGATATGCGGCACGGCGTTGCGGTCGCGCACCACCACCACGCGCTCGCGCAATCCTGGCAGGCGCATGGTGCCGGCAACCTCGGGCTGCGTGGCCTGGCGATACCAGATGTAGCCGCCGATGGCGCCAGTCAGGCCCAGCAGCAGCACGCCCAGCAATCCCCATCCCAGCCGTTTAACCCAGCGCATCGGAACTTCCTCCACCGTGGAAAGACGCAAGCATCGCAGAATTCCGCGCAAACAAAAATGCCCGGACCAGCCGGGCATCGATCATACGCGTATCTTTTGACCCGGCACGTGGCCGGTCAGCCAGCCTTCTTGAGCTGGAGCGACTTGTACTCGAGGAACTCCTCCAATCCGAACTTGCCGCCTTCACGACCGTTGCCAGACTGCTTGAAGCCGCCGAACGGCGCGTTCATGTTGAACGGTCCGCCATTGATATCGACCTGGCCAGTCCGGATACGTCGCGCCACACGAATCGCGCGCGCCTCATCGCCAGACCACACGCCACCGCCAAGACCATAGATGCTGTCGTTGGCGATCCGGATCGCATCGTCCTCGGTGTCGTAGCAGATGACCGACAGGACCGGGCCGAAGATTTCCTCCTGCGCGACGGTCGCCCGCGGATCGACATTGCCCAGCACCGTCGGCTTGACGAAGAAACCGCGTTCGAAACCGGCCGGCGCGTCGGGGCCGCCTGCCACGAGCTCGGCACCCTCCTCCAGGCCGCGGCGGATATAGCCAGTCACGCGTTCTTTCTGCACAGCGGAAATCAGCGGTCCAAGCCGCGTGGTATCGGCCAGCGGGTCACCCACGGTGAAACCTTCGACCACCTTGGCGGCAATCGCCTTGACTTCGTCATAACGGCTGCGCGGCACCAGCATGCGCGTATGTGCCGAGCAGGTCTGGCCCGAGTTCAGGAAGCAGGCGCTGATGGTGCCCTTGACCGCCACTGGCAGGTCGGCATCGTCCAGGATCACCGAAGCCGACTTCCCGCCGAGTTCCAGTGCCACCCGCTTGACCGACTGGGCCGCCAGTTCGGATACGCGCTTGCCGGCGCGCGTGGAGCCGGTGAACGACACCATGTCGACCTCCGGATGGCTTGCCAGCACTTCACCGACCACCGGCCCATAGCCGGTCACCAGGTTGAACACGCCCGGCGGCAGGCCGGCGGCTTCGATCACTTCAGCCAGTACAAAGGCATTGAGCGGCGCCACTTCGGACGGCTTGAGCACCACGGTACAGCCGGCGGCCAGCGCGGGCGCCACCTTGAGCGTGATCTGGTTCAGCGGGTAGTTCCATGGCGTAATCGCCGCTACCACACCCACCGGCTCGCGCACCACCAGAGAGTTGCCAACCTGCTCTTCGAACGCGAAGCCTTCCAGCAGCGCTGCGGCCTGGCCCCAGTTATATACCGGACCTCCTACCTGGATCGCGCGTGCCAGCTTGATCGGCATGCCGACTTCGCCCGCAATCAGTTGCGCGAGTTCCTCGGTGCGTTCCTTCAAACCGTCGGCGATCTTGCGGATATAGCGTGCCCGCTCGGCGGGCGGAGTATTCGACCAGCCATCGAACGCCGCACGGGCGGCCGCGATGGCATCCTCTGCGTCACGGGCGTGACCCTCGGGAATCTTGCCCATCACTGCCTCGGTGGCGGAATGGATGACTTCGATACTGCCCGTACCATGGGGCGTCACCCATTTGCCATTGATGAAAAGCTTGTCTCGTTGTTGCATGGCCACATGCCCTCATTAGGTGGATCGGCGGTTGCAATTTTTTTGATACTTTTATGGTGCACCACATTGTAGAGCGGTTTGCGGCATCGCTTTTCCTTTGCCGCCAGCCGTTTCAGACGCAAGATGGCGATAATCGGCCGCGCAAGACTCACCCGAGGGACTCGCCGCGGGCGGCCGAAACATAACAAAGGAGCGAGACATGGTCGACCCGATCTATCACAAGACGGAGGCTGGTCAAGAGGAGATCCGCACACGCGCGCGCAAGCTGGAGCACAAACTGCGCGCGTTATTGCTGATCGTGAACGGAGAACGCGTGAAATCGGCGCTGTTGGCGCAAGTCAGCGGTATGGGCGTTTCCGAAGAAGCATTCGACACATTGCTGGCACTGGGCCTGATCGAGCCATTGCCGGAGCCTGCCGAAGTGGCATCGGCCGCCCCACGGGCGCCGAGCCCCGCCAGGCGGGAAGCGCGCGCCGAAACCAACCTGTTCGCCGCCTATTCGGGTTTCAATTCCGCTGCTGGAAAGGGGATCGACGATCGCGTCGACATGCTTGCGGACACAACTATCGCACCGACCATGGTCGCCCCCCCATCAGCCCCGGCCGGCGCCGATGGCTACAAGCGGCTTTACCACTTCTATACCGATGTGATCGGCAACCACCTGGGCTTGCGTGGCTATGTATTGCAGGTGAAGGTAGAGAAAGCTTCGACCGTGGTCGAACTTGCCGCGTTGCGCGACATGCTTGGTACCGCTTTGCAGAAAGCCAAGGGCGACATCACGGCCCACGCAATCGTCGACCAGCTTGATGACCTGCTGGCCGAGATGGGGGTGGCACCAGCGCGGTAGAGAGAGGATGAAAGCTCCCCTCTCCCGCACGCGGGAGAGGGGTTGGGGGTGAGGGTAAGTGGTTCTGCTTGCCACCTGCGGCTATTTGAACCGCCGGCCCTCTCCCCCTGCCCCTCTCCCGCTGTGCGGGAGAGGGGAGCAAACCAATTGGGACTTTAAGCCTTACGCCTCGATACCCTGCGACTGCAGGTATTCGTCGTACGTGCCCAGGTAGTCGCTGATGGTGCCATCGGTGCGCACTTCGATCACGCGCGTGGCCAGGCCGTTGATCAGTTCGCGGTCATGCGACACGAAGATCAGGGTGCCGGGGAATTTGTCGAGCGCGATCTGCAGCGATTCGATCGATTCCATGTCCATGTGGTTGGTCGGCTCGTCCATGGCCAGCACGTTATGGCGGCCCAGCATCAGCTTGCCCCAGATCATGCGGCCCTTCTCACCACCGGACAGGACCTTGACGGACTTCTTGATATCGTCAGCCGAGAACAGCAGCCGGCCCAGCGTACCGCGCAGCGACTGGTCGTCGTCGCCGGCCTGGGTCCACTGGCTCATCCAGTCCATCACGTTCACATCGTTCGGGAATTCCTCGTACGTGTCCTGCGGCATGTAGCCGACGTTGGCGTTTTCGGCCCACTTGATCGCACCACGGTCCACTTCGACACCGCGCTGCACGCCGCTTTCCAGCACGTTGTTCAGCAGGCTGCGCAGCAGCGTGGTCTTGCCCGCGCCGTTTTCGCCAATGATGGCCACGCGCTCGCCGGCCTGGACCGCCATCGACAGGTTGTTGAGGATCTTGCGCTCGTAGCTCTTGGTAACGTCCTCGACTTCCACGGCCAGGTTGTGCAGCTTCTTCTCGAACTCGAAGCGGACAAACGGATTCTGGCGCGACGACGGCTTGATGTCCTCGACCTTGATCTTGTCGATCTGCTTGGCACGCGACGTGGCCTGGCGGGCCTTCGACTTGTTGGCCGAGAAGCGGCGCACGAAATCCTGCAGTTCGGTGATCCGTTCCTTGGCGCGCGCATTGGCGGCCAGCTGGCGCTCGCGGGCCTGCATCGACGCCTGCATGTAGTCGTCGTAGTTGCCCGGATAGACCTTCAGCGTGCCGTAGTCCATGTCGGCCATGTGCGTGCACACCGAATTCAGGAAGTGGCGATCGTGGGAAATGATGATCATGGTGGAATTGCGCTCGTTGAGCACGTCTTCCAGCCAACGGATCGTGTTGATGTCCAGGTTGTTGGTCGGCTCGTCCAGCAGCAGCACGTCCGGATTCGAGAACAGCGCCTGGGCCAGCAGCACACGCAGCTTCCAACCCGGGGCGATCTCGCTCATCGGGCCCTGGTGCTGGTCGGTCGGGATCCCCACGCCCAGCAGCAGTTCGCCGGCACGCGCCTCGGCCGTGTAGCCGTCGTACTCGGCGTACTTGGCTTCCAGTTCCGCCGCCTTCATGTAGTCTTCGTCGGTGGCCTCGGGGTTGGCATAGATCGCATCGCGCTCGCTGGCGGCAGCCCACATTTCCGTATGACCCATCATCACCACGTCGAGCACGCGGTTGTCTTCATAGGCGAACTGGTCCTGGCGCAGCTTGCCCAGGCGCACGCCCGGCTCCAGCATGACCGTGCCCGACGATTGCTCCAGGTCGGCGCCCAGGATCTTCATGAAGGTGGACTTGCCGCAGCCGTTCGCGCCGATCAGGCCGTAGCGGTTACCCTCGCCGAACTTGACCGAGATGTTCTCGAACAACGGCTTGGGGCCGAACTGCATGGTGATGTTTGCGGTAGAAAGCACGTCTGAACCTTGTCTGGAATGTGGGGCGCCGCGTTGGCACCCGGGGTATGTCTGCTGGCAGCCGGAATCTGGCGGATCTGGCGGCACGCACCCGATTGGCGTGCCAGGCGCAGCGAAAATGCGGAAATAGCCCGCGATTTTACCACTGGCGGGCGTATCCCGTAAGCCGTCCCACCCGGGGCGGGCTACAGTGCTTTGGCGCTACAGCGTCGGATATCCCGACAACGCCAGCGCAAACCCGTCGGCACCGGCCTCGAGGCGCGCCGTGCCGCCCACCGGCAACGTCAGCTTGCGCGGGCAATGGCCGAATGGCAGGCCCGTCAGCACCGGGATGCCGAGCCGGCCGCGCAGATAGTCGAACACGGCAGCCATGTCGTAGCCGTTGTCGTAGTCGGTGGTGCGGTAGTTCGAGAAATCACCGAGCACGAGCGCCTGCTGCGTGGCCAGCACCCCGGCCTGCAGCAACTGCAGCAGCATCCGCTCCACGCGATACGGCGGCTCGTTGATGTCCTCCAGGAACAGGATGCCGCCATCCACCTTCGGCATATAGGGCGTACCCAGCAGGCTGCACAGCATGGCCAGGTTGCCGCCCCACAGCGTGCCCTGCGCTGTCGCCGACCGCCCTGCCGGCAAGGCCTGCGGGGCTGCCACCTCGATCCGGTATTCCGGCTGGCGCAGGATGGCCTCGAAGTGCTCCCACATGAACGGATCGACGTGCTCTTCGCCAAAATCGGCCAGCAACATCGGGCCGGCAAAGCTCACGCCACCGGTGGCGGCAAGATAGGCCAGCTGGAATGCGGTGAAATCGCTATGGCCGACGATAGGCGTACCGCTTGCACGTGCCTGGGTGGCAATGCGCGTGAAATCGATCTTGTCGAGCAGGCGCGCCAGGCCATAGCCGCCACGCACCGCCAGTGTCAGTTCGCGCGCGGGTCCGGTACCAATCGCATGCAGGTCGGCCAGCCGTTCGGCATCGGTGCCGCCAAAGCGCATGTAGCGCCGCGCCAGTACATCGGGATTGTTGACGTGGTAGCCGTGATGCTTGAGCCAGGCACAGCCGCGCGCGGCAACGGCCACGTCATGCGGGTAACCGGAAGAGGCAATCAGGCGGACTTCGATGGACTGGCTCATGCTTCGTGTTCTTGATCGGAAGCATGAATTCTCACCTAATCGGCGCCCGATGGCGAGGGCGGAGCGGCCTGGCCGTCGCTTACCGCCTGCTGGGCTGCCTGCTGGGCCAGCTTCTGGGCGGCTTTCTGCGCGCGGCGGCGATCGCCAAAGAAATCGCGCAGCAACTGGCCGCATTCGTCGGCCATGACCCCGCGCGTCAGCGTGGTCTGGTGATTGAGCGTGGCCTGCGCGAACAGGTCCACGACACTGCCTGCCGCACCGGTCTTGGGATCGGTGGCACCGAATACCACGTGCTTGAGGCGCGCATGCAGGATGGCGCCGCTGCACATCGCGCACGGCTCCAGCGTCACGTACAGCTCGCATTCAGGCATGCGATAGTTGCCCAGCACCTTGGCCGCGGCGCGCAATGCCTGCATTTCCGCATGCGCGGACGGATCGATCGAGCGGATCGGCAGGTTATGGCCGCGCGCAATGATCTCGCCGTTCCAGACCACCACGGCACCCACCGGCACCTCGCCGGCCGCTTGCGCCAGCCGCGCTTCGTCGAGCGCGATCGCCATGTAGTAGCGGTCGCGCGCGGCTTCGTCCTCGAATGCGGGCGCAGCGGACATCGTGATTCAGTCCTGCGCCGGCAACGATAGCGGCGCGCTGACTTCGGCCCAGCAGTTCGGCGTTTCGAACAGCACCAGCTTCGTCAGTTGCAGATGGTGGCCAAAGCAGTCCTTGAAGACCGGCGCCAGGATGTCGAACGCCACCTGCGCCAGATTCTCAACGGTGGGAATGCTGTCAATGACCACGGTCTTGTGGTTGTCCATCGACTGCAGGAAATTCAGCAATGCGGTGTCGCCACGATAGATCAGGAACGAATGGTCCCACTTCGACACCAGGTGCTCGTTGGCGAGCGTCTTGATATCGCCGAAGTCCAGGATCATGCCGTCGTCGGACGCGCCTTCCTGGCGCAGCACCTCACCCGACAGCGTCAGGTCCAGGCGATAGCGATGGCCATGGATGTTGCGGCACTGGCCGCCATGGCTCGGGATGCGGTGGCCGGCATCGAATTCGAGGCGGCGAGTAATCGAAACTTGTTTGCTCATGTGTCAGCGAATGCCCAGCAGCTTATGGGTCTGCAGCGACAGGCGCCAGCGCGGATGGCGCTGGCAGAAATCAACCGCTGCAGCCGTATTTTGCCGGGCCAGCGGACCGTCCATGGCCTGCACCATGAAATAACGGAAATCCAGTTGCTCGTATGCCGCGAAATCCTGGCCGTCCTGGGGCATCACGACCTTGAGTTCGTCGCCCTTCTTCACCACCAGTTCCGCACCCATCTTGGGGCTGACGCAAACCCAGTCGATCCCGTCGGGCACGGCAAGCGTGCCATTGGTCTCGATCGCGATCTCGAAGCCGCGCGCGTGCAGGGCCTCGATCAGTGGCGCATCCAGCTGCAGCAGCGGCTCGCCACCGGTACACACCACCAGCGGGCGGCCGCCGGCGCCTTGCGGCCATTCGGAAGCCACCACGTCCGCCAGCTCCGCCGCGGTCCGGTACTTGCCGCCACGGGTGCCGGCGGTACCCACGAAATCGGTATCGCAAAACTGGCAGACAGCCTTGGCGCGATCTTCCTCGCGGCCGGTCCACAGGTTGCAACCCGAGAAACGGCAGAACACCGCCGCGCGACCGGCGTTGGCGCCCTCGCCCTGCAGCGTATAGAAGATTTCCTTGACGGCGTATGTCATGGGTTTTGTGTCGATAATGTGGGGGCTTGCTCAAAAAATAGGCAAAAGCCGAGGCGTGAGCAACCGGCGATTGTATCAAAAACCTAGGGTTTCCGCTAAGGCAGGTTCTTGAAACGCAATCGCCAGCCGGTCGCGCGTCGAAGCACCGGTATTATTGATTTTTTCTCAAATGTTTTCTGTCGACCACGGGGTTTTTTGGCAAGAAAGACCCGGGCACACTGCGCTCCACCCTGTAATCCGGAGCCTTCCATGCCCATTGCCCTGCTTGCGCTGACCATCAGCGCGTTTGCCATCGGGACCACCGAGTTCGTGATCGTCGGCCTGATTCCCACCATTGCCACCGACCTGCATATCAGTGTGCCATCGGCGGGCCTGCTGGTCAGCCTCTATGCGCTAGGCGTGGCCATTGGCGCGCCCGTGCTGACCGCGCTGACCGGCCGCTTGCCGCGCAAGGCCTTGCTGTTGTCGCTGATGGCGCTATTCACGGCCGGCAACCTGCTGGCCTGGCGGGCACCGGGCTATGAGTCGCTGATTGTTGCCCGCATCCTGACCGGTCTGGCGCACGGCGTGTTCTTCTCGATCGGCTCGACGATTGCCACCGGGCTTGTGCCCCGCGAAAAGGCCGCCAGTGCCATCGCGATCATGTTTACCGGCCTGACCGTGGCACTGGTTACCGGCGTGCCGCTGGGCACCTTTATCGGCCAGCATTTTGGCTGGCGCGAAACCTTCCTGGCGGTCTCCGCGCTGGGCGTGGTCGCGTTCCTCGGCAGCCTGCTGTTCGTGCCGTCGTCGATCCGCCATACGCCGCCGGCCTCCCTGCTGCAACAGGCGCGCGTGCTGGCCGAACCGCGCCTGCTGCTGGTCTATGCCAAGACGGCCATCGGTTATGGCGGCTCGTTCATTCCGTTCACGTTCCTCGCGCCAATCCTCCAGGACGTGTCCGGCTTCAGTGCCGGCGCCGTGGGCCTGGTGATGCTGGTCTATGGTGTGTCCGTGGCCATCGGCAATATCTGGGGCGGCCGGCTGGCCGACCGGCACGGCCCGATTGCCGCGCTGCGCGTCGTGTTCCTGCTGCTGGCCGCCGTGCTGTTCGTGCTGACGTTTACCGCACCGCACCGCTGGCTGGTCGTGGCAACCGTATTGGCCTGGGGCGCGGTGGCGTTCGGCAATGTGCCGGGCCTACAGGTCTATGTGGTCAAGCAGGCCGAGCGTCACACACCGCAAGCCGTGGACGTGGCATCGGGCCTGAACATCGCCGCGTTCAACCTCGGCATTGCCGGCGCCGCGTGGGCCGGTGGCCTGATCGTGCAACACCTGGGGCTGATGCATACGCCGTGGATTGGCGCGCTGGTGGTACTGGTGGCGCTGGGGCTGACTGAGCTCAGCGGGCGGCTGGATCGTGCGGAGAATAGTGACGGGAGTGGGCCGGCGACTCAGGATGCGATGAAGGCAATTTGACCGTCTTTGCCCTCTCCCCCGGCCCCTCTCCCGCCGTGCGGGAGAGGGGAGCAACAAACACACAACACAGATCAGCGGGGTGCGCCGAGGTAGTCCATCTTGCCGATTTGTACGCCCTTGTGGCGCAGGATGTCGTAGGCCGTGGTCACGTGGAAATAGAAGTTCGGCAACACAAAGCCCAGCAGATAGCTCTTGCCGTCGAACGTCACCGGGCCGCCACGCAGCTTCAACTCGATCACGCGGGTCTCGCTGCCATCGAGTTGCTCGGGGCGAATGGTTTTCAGGAAGCCCACCGTTTTTGCAATGCGCTCCTGCAGCTCGGGGAAGGTCGTTTCATTGTCTGGATATGATGGGATCTCGATCCCCGCGAGGCGTGCCGCACAACCCTTGGCCGAATCGCTGGCGCGCTGCACCTGCGACGACAGTGGATCCATGTCGGCGACCAGGCGCGTCTGGATCAATTCCAGGGCGTCCATCCCCTGGGCCTGCGCATGCGCCGCGCCTTTGTCGAGAATTGCGGAAAGATTGGTCAGGGCCCGGATAAAAGCCGGGACCGATACGTCGTACATCGAGAGGGCCATGGGGGCTCCTTGGACGAGTCGTGGGTGTCTGGGATACGCGCTCCCGGCGTCGGTATGGTCCGCCTGCCGGTGCCGCAGGCGTGAGGATAGACCGGAACCCGATTGGCCGCTTGCCGTGATGCCGATCACCTCCGGCCGCAACTCCGGAAGCCGGACATCCGGCGCCGCCGTATAATCTGCGGCTCATGACTAGGCTGGACAAAATGGGCTTTGAACAACTGGCAGCATTGAAAGCAAAAATGGCCGAGCAGGCAAAGAGCGCATCGCAGGCAAAAAAGCCTCGCCCGCGCCCGGCGCCTGCCGCCAAACGGGCGGCTCCGGCAACTCCCGCCACGCCGTCGACGCCCGTCGACCCCGTGGTACGGAACATTGGCAAGCTCCAGAAGCGGTTCCCCCAGGCTTTCCCCAAGAATCCCGCACCCAAGCTGCCGCTCAAGATCGGCATCTTCGAGGATCTGCTTGCGCACGCCAAGGACCTCGCGCTGACCGAAGACGAACTTCGCAGCGCCATCCGGACCTGGTGCCGGGGTGCCCGCTACTGGGCTTGCCTGACGATCGGCAACAAGCGCGTCGACCTGGCCGGACAAGAAGCAGGATTGGTCACCGAAGCCGATGCGCGGCGAGCCCATCAACTGCGTGCCGCCAGGCCGAAGGCAAAGCCGGCTGCTCCGAAGGACGCGCCAGCCCCCGCCCCCGACGGCCAGACAGCGGACAATCCCGAAAAATAACCGACGATTGACCTGGATTTGCCGCAAATGAGCGACAAACACTTCTCAGTGCATCAATAGCCCGCGGCAGAGCACCGAAACGCCACTGGCGCAGAGAAAGATCAGCAGCGCCCGCCGCACGGCGTCCGCCGATATTTTCCTGCGCAAGCGCGATCCGATTGCAAGGCCGACGAGACTGAATGGCATCGCAAACGCGGCGCTGCGCAGCAAGTCACCCTGTTGCAGCAACCCGCTGCCCGCAAATGCGGCCAGGCGCACCAGTGCACTGAACAGGATGACGGCGGCAATCGTGGAGCGGAATGCGTCCATCTGCGGAAGACGGCGGGACAGGTACATCGTGTAGACCGGCCCGCCGGTGCCAAACAGCGCGCTGAATACGCCACCAACCACCCCGGCGGGCACCGACCATCCTCTTGCCACTTCCTCGGTCCGTGCCGAGGATTTCAGCAGGGCCCGCCCCGTCATCATCAGTACAAACAGACCAAGAGCAATCAGCAACCAACGCGACTCGACCTTCGCGAGCACCGTCGTACCGAGCGCCACGCCCACCATCATGAACGGAAGCAGGCGCAGCAGTTCCGGACGCGAGACGGAGTTCCAGTTGCGCATGCCAACCAGCGCCGTCGTCACGAGATCGAGCAGCAGGAGCATTGGAACCACAAATTGCAGGGGGATGAACTGCACCAGGATTGGCACGGCCACCATGGCCGCGCCGAAGCCCGTCAGTCCGAATACCGTGTAGGCCCCTGCGACAGTTGCCCCCAGCACTGCGTAATGTTCCGTTCCCATGGATCGTCGATCGTCGGCTCGTTTATTGGAATCGTTCAGGCCTACTGCATCTTGATGCCCGCGCTTCTGGCGAGCGCCTGATACGCGTGGTAGTTCTCAAGCACGTATTTTGCCGTCTCTTCAGGTGTCAGGACCCGGGGAATGCCGCCGTAGGTCGCATTCGCCGAGATCCAGCGGGCGTCGGTCGATGCCGACTTGAGGACGCCAGCCCATTTCCTGACGATCTCCACCGGCATGTTGGGCGGGCCATACAGCGCGCTCCAGCCAATCACCGCTTCCAGCTTCGGAAAGCCCGCTTCCCTTGCAGTTGGCACATCCGGGAACTGCTTCAGTCGTTCCGGCGTGGTCGTCACCAGGGCACGCAACTTGCCGCCAGCCACCTGCCCAGCCATCGAACTGAGGTTATTGCAACTGAAATCCACCTCTTTGGAGATCACGGCGAGCGCGGCCTCATTACCGCCCTTGTAGTTCACGTTCACCGCGCCATTCGACTTCAGGTCCAGGCTCTGCAACAGCAGTTGCGGCGCGAGGTTCTGTACCGTGGCCGGTCCCGACGCGCTGTAGTTAAGCTTGCCGGGATGCGCCTGGAGTTCCGCCGCCAGATCGGCCAGCGTCTTGAACCTGGAATCCGGATGCACGACACACACTACCGGATTGAGCTCAAGCAAGCCAATAAACGTGAAGTCATTCCACTTGTAGGCCAGTCCGGATTCCTGGATCGCGGGCAGCAGCACTTGCGAGCCGACCCGCGCCAGCAGCAGCGTGTATCCATCCGGACTGGCATCCTTTGCCACCTGGGACCCGATTGCGCCGTTCGCGCCGGGCCGGTTCATGACCACGACTGGCTGGCCCAACAGGGTCGAGGCCGTCACGGAAAGGTTACGGGCAGACTGATCCGCGTCCCCTCCCGCCGCGAACGGAACAACAATGGTGACCGGGCGATTGGGATACGCCTGCGCCGCGGCAGGCCGGGCACCAGCCGTGACTGCGCCGATCGCGACCGTACCAATGCCCAACGCCTTGATGCATCCGCCGAGAAGCGTTTTCATATCGACTGTCTCCTCACGGCTAGTTGGCGGAAATCTTCCGCTTGCCAACCAGTACCTTCCAGCGGCCCGATTCCTGGACGATTTCCTCGGGAAGGCGGCCCTTTGGCGTGAGGGTCTTGGTCATGCCTTGCGCGGCAAGGTATCGCTGCATGCTCGGTTCGGCGGCAGCCTTCTCGAGATCGGCATACATCTTCGCGGTGAGTTCCTTGGGCGTGCCTGCCGGAGCCATCAGCGCGAACCACCCATAGAATGTGAAGCCCGGCAAGCCAGCCTCGTCGGTGGTCGGCACATCGGGCAGCAGCGGGGATCGCTCCTTGCCGGTTACCGCCAACGCACGCAGGCGGCCACCCTTGAGAAGCGGCGAGATGGCATTGATGTTGCCCACGGTCATGTCCACGGTTCCCGCCATCAGGTCCGAATAGGCCGGTCCTTCGCCCTTGTATGGCACGTGTACCACGTTGATGCCGGCGGCTTCGGCAAAGGCTTCGTTGGCGATATGCACCTGACTGCCGTTACCCGCCGACGCAAACGTCAGCTTGCCCGGATTGGCCTTGGCATAGCTGATGAACTCGGCCATGGTCTTGGCCGGAATTTTCGAGTTAACCGTCAGCACCATCGGCCCGCTGGCGATCTTGCTGATCATTTCGAAGCTTTCCGCTGAGTACGGCAGCTTCTGGTAGATAAACGGATTGACCGTAAACATGCTTCCCGATGCAAGCAGGAGCGTGTAGCCGTCGGGCGCCGATTTGGCAACCGCTTCGGCTCCTACCGCGCCGCCGGCACCTGGCCGGTTGTCCACCACGACGGGCTGCTTCCATTGCTTGCCAAGTTCGACGCCGACCGCGCGCGCCAGAAGATCGGTGGCGCCGCCCGATGCAAACGGCACGACCAGGCGGATCGGTTTGTTCGGCCACTCCTCCGCGTGGGCAGGCACCATGGCCAGCGGCGCAATGGCAAACGCAAACATGGCCACTGCGGTCGATGTCCTGTACCGCGGTGCATCCGCATCGCGGCACAGCTCCTTGACGATGGGGTCCTGGCGCAGGCGGCGCAACCATCGCCGCCCTCGCGCAAGCCAGTTGCCGATGGCCTTTCCTGTGTCTTGTGAGTGCATCGTTGTCTCCTTTATGGTGTCGTCACTATCCGGACGACTATCGTTTGCGCTGCTTCGTACGCTGCTTCGTACGCTGCTTCGAGTGTTGCTTCTTGCGTTCTTACCGATTTGAGTGCTTGTGTTTTTTCAAGGCAAAACCATCCCACTCCCATCGACTCATCAATTCAATGGGATTGGCTATTCAATCGAATGTTGTTTCCGTACTGCTGCTGCTATCCCGTTCGATACGGGTTCGGAAACTCCGGAATTGTCGCCATGGCTAGCCCTTCTGCGCCAGTTTCGGACGGCTGTCGTCCGGCGTGGTCACATAGGTCAGCGCATCGAACAACAACCGCGACAGATGCGCGCGAGGGTTATCGCGCGGCACCAGGATGCCAAGCCGGCGCATCAACGGCGGCGAGCCAAACGGGATGGTACGGATCGTTGCCGGGAACTCGTTCTCGACACCGCGGGCCGGCACCACGGATGAACCCAGGCCGTTGGCCACCATGGCAATCACGCCTTCGAGCGTGTCGATCTCCATGGTCGACCGGACCGCAATCTGGCGCCGCACCATCTCCTCCTGCACCAGCAGGCCAACGCGAGCGGTGCGGTTGAAGCGCACGTAAGGCGTAGTCTCCAGTACGCCCTTGTCCGAGTCCCCGCGCGTCGTGACAGGTGTGATCACCACGAACTCTTCGTTGAAGAAGGGCATGAACTGAAGGTCCAGGCGCGGAACCTCCGGCTCGGTAACAACCGCCACGTCCAGTTGCCGCCGGTATACGGCCCGCTCCAGGTCATGGGTAAGACCGGTAGTCAGGTGGATGTCGATGCGGTGCCCCTGCTGGTGCAGCCGCTTCAATGCCAGCGGCAATACCCCGGAGACGCAGGTATGCACGGAGCCGAGCTTCAGCACGCCGCCGGCCGCTTCGCGCTTGAGCGCCGCGCTCATGCTCTCCCAATGCGTCAGCAGGTCACGCGCACGATTCGTGAACGCAAGCCCCGCGTCGGTCAACACCGGCGGCCGGCGACTTCGGTCGAAGATCGTGATGCCCAGTTCTTCTTCGAGCGCGCGCATCTGCATGCTGACTGCCGAAACCGTCAGCCCGATGACGTTGCCTGCCTCGGCGAAGCTGCCTCTATCGGCAATGGCTACCAGTGTGTAAAGCGTCTTGACGTCCATGTCTGACAAATTGATGTGTGATTCAACCCGCTAGCGCGCTGCGTCGACATTTTGCCGCATGGACGTTGCGCACACAGACTAGAGCCCCAACAAACGGCGGGCATTGCCGCCCATGACCTTCTCCATGTTCTCGGGACGGATTGGCAAGGTCTCGAACCATCGCTTGTAGTCGCGTACCGGGCAAAACGGGAAAGAGCTTGCGTACAGCATCCGGTCCGCCAGGAACGTATCAGCGGCCTTTACGTATTCCTCCCAGCCCGGCATCCGCGAGAAATACATGTCGGGCGACAGGTACATGTTCGGCCTGCGGAACGCGATATGCAGGATCTCCGTCACCCACGGCCAGCCACCGTGCACGACCACCACCTTGAGCCGGGGGAAGTCCGTCAGGACGCGGTCGGTCTTCACCGGGTCGGAATAGCTCAGGTCCGGACCGGCGGTACCACCCACCATCATGATTACGGGCACCTCCAGATCTTCACAATGTGCATAGATCGGATACAGGCGCCGATCGTCGGCATACATCGGGATCGGATAGGAACCCGGTTCGATATTGATGGCCTTGAACCCGTTGGCAACCGCATCGGAGATCGTCTTGCACGCGGCCACCCGGTTCGTCGGATCAATTGACGCGGCACCAATAAAGCGTTGCGGGTCATCACGCACGATACGCGCGACATCCTCATTCGAAACACTGCCCAAGGTTCCGGCCAGGCGCCCGACCACGACCCCCTTGTCGACACCGGCCTCGTCCATTTCCTTGAGCAGCAGATCCATGGACTGCTGTTGGGCGGCAGGCGACGGCTCGAAGCCAACCGTGCGCGTGAAGCCGTCACGACGCTCCCCGGCCGAGTACATCAACGTATCGAGGAAGCCACCGACCGGCGGACGGAGTCTGAAATCAATGATCATGTCGTATTCCTGGGAATGTGCTTACATCACCTCGTTCTTGCGGTCATCGGTCTCGCCGTACCGGTGCAACGCCGGCGGTTTCAGGCCAGCGTAGAGCTTCTCGATCCCGGCATTGATGACCTCGGCGTGCTGCGCGAACAGCGAATTGCCCTCCAGGTCGCTCTCGACAATGAACGGGCCGAAGTTCTCCACCTCGAACATCCACATCGCCTGTGCAATGCCGAGTTCGTCCAGCCAGAACACGTCCTTCACCTGCTTGATGCCCCGACCGAGCAACGCGCCGGTTCCATAGCCAACCGTCGTCAGGTAGATGGCCCCACCCGGTGCCAGCACGCGCTTGTAGTCGTCGGCAGGCATGCCACCCTTGCCGATAAAGATGCGGCACGCGGTTTTCTCCATCCACTTCGGTATCCACTTGGAGAAGCGGAAACTCGCCGTGGCGGTCACCGCGCCCACGTTGTAGCTGCCATCCGGATTGGGAGCCGCGGCAGGCGAGCAATGGAAATTGACATTGCTGAGCCCACGCAGCTCAACCGGTGGCTCCAGGCCCTCGTCGAGCACCTTCTTGTAAACGCCTTCCCGAGCCGTATAGATCATCCCCGTCAGGTAGACGGCGGCTCCGAGCTCGAGCTTCGCGATGTCTTCCGTCGTGGCGGGCAGGTTGATATGGAAGACTTTCAGTTCATCATCTTGCGGGCTTACCATTCGACCGTCTCCCTGCGCAGATAAGGGGTGAACCACTGTGGGTCCGTGCGATATTCGATATTGCCGTCGGGATGGATGCGCGCGGTCGCGCGGCGCGACGACAGGCAGAACGTATGGATGCTGATCGGCATGCCGCCCGTGTGCGTGTGGCCCACTTCGATATGGCAGTCGACCACCATCGACGAACCCACGAAGCCCATCGCACCCATGCCAATCGAGTTGCCAAGCTTCATCAGTTCCAGTTCGAGCTCGGCGATCTTCGGGTCGGGATTGCGGTCACCCACCACGCGCAGACATGCCGCCTGCTTGCCGAGCTGCATGCACGTATCCTTGGATCCGCCCAGCCCAATGCCGACGATCGCCGGCTGGCAGGCCAGGCCGCGCTTGCCGAATGCGATCAGGGTATCGAGCACGAAGCGCTTGATACCGTCGATGCCGTCACCGGGGAACAGCATCCGGTAATCGGTCCCGAACAGCCCACCCTTGTGCACGGTGGTGATGTCTACCCAGTCGGCATCGGGCTCGAACGACCATTCGATCTCGGGCGCATTGATGCCCACGTTGTTGTTGTTATCGGTACGCCAGAGTGGATGCACGCGATTGGGACGTAGCGGAACCGCCAGCGTGGCGTCGGCCGTGGCCTTGCGCAACGCGCGCTCCACCGCGACAAAGCCGCGTTGCACCGTGGCGTTATTGCCAACCTTGACGTAGTAGCGCGGCAGACCGGTGTCGGCGCACATTGGCCGGCGGTCCTGGTCGGCGGCTTCCCAGTTGTCCTGCATGGCGTGGATCACGAAGCGCGGCAGCTTGCCGGTCTCGGTCTTCTGCAACGCCTGGATGCCCTGCTTGTAGTCCTTCGGGATCTCGATCGCGGCGCGTTTCATGATCTCGAACGCGGCTTCCTCGACCCGGTCGATAGAGATGGTCATCGTAGCGGTCCTCTATGCTGCAACTTTGGGGGGTTGACCGGCCTCACCGGTAATCAGTGATGTGCCTGGCGTCACGATGTCGAACTTCACCGAAACCATCTCCAGGCGAATATCGTCGCCATCCGCGGTCACGCGGGTATAGCGACTGCTGTGCAGATCGCCGGCCTCGGGAAAGTCTTCGCGGAAATGTGCGCCCCGGCTGTTCTCGCGGGCCAGCGCGGATACCGTTATCACGCGGGACATGTCCACCAGGCTTTGCAGATTGAGCCAGTCGTGCCAGGTAACGTTGTAGCGCCGGTCTCCGTCCGGAACACCCATCGCCAGCAATGCATCACGATGTGTGGCAATGGAGTCCAGGCCGCGCCGCATCGCCTGTTCGGTGCGCAGGACGCCAACGTCATCCCACATCGTCTGGGCCAGCGCATCGCGCAGATCGTGAATCGCGCCCGGGGCTTTCGAAAACGGATACTCGGCTCGCTCGATGCCACTCTGGATGACCCGCTTGTCCGGCTCTTTCCAGTGCGGCACCTTCGGTACGTATGCGGCCATGGAATCGCCCGCAATACCACCGAACACCGTCGAGTTGGCAACGCCGTTGCCGCCCAGCCGATTGGCGCCATGCACGCCGCCGCAGTCTTCCCCGGCAGCAAACAGCCCCGGAGACGCGGTACTGCAATCCACATCGAACTCCAGGCCACCCATCAGGTAGTGCGCGGTCGGCACCACCTCTACACGTCCGCCGGCCAGGTCGAAGCCACAGTCCTTGCATCGATTGACCATTCCGGGGAAGGACTTGGCCACCTTCTCTGGGCCCAGATGACTCATCTGGATATAGACGCCGCCCATCGGTCCGGTCCGTCCCGCACGCATTTCCGCATAGATGCCGCGGCTGACCACATCGCGTGTGGCCCGCTCTCCGCGCGCGTCATAGTTGGTCATGAAGCGGTCGCCGTTGCCATTGATCAGCCAGCCACCAGCACCGCGCAGGCCTTCTTCGAGCACCGTGCCGGTCATGCGGGTATCAGGTCCGCCCAGCAGCCCGGTCGGGTGGAACTGCACCATCTCCATGTCGCGCAGGCTCAGGCCATAACGCATGGCCATCGCCAGTCCATCGCAGGTCTTGTCACCGGACGGCGTGTGGTAGCGGTACATCGTCGGTCCGGCACCGGTGGCCAGCAGCACTGCCTTGGCCTGTACGAAGCGATAGGTGCCGCGGCGCATGTCGATAAACAGCACGCCAGAGATACCGGAACCGTCCGCGGCCGGGATCAGTTCGATGGCCCGATGCTCCTCCAGCTCTTCCACGTCGAGCGCCCGCACCTGTTCCATCAGCCGGTTGATGATCTCGATGCCGGTCAGGTCGGCCTTGTGAACCGTGCGGTCAAAGCTCTGCCCGGCGAAGGCCTTCTGGTGCAGCGTGCCGTCGGGGTTGCGGTCGAAGAAGCAGCCGATCTCGTTCTCGAGTTCGCGCACCCGCTCGATCGCACCTTCAACCAGCCGCCATGCCAGATCCTGGCGCGGCAGCCACTTGCCGCCTTCGATCGTGTCCATGAAATGGCGCTCGACCGAATCGCCGGTGGACAGTGCCACGTTGTAGCCGCCCTGCACCATCCGTGTACAGCCGCACTTGCCTAGCAGGCCCTTGACCGCGACCGATACCTTGAGCGCGGGATTGGCCTTCTTCGCATGCAAGGCAGCAAACAGCCCTGCCCCACCGGTGCCAAGGATCAGGATGTCTGTCTTGTGGTTCTCGATTTGCATTTCAGATTACCCCCAGGGCAAAGATCACGCCGACGAACAGCGACAGCGCGCCGCCCCAACTGATCCACGAAAGGCGTGCGTCGCGGGTGGAACTCCATGGCAGGAGCTCCAGCGCCAGCAGTCGCAGGCCAAAGCACATGTGAATGGACAGCAGCAGCACCAGGCCCCATTCGCCGAACTTGACCGCGCCCATGTCGGCAAACTTCAGGAAGGCATCCATGCGCGCCTGCTGGTCCAGCGCGAGACCCAGCACATAGAAGTGCGCAGGCAGAAAGATGCCAAGTGCCAGCCCGGACAGACGGTGCCCAAGAAACGCCCAATAGGCACGGTGATTTCTTGGCGACTTCATGACAGCAAACCTCCTACCGCCGCCACGGCGCGCAGGCCCATCGACAGCAGCAACAGACCGAACGCGAAGCAGCAAGCGGTAGCAGCACCGCGGCTCAGCCTGCCCCACTCGATCAGGATATTGCGCAGGCCAATTGGCACATGGACCGCAACACTGACCACGAACAGCGAGTAGAACGGGATCCAGAGCAGGCTGCCCTGCGTGCGGGAAAGGATTTCAGCCGCGGTCAGACCCCCTCGCACCGCATACAGGATCACGCCCAGGTGCACCAGCACGAACGGCGCCATGACCATCGCGCTGAGACGCTGGAGTGCGAACAGACGCTGCTCCATGATCAGTCACCTCCCTTCAGGAATTGCAGCAGGGCGTTCTTCTTCAGGCCCGCAATGCTGCCGGTCGGGCTCAGGCTGACTGGGCAATGCGTCATGCAGTTACCCTGGGTGTGGCAGGAATTGCATCCGCTGCCGGAAGTCGCTTTTTTCAGGACGTCCTTCGGATCGGCATGGCGTTCGTCGTTGAAGAGCGTCCATGCGCGATTCAAGGCAGCCGGCCCCAGGTATTCCTTGTCCCAGGCCACCACGTCGCACGAGGCATAGCAAACGCCGCAATTGATACATTCGATGGCCGCATCGGCCTGCTTGCGCTTCTTGCTGGTCGGGGACACCGCTGCCGGTGGGTCGTGGCGCGTCGCGGTACCAACGAACGTGTTGCCGGCCTTCTTCCACTTGTCGAAGAACTCCGACATGTCGGCCACGAGGTCCTTGATGCGCGGCATATTGCGCAGCGGCTCGATCACGATCACGCCGTCTTCCTCGACCCGGCTCACGTGCGTGCGGCAGGTCCAGCGCGGCTTGCCGTTCACCGTCATCGCACACGATCCGCACACACCTACCCGGCATGCAAAGCGGTACGACAATGTGGAATCGATGCGGCGCTGCACTTCGGTCACCACATCGAGAACCGTCTGGTTCTCGCGCCATGGCACTTCATACGTGGCGAAATTGCCTTCCTCGGTGCCGCGGGCAATCCGTACCGTCAGCGTGCGTTGCGCGGCCGTGGTTGCCGTGGTCGCCTGTGTTGCTGTTGTTGCCTCCATCACTCTCCCCCGTTTCATTCAGTGCGCCGACGCGCCAGCCTGGTTGCGCGCGAAGACCGGCGCCGGATGTCCTTCCATCTGCACGTTGAGGCAAGCCGCCCGCTGGCTGTCGAGTGCGGCCTTGAGGGCTGGCGCCAGCTCGTCGAGTTGCTCGACCGACCTGCCAAACCCGCCCAACCCGGCCACTGCCGCGTCATAGCGCGCCGATGCGCTCAACGTGCATCCAATCAGGCGATCCTCGCCGTAGGTGCGCTGCTGAATCACGTGTTCGGCGTTCCAGCGCAGGTCGTTGCCAATGACGGCTATCACTGCTGCCTGCTCGCGCACTGCGGTATCGAACTCGGACAGATGGAAACCGGCGGTGCCATCGCCCATCAGCAGCACCACGGTGGACTCGGGCCGGGCGATCTTGGCGGCAATGGCGTAGCAGATGCCGCCGCCGATAGCCCCCGACATGCCATTGATGATCCGTGTTGGCGCGCTGCAGAACGCCTGCGCCCATTGGCCGAATTCACCGCCGTCGCAGACCAGCACGGGCGAAGGCACTTCGCGCAGAAAGGCGTCGACGGTTTCACACAGGGCCCGCGGATGAATGCCCGATGCCGACGCGGGCACCGGGGAACCTCGTTCGAGGCGGGCTGCCGTGACACGCTGGATCCAGTCGCCCCGTTCCACACCCGGCTTGCGAGCAACCGACTCCAGGGCAGCCAGCGCGGCCCCCACGTCTGCCACGCAGCGCGCGGCCAGCCGGTCGCCCAGCAGTCGCTCGGCGCGCCGCATCATGTCGACGTCGGGATCGATGACCACCACACGGGCCGTTTTGCCGAAGACGTTCTCGCGCCCGAACCCGGTGGTGAAATCAAGGCGTTTGCCCAGCAGCACGATCAGGTCTGATTCGGCGACCACCTCGGCAAGCGCACCAAGCGAGGGGTCGCGCAGGCCGCGCGGGCTCTCCATCGACACCATGGGAACGTTCAGCGACTGGCTGCGCGTACGCAGTTGAGCCCCGCCTGGCTCGCGACAGAATGAAGGTCCAGCCAGGATCAGTGGTCGACGCGCTTGTTCCAGCAGTTGTGCGATGGACTCGATGGCAGCGGTAGCTGGCGCCACGGGGGCCGCATCCGGGATCTGCGCCGGCAATGCATCGAGACCGGATTCACGCGTCATCAGATCGAACGGAAGCGCCAGGTGAACCGGGCCGCGACGGTCGGTCATTGCCGTGGAAATCGCCGTGTCGACCGTCGAGACCAGACTCCGTGCGTCGGTTACCCGCTTCGACCACTTGGTCAGGGGCGTGGTCATCGCGACCTGATCGAGTTCCTGGAATGCCCCCATTCCGTCCTCCGCCACCGGGGAGTCGCCAGAGAGCAGCAGCACCGGGCTTTCCGCCTGCAGTGCCGAGAACAGCGGCGCCATGCCGTTGGCGATGCCGGGCGCGGCCGTAAGCATCGCCACGCCGATTTGGCCGGTCACCTGCGACCATGCATCGGCCATGAACACCGCGGCGGCTTCGTGACGCACGTGCACGATGCGGATATTGGCATCGATGCACGCGTCGTAGAGCGGCATGATCTGATTGCCCGACAGGCTGAAGATCGTGGTAACACCGCGGCGCGCCAGCGCTCGAATGACGAGTTCGGAACCGAGCATTTTGTCTCCATACCCGACCGTTTTTCGGTCGTGGTCTTCTGTGGTTGTGTTGAAACGAGTTTAAGTAATCGATATTTCTGAATCAATGATTTATATCTTGATATTTTTTGAACTTAAGAATAAAAAATGGCTTAATAGTTACTTGTTGTAGCCATTCCTAGATCAGGGTGGGCGGCGTTGACGCAAAACCCTCGGAAAAAGTCTCGCGCAAGTAGTCCACGAACACCTGGGAGACCCGCGAGGCGTGCGCCGAATATGGCCGGATTGCATAGAGCCAGTCTCCAAATGCCCCCGTGGGTCGCCACTGCGGCAATATCTCCACGAGGCGCCCCGTTTCCAGTGCTGATTGCGCGCTGAAATCAGGAAGCAACGCGATGCCCAATCCTTCGATCGCGGCATCACGCAACGCTTCGCTGTTATTGACGGCCAGCGGCCCGGTGACCGGGATCGTCACGGGATCAGCATGCCTGGCACCGGGCTCCGCCACAGCAGGAATAAAGGTCCAGGTGGCAGTTCCCTGCGCCCGTGGATAGTGAAGGCACGCGTGCTCGAGCAAGGCTTCCGGCGTCTCTGGTGTTCCCCTGCTGCGCAGGTAGCTACGGTTGGCCACCAGAAGCGTGCGCGTTGCCGCCAACGTCCATGCCACATGGGTTTCGGGCGGTGTGGAGGTATGCCTGACCGCGATATCGAAACCCTCCTGGGCCAGCGGCCGCAGGCGATCGGACATATCCAGTTCGAGCTGGATCTGCGGGTACTGGCGCAGAAAGTCCGGCAGCCGCGGGACCAGCTGTTGCCGCGCGAAGGCCACCGGCGCCGTCACGCGCAGAAAGCCCCGTGGCGCCCCCGCCAGATCCCGGACATTGGCATAGCCGGTTGCGATCTGCTCGAATGCGCCGCGCATCGACTCCACCAATTGCCGCCCCGCATCGGTCAGGCTCGCACTGCGGGTCGTCCGCTGTACCAGCGTAATGCCAGCCGCTTTTTCGAGATCGGTAATGTGCTGGCTCATGGAAGCCTTGCTGACGCCAAGCCGTGCGGCGGCTTTGCTGAAGCTGCCCTGCTGCTGCAACACCACCAGCCAGTGCAGGTGTTCCCAGAGTTCCTCAACGTTCTCTTTGCGCATTCCCGTCCCCTTCAGCCGCGTACATTTCACAAGACATTTCACATCTGTAGCATGGCAGCATATCAATTTCCTGAACAGTGAGTTCGTGGGTGGACGACTACCGCACAGTCCAGGCGGTCCATACACTCCGGACATCCAGACCTCAATCACGCGGCGGGCAACCCTGCCCCGCCCTAAGTACTGACAGGAGATTCCCATGACGGCGCCCTACACCAACCCCTCCGACGTGATTCATTTCGTTTCCGGCGAACCGTATGAAGGCAATGGCAAGCGGTCGCAGGCGGTGTTCAATCCCGCCACCGGCGCGGTAACGCGCCAGGTCCGCCTGGGTACGGTCGAGGACGTCGATGCCGCCGTGGCCTCCGCGGTAGCGGCGTTTCCCAAGTGGGCCGACACGCCCCCGATTCGCCGGGCGCGCGTGATGTTGAAGTTCCTGGAACTGATGAACCAGCACAAGGACGAGCTTGCCGCGATCATCACGGCCGAGCACGGCAAGGTGCTCAGCGATGCCGCAGGTGAAGTCAGCCGCGGCATCGACATCATCGAATTCGCCTGCGGCGTGCCCCAGTTGCTCAAGGGTGATTTCACCGATCAGGTGTCAACCGGCATGGACAACTGGACGATGCGCCAGCCGCTGGGCGTGGTCGCGGGCATTACGCCGTTCAATTTCCCTTGCATGGTGCCGTGCTGGATGTTCCCGGTGGCCATCGCCACCGGCAACTGCTTTATCCTGAAGCCAAGCGAGCGCGACCCGTCGGCTTCGCTGTTCATGGCTCGACTGCTCAAGCAGGCAGGCCTTCCCGATGGCGTGTTCAACGTCATCCAGGGTGACAAGACCGTGGTCGACGCCCTGCTCCAACACGATGATGTCAAGGCCGTGAGCTTCGTCGGGTCCACGCCGATCGCAAACTACATCTACGAGACCGGCGCCCGACTCGGCAAGCGGGTCCAGGCGCTGGGTGGCGCGAAGAACCACATGGTAGTGATGCCCGACGCCGATATCGACCAGGCCGTGGACGGGCTGATCGGTGCCGCCTATGGCTCGGCAGGTGAACGTTGCATGGCGATCTCGGTGGCAGTGCTGGTCGGCGACGTGGCCGACAAGATCATGCCGAAGCTCGAAGCCCGCGCGCGCGAACTGGTGATCAAGAACGGCATGGAGGCAGACGCCGAGATGGGCCCCGTTGTCACCGGGCAAGCGCTGGAACGCATCGAGAACTATATTGCGCTGGGTGTGGAAGAAGGCGCGAAGCTGGTGGTGGATGGACGCAACTACAAGGTGCCCGGCCACGAGCAAGGATTCTTTACGGGTGGAACGCTGTTCGACAACGTCACGCCGGACATGCGCATCTACAAGGAAGAGATCTTTGGTCCCGTGCTGTCATGCGTACGCGTGGACGACTTCGCACAGGCCGTGAAGCTGGTCAACGAACACGAATTCGGCAACGGCGTGGCCTGCTATACGCGCGATGGTCAGGTCGCCCGCGAATTCTCCCGCCGCATCGAGGTGGGAATGGTTGGCATCAACGTGCCCATCCCGGTACCGATGGCATGGCATGGTTTTGGCGGCTGGAAGCGTTCGCTGTTCGGTGACATGCATGCCTACGGCGAAGAAGGCGTGCGCTTCTACACCCGTCAGAAGAGCATCATGCAACGCTGGCCCAACGATACCGCGCGCGGCGCAGAGTTCGCGATGCCTACGGCGAAGTAAAGCTGCGGGGAAAAATTTCCCTGCGGGTTCGCTCCCCTCTCCCGCGCGCGGGGTGAGAGGGCATGAGGTTCAAATTGCCGATATCGCGTCTTGAGCCGCCAGCCCTCACCCCCGGCCCCTCTCCCGCCAATGCGGGAGAGGGGAAAAAACCGGAAGCGTTACTTCTTTGCGCCGTCGGTATACGGATCCGCCTTGCCAGCCTTGGCACCGTCCAGATACGGATCGGGCTTGCCGGTCTTGGCGCCGTCGGTGTACGGATCCGCTTTCCTTGGCGCCAGGTCGGTGCGGGTCGATTTCTTGGCGCCGCTGGTGTACGGATCAAACTTGTCGGACTTGGCACCGTCCAGATAGGGATCGGGCTTGCCCGTCTTCGCCCCGTCCGAGTACGGATCCACCTTCCTTGGCGAATTCTGCGCATGGGCCAGCTGCACGGCACCGAGTGCGGTCAGGGCGGCAACCATCAGTGCCGGTACGGTCTTCTTCAGCATCATCATTCTCCTCTCCAGTAAACCAGTAAAAGCCATGCTTCCATTAGGCATGGCAGACGTATCGGCGATGTGTCGCCGAAGCACCTGTCCGTCTCGCAATGTGTCCGCAACCGGCATTGATACGTAGTGATACAAAGCGCCGGTCCGCGGGGCCCGCCTGCCGACCCCGCGCCATGAATGCAGCCGCTACTTGGCCGGCGTGGCCAGGGGTGCGCCCTTCTTCACGACATAGGTCGCCAGTTCAGAAGCCTTTGTCCCACCAACATTGCGGGCAGAGTGCGGCATTCCAGCAGGAATAAACAGTGCCTGCCCGGTCTTGAGCGTCACCGGCGGTTGGTCGCCAAGCTGGTATTCGAGCGTACCTTCCAGGACATGGGCAATCTCCTCGCCGGGATGTACATGTTTCGGTGCGAACGCACCAGGCTCGAAGTCGACTCGAACCTGTACTGCTTCCAGCTGCGGCGCACTGAGATCGTTCTTGACGAGATCAGTCCGATGGATGCCGGGTGCCTGCGCGTTGGCAGCAGGTAGCGCTACCGCGTACGCGAGCGCGGCTGCGGCAAGCATGAGTGTTTTCTTCACGGTCAACTCCAATGAAAAATCGGGTAATGAAAGATCGGCCGCGTCAAATGACATGGATGGCGACATCGATGTTTCCGCGCGTCGCCTTGGAGTAGGGACAAAGCTGGTGTGCCCGCTCGGCAAGTGATCGCGCCATGTCGGCGTCAATGCCCGGCAGCGACACACTGAGGCGGGCCGCAAGCAGGAAGGCGTCTTCCAGGCGGCAGAGGTCGATCTCCGCCTCTACGGCCGCATCCTTCGGCAGCACCACGCCAGCAGCCTGCGCCGCCCTGCCGAGGGCACCAAGGAAGCACGCGGACCAACCGGCGCCAAGAAGTTGCTCGGGATTCGTACCGGGGCCGTTGCTGCCCGGGCCGGAGAGTTCGATGGCGAGCCGGTTATCCGAGCTGCGGGCGTTGCCGTTGCGGCCACCGGTCGTGCGGGTCTTGCCGGTATAGATGACAGTAGGCTGGGTCATGTTGTGCTGGGATGAGTAGGAGTGTTCGCCACATCTGGAAATCGGCGGCCCGTGGTGGCGACACGGACAACGTCATGCCGTGTCAGCGAAATGCGTCACGGACCTCGTCGACGGTGTGCTCGGGGTGCTGCAGATGGGGGTAGTGGCCGGTGCCGGGCAGCACCCGCAATGGTGCGGTAGTCCTGCGTGCGAACTCGACACCCATATCCTTGCTGATATAGATGTCCTGCTCGCCCCAGACGACTTTCACCGGGGTCTTCAGCCGCTGCAGGCCGGACTCGAAGGCATCCTGGTCGCGCGTGAAGTGCGTGTAGTAGTGGTAGAAGGCATCACCGGACGTCAGCGCGCCGTTGCTCCATCCGCGAGCCATATCGGCCTGGAAGTCAGGATGCAGCGAATAGCCTGACGCATCGGGCAATCCGCGCGTAAACGCGTTGCGCAGGATTTCGTCGCGCGTGGCGTTGAAAGCCTGCCGCACCACCTCGGCCGACTTCGGTTCCTTCAGCGCCTGCAACCGCCCCTGCATGTACTCGGGCCGATTGAACGGCGCGAAGTCACCGACGATAAGCGTCCTTGCCAGGTCAGGCTGATCGAGCGCCGCAAGCAACGCCGGTAATGCGCCAATATCCGTGGCGTAGATGACCAGGTTGCGCCTGTCGATTCCTGCCTTGTCGATGTACTGCGTGAGTATGTTTGCGTAGTCACGCGGCGCATAAGCGAAAACGTCCGGCGTGGGGCGCGACGAATCGCCATAACCAGGCCAGTCGAACGCATGCACTTCGTAGTCCTGGCCAAGCGTACGGGCGACTTCCTGCCAGGCAAGCATCGTTTCCGGAAATCCATGCAGGAACAGCACCGTGCCCTTGAGGTTCATGGTGCCCGTGGTGCTTTGATGGTCGGGATTGCGGACCACCATGCGCCGGAGCCGGATCTCGGGGCTGAGATCGAGATAGCTCACTTCGGCAACCGGCCGACTATCCACCGCAACAGCGTTGCCGGACAGGCCACCAAGGACCACCGCGGCAGCTGCGACGCCCGCGGACAGGGCTGACCGAAGTTTGGTTGAGTGCGCATTCATTTCACTTCCCTCGCTGCATGTGTTGCATATGCAGCATTAGAGGAAAGCGTTGTATCCCTGCTGTGGCCGTGTGGGGCCGATTCGTATCGGGATGTACGCCAGCGACGTGTAGATACGCGCGCGTACAAAAACATGGCTCGCCGAGTATTTTGTTAAGGCATGATCGGCGCCCTAGTCCTTGAGACGGATTGCCTGAGTTGGAGACAGACATGCATAAGCTCACCTACCTTTTCGCCGCTGCGACAGTTGCGGCCACGCTGACGCCTGCAATGGCGCAGACGTCGCTGGACGCCGGCCGTCCTCCAGCCGTCCTCCCGCTCGAAGCGGAGCCTGCTTCACGCTTGATCACTTACGCACCGATCGCTGAGGCGCTTGCACGTGGCGTGGTGATCGTGCAGTTTCGTACCGAGAACTTCCGGGTCATGCCCGTCTTTGGCAAGACCGCTGCGCAGGTATCGCCGCGCATCGGCCACTTGCATGTGACAGTCGATGAGGGCCCCGCCACCTGGGCCCATACGAGCGAAGATCCCATCATTGTGGTGGGACTGCCGCCGGGACCCCACAAGCTGCGACTGGAACTGGCCGACCCGACCCACCAGATCGCGGCGACCGAAGTGGTGATGGTGACGGTGCCCGACCGGCGGGAGCCGACAGCACCAGCAACACCGGCAGCACCGGCAGCACATCGGCACTGACCGCAATACACTCCCGGCATCATGCGTGTCGCCGGCAGGCAGCTTCACAGGTAAGCCACATCATCGACGACTTTGGCCACGGTCCCGAGCGCCTGCCGGAGCGTGTCCATCGCGACGGAGCCCAAGGCCAGTCGGATGGCGTGCGGCACTTGTTTCAAGGCGGCGAACGGCTGCGCAGTGGACACGGATAAACGTTCGCCCAGCAACGTCTTCGCCACCGCGTCGGCACGTGTATCCTCAGGCAAGGGAAGCCAGACAAAGTAAGACGCAGGATGGCGGACCGGATTCAAGTGCCCCAGCACCTCGGTCACGACGCGCTGGCGCAACGTTGCGTCCTGCCGCTTCTCTGCTTCCAGTCGTGCAACCGTGCCGTCCTCGATCCAACCACAGGCAATCGCCGTCATCGTCGTCGGTGTATGCCAGGTTGTTGCGCGAATCGTGCGTTCGAGTTTTGGAATCCACGCAAGCGGCGCGCAGATTGATCCTATGCGCAGCCCGGTTGCGACGCTTTTGGACAGGCTTGACACGTACACGGTCGATTCTGGCGCCAGCGCTGCCAACGGCGGCGGAGTGTGCTCGTCCAGAAAGGCATACGCCGCATCCTCGATCAGGATCAGACCGTGTTGCCGCGCGATAGCGACCATCTCGCGTCGACGACGCGCGCTCATGACCCACCCGAGCGGATTATGCAAGGTGGGCATCGCGTACACCGCGCGCACCCTGCGTCGCCGGCACAGCCTTGCCAATGCCTCCAGGTCCGGACCGTTGGCAGCCGCCGGGATCGCAACAAGTTCAAGCCGGCAAGCCTCGGCGGTGAGCTTGAAACCGGGGTATGTCAGCGCGTCCACTACCACCACGTCGCCCGGCTCCAGCAACGCCATCGCCGTCACCGTCAATCCGTGTTGCCCACCGCTGACCAGCACGGTGTTGTCCGCCGATGCTGGCAAGCCGCGACCCGCCAGATGCCGCGCCATCGTCGCCCGGTCGCGCGCACGGCCACCATGAGGGTGATACCTGAGCAGCGCTTCCAGGTTGCCTGCGCCGGCAAGCTCACGCAACGCCGCTCGAAGCAAATCACCCTGGCCAGGCATCGATGGGTTGTTGAATCTCAGGTCGACCGTGTCGTCACTCCATGGCTGGAGGTCGATGCCATGCCCACGGGGTAGCACTTCCTTCACAAACGTCCCGCGCCCGGTCTCGCCGCTTACCAGCCCCATGGCGTGCAATTCCGCGTAGACGCGCGTAGCGGTAACCAGCGCCAGCCCTTCGCTGGCGGCAAGCTCCCGGTGAGTAGGCAGCCGTGTGCCGGGACGCAAGCGACCTTCCTGAATGTCTGCGGCGAACCGGTCGACCAGTTCCTTGTAGCGATGTCGGGGCATGGTCAATGTATCCATGACAATCGTTTGATTGTACTGATACAGCGCACTACGATGGGTCAGTACTTTCTCCGACTGATTGTCGATACCCTGAGGTTTGCAGCATGGAACTGAACGCCACCACCATCCTCGTCACGTTCGCCGGCGTGTTCCTGATCTGCTTTATGAAGGGCGCCTTCGGTGGAGGCTTTGCCATCGTCGGCATTCCCCTGCTATCGCTGGTAATGGATCCCGTGGCAGCGGGCGGCCTGCTGGCGCCCCTTTTTATCGCGATGGACCTGTTCAGCCTGCGCTACTGGAAGCCGTCAACGTGGTCCCGCCCTGATCTCCGCTTGCTGGTGCCTGGGCTAGTGGTCGGCATTGGCCTGGGCTACCTGCTGTTCCGGGTGCTGGACCACCGCGCGATTTCCATCGTCATGGCGGTGGTCACGCTGGTTTTCGTCGGCTTGTGGCTCTTGCGTGGCGGAGAGGTCGTGGTGCAGCCTCGTTCATCGCCCAAGGCCGTAGCCGCAGGCCTGACCTCGGGGATCACCACCATGGTCGCCCACTCCGGCGGGCCGCCGCTGGCGATCTACCTGCTGCCGCTTGGCCTCAGCAAACAGGTCTATGCCGGCACAACCAGCATGTTCTTCACCGTCGGCAATATCGTCAAGGCGGTGCCATGGCTGGCGCTGGCCACGCCGGTGGGCGCCGTCTGGAAGTTGATGGCGATTTGCCTTCTCGCCATCCCCTCAGGGGTATGGCTGGGCTGGCGCCTGCATGACAAGCTCGACCAGCGCCAGATGTATCGGGCATGCTATGGCTTGCTGGTGGTCACGGCGATGAAGTTGCTGTGGGATGGCGTGTCAGGTTACTTGACCTAAAGATCGCAAGCCCCTGGGTGACGCCACCGCGTCACTCATGCTTCCTCCTCGACGGGCTCTGTTTCCTTCGCACCGTGGTTGCGCGCATCGAAGACGATCATGTGCACGAGTTGCAACTTGGCCACCACGGGCCTGGACATGATGAACGGATAGAAGTCGGGTTGCCCCATGCTGCGCGCCAGTTCATTGAGGACCATGATGACCTCGATCCATGAGTTGAGCAGCGACAGGAAGCTCGACGCTCCGGGATCATCCGGTGCGTACAGGTCCTCACTTGTAAACGGTGTCACCCTGCCGTCGATATCATCGGCTTCCAGCCCAAAGCCAAGCGCCGTGCCCATGGTGTCGACCACGTGCAGGTAATGCGCCCACGTCTCGGCCCAGTCCTCCCAGGGATGCATGGTGGCGTAGGAAGAAATGTACGCGTCGCGCCAGTCCGCCGGCGGCCCCAGTTCGTAGTTACGCTTCAACGCCTCGGCGTAGCTCGCGCGCTCATCGCCAAAAAGCTGGCGGAACGGCTCCAGCCACGTCGTGTCGCGCACCAGCAGATCCCAGTAGTAATGGCCGATCTCGTGCCGGAAGTGTCCAAGCAGCGTGCGATAGGGTTCGTGCAGATCGTGCTTGATCTTCTCGCGCTTGACGTCGTCGGCTTCTTCCACATTCATGGTGATAAGACCGTTCGCATGGCCGGTCATCACCGCCGGGCCTTCAGGCGGCGAGCGCAGGAAATCGAACATCACGCCTCGTTCGGGATCTTCATCGACCTTGGACTTCACCGGAAGACCGAACGCAAGCAGTTGTGCCACCAGGCGCCGCTTGGCGACTTCAATCGCGGCCCAGTAGCGCGCGTTGTCGACGTCGTTGAGATCCGGGATCGTATGCTTGAGACGGCAGGCAATGCAAAGCGCGGCCGGATCGCTCGCATCCAGCATCCAGTTGCACAACGCCGGCGTCTCGCGATTGCCGCAGTATTTGTACAGGCGATCATTGCCATCGGCGCTTAGCGTGCCGGCCTCGGGGCCGGGATCAAGCGCGGCCATCGACAGCGTATCCGGCAGGTAACCCAACTGGGACGCGCAATTCAGGCACTGGGTGTTGCGAAAGAAGATGGCCGATTTGCAACGGCAATGGTAGGCGCGGGAAAGTCTCTCGCCTCTTTTGCGGAGTTCCCACTCCGTGATCACCCGCTGGGTGAGCGATTCGAAGAGTTCCAGCATGACGCTCCCCAGTGAAGATGCGATGGGTGGTCCCGGTCCTATGGGACCTAGTCGCCGAATCGGTTCAAGACGACCCGGCCGTTGATCTGGCCGGCCTTCAGCCTTTCGAACACTTCATTGATGTTGCCGAGGCTCGCAGTGGAAGTACTGGCAGTCACCGCACCCGCAGCCGCGAATTCAAGGGCTTCCTGAAGATCGCTTCTGGTCCCCACGATGGAACCCCTGATCGTGATGGCCTTCAGTACGACATCGAAGATTGGCGTAGGAAAGTCACCCGGCGGTAACCCATTGAGCGATATGGTGCCGCCGCGGCGGACCATGCCAATCGCCTGGGAGAAAGCAATCGGGGATACAGCCGTGACGAGTGCACCATGTACACCGCCAAGCTCCTTCTGTAGAAACGCGGCGGGATCGTTTGTCGTGGCATTGACCGTCAGTTCCGCCCCGAGCCTGCGGGCAAGCAACAACTTTTCCTCGTCAATATCGACGGCGGCCACGCGAAGGCCCATTGCTCTCGCGTACTGCACCGCCACGTGACCGAGTCCGCCGATGCCGGAGATGGCGACCCATTGGCCTGGCCTGGTGTCCGTCACCTTAAGCCCCTTGTAAACAGTCACTCCGGCACACAGTATCGGGGCAATCTCGATGAAATCGACGCCAGCCGGCAGCAGCCCGACGTAGTTCGGGTCGGCCACAACGTACTCCGCATACCCGCCATTGACGGAGTAGCCGGTATTCTTCTGCCTCTCGCAAAGCGTTTCCCATCCCTTCAGGCAGTGTTCGCAGTATCCACATGCGCTGTACAGCCATGGGACGCCAACACGGTCCCCTTCCTTTACCCGTGTTACGCCACCGCCCACCGCCGAGACATAGCCGACGCCTTCGTGCCCCGGAATGAACGGCAATGCCGGCTTCACCGGCCAGTCACCGTTCGCGGCATGAAGATCCGTGTGACAGACCCCTGACGCCTCGATCTTTACCTGGATTTGTCCGAAGCCCGGCGTTGGCACCGGCACCTCTTCAAGCGAGAGCGGCGCCCCGAACTCCCGCACGACCGCGGCTTTCATTAGCGTAGCCATTTCACCCCTCTTGCAATGCAATCATGAACCGCGGCAGGACTCCGCGCGACGCATCAGTATCTGGTCAGTACTTGATGTCCCGTGCGGTCTGCCGTCCCTGCTGTTTGGCTTGCCGCTTGTCCTGGCGGCACTGTGGATTACTCTTCTGGTCGGCCGCACGGCAGTCCTGTTTCGTTTCCCTGGAACCCTGCCGCGTGTCCTGCCTGACATCACGCCCCTCTCGCCGTTGCTGCGCCTGTTCTGTTGCACCGGCCGACATGGAGAGGAAACTGCCTATGGCCACGATGAACAGAAGCGCCGGGAGTCGAGCATTTGAGTCGAGCATAGTGATTCCTTTTTGAATCTTCCAACCTGGGCCAACCATTTATGACCTACGTCAATCGCGACGTCGTTACCGTCGATGACGTGCTGGGGCAGCATTGCCCCGCTTCAATCCTCGAACCTAGACCATGCACTACGCGTTTTCATTGGACTTTGGGCTCACTCGCTGGAAGTTCACCGTGCGGTAGCCAGGCACGCGCGATAGCTCGGATGCACGCCGGCAGCCCCGGCAGTTGATCATCGTCAACCACATGGAGATTCGTTGAGCAAACTTTTCGCGCTGTCGTTATTTTCCAAGCAAATGGCTATGACATTTCTTAGGTCATGTGGAGACAGCCCATGTTGAGCGCTCATGAAATCGCTGCGCTGCTAGTCCTCGAATCCGGCGGTTCCTCAGTCACCCTGGATCCCCGGGACATCGACGCACTGATAGATCGCAGTCTTGTCGATGCCCGCCAGCGTTGGAAAACGGATAACACCTTCGGCCTCACCCGTGAAGGCAGGCGGATGCTGGTCGCCATGGAAGGCACCCGCCCGCGCCACTACTCGGCAAACAGGTCCGGACCAAACACTTCGTAATGAATGGTCGCCTCGGGTATGCCCAGCGCCTTGAGTGCATCGTGCTGCTTGCGCATGAAAGGAATCGGACCGCAGATGTAGTAGTCGGCATTCGGCAACAAAATCTTGTCGCGAATGGCTTGCACGTCGACCAGCCCGGCATAGTCAAAATCGCGGCCGGCCATGTCTTCGGGCAAGGGATTGTCGTAAAACACGACCAAACTGAAATTCGGATTCTTCTTCGCTGTCTCGCGTAGCCGGTCGCGCATCGCGTGAACGCCGCTATTGCGCGCACCGTGGATAAAAACAACCTGCCGATCGGGGTCCTGGATCGCCTGTTCGAGCATGCTGACCATTGGCGTCAGCCCCACCCCACCGCTGATCAGGACCAGTGGCGTCTTCGCGTTCACGTCGATATGGAACGTGCCGTAGGGCGCTGCAAGCTGGACCTCGTCACCGACATTGACACTGTCGTGCAGCAGTGACGATACATAGCCCGCCGGCTGCGGGCCACCGGCCTCCCGCTTTACCGAAATACGGTAACTTCGCCCATTTGGCATATCGGACAAGCTGTACTGGCGAATCTGCTGCAAGCCGAGCGCGGCGACCTGTATCGCCACGCTGATGTACTGGCCGGGCGCGAAGTTGACCACCGGGCCGCCATCGGCAGGTTCCAGGATGAACGAAGTAATGACGCTGCTTTCAGGCCGCTTCTCACGTACGACGAATGATCTCCAGCCTTTCCATCCGCCCTGCTGCGTTGCCGATTGCTCGTACAGTTCGCTCTCCATCCCCATCAGGACGTCAGCCAGGTTGCCATACGCCTGCGCCCATGCGGAAATGATCTCGTCCGTGGCCGCCGCGCCGAGTACTTCCTTGATGGCAGCCAGCAGATGTTCCCCGACGATCGGGTATTGCTCTGGCTTGACGCCCAGGCTGGCGTGCTTGTTCGCAATGTTCTTCAACACCGCCGCCAGGCTACCCGGGTCTTCAATGTTCTCGGCATAGGCATAGACCGCCCGCGCCAACGCTTGCTGTTGCTGCCCCTGCTCCTGATGCGCCATGTTGAACACGTTCTTGAGCTCGGGATGGGCATTGAACATACGCTGGTAGAAACACTTGATGATGTCGTACCCATGTTGCGCCAACACTGGCGCCGTCGCTTTCACAATGTCCTTCGTATGCTGCGTCAACATGTCGTCACCTTTATTCGATGTCGTCCTCGTGATGCGTCGGGCCCGCTTTCAAGCGGGGCGTCTCAGCGTGGGACGGAGAGCACCAGAAATAGCCCCGTTCACGCTTTCGGTTTAATGTTCTGGTTGACCCGAAACAGGTTATTGGGATCGTACTTCGCCTTGATCGAGGCAAGGCGCGCGTAGTTCCCGGCGTAGCTTAGTTCGACTCGATTCTCGGCCTCGTCGGCGTCCATGAAATTGACATAGGCGCCTTCCAGATTGAACGGGTGGACAGCCGCCCAGTATGCACGGCCCCAGGTCTTTAGCGCCTCAGCGTCCTTGGGATCCGCGCTGATCCCGGCAATTACCATTGAAAAAGACGCATCGCGAGCGCTCCACGGCGTGGCGTCCGCGGCGACCCGCCGAACGGCGCCGTCTATGGGATAGAGGTGCATCAGGCAAAAAGGAGTCGGTGCCTTGAGCGCGTTGGCGATGTGCGCGTCAATCGCCTCGTCAGGCAGCGCCTTGACAAAGTCACCCTTCCAGTACCACTGCAAGCCTTTAGGGAAGAAGGGGTCGAACAGACTGTTAATGGCAGTCCACGGCATTTCGCCCATCCAGTTGAACAGCGGCGCGGGCAGTTTCTGGAGCAGCGAGTCCATGAGCTTGGTACCCTCTGCGATCGGCCCGTTGAAAGCACCGATCAGGGCGCAGGCGCGTTTGTTCCAGTGCTCCTTGGGGAAGGGATCGGTTGGAGGCACGGTTTTAAGGCCGACAAAAAGGCCAAGTTCTTCGGGCGCGTGTGGGATAAAGTCGCGGTACATCGACATGACTTGCTTGGCTTCGCTGGCGTCCCAGAAGATCGGACCGGCGAACACCATCTTGGCGGGGTGGGCCTGGAACAGAAAACTCGTGACCACGCCGAAGTTGCCGCCGCCACCGCGTACCGCCCAGAAGAGGTCAGCGTGCTTGTCCTTGTTAGCGGTGACAAAAGAGCCGTCGGCCAGCACTACATCCACCTCTAGCAAATTATCGATCGTGAGGCCGTGCTTGCGCGTGAGGTAGCCGGTTCCTCCGCCCAAGGTGAGACCTGCGACGCCAGTGCTGCCGACGATGCCCAGCGGTACGGCGACGCCAAAGGCGTGGGTCGCGTGATCGAGATCCGCTGCAGTGCAGCCTGGATCGACACGCACCGTGCGGTTCGCGGGGTCGACACGCACGCTACGCATCTGCGACAGGTCGATGACTAGTCCACCCTCGCAACTGCCCAAACCGGGGCCATTGTGTCCGCCGCCGCGTATTGCGAGAAGCAGGTTGTTTTCGCGCGCGTAGTTTACCGCCGCCATGATATCGGCGGCGTCGGCACAGCGAGCGATCACCTTGGGCCGCTTATCGATCATGCCGTTGTACAGCGCTCGCGCCTCATCGTAGTCCTGGTCTGACGGACCGATCAGCCTCCCGCGAAATTCCTGAATCGCAAACTCGCCCATGGCGCTACCTCCCTGAAGAGTGAACCCATCGAACGACCAGCGACGACGGGTTGCCGGACCAGGAACTCGCGCCGAACTGTCGACAAGGACAACATCGGGTGCGTGTGATCAATCGGCATCTACGCACCTGTCCGGTCGCCATTCACGAGCCTGGCACCGCACCTGACTTTGTAAAAAGTTTAGCGCTCCGACCCACTTGCCGGAAGGAACTTCCAATTGACAGCACTGACAGCCAGACGAGCGAGTACCCAGTCGATCGGGGACCGCAAACACGATGCCCTCCAGTTCCCGAACAATAAAAAAAGGCCCCGCGGGACGAAAGTCCCGCAGGGCCTGGAGCAAACAAAAATCAGCCGGACTGGCTTACGGCCGGTCAATCGAGATCGAATAGAACGGGTTGCTCGGGTCGACGTTGATCGAAATGGTCAGGCCCGTATTGGACAGGTTCATGCCGATGGACGCGGCGGCGCCCGGGATGGCGTTGACCGGTGCCACGGCAGGCCGGTAACGAAGACCCGTGGACGGCACGTTGTCATACCAGGTGTCGATGCGGCCGTCGTTGCGCTGGCGCGTGTACGTGTGGGCGGTCGTATCGACGGCAGTCACCGTGTTCGAGAACGTGGTGATGTCGGTGACACCAACAGGGCTTACCGAAGCATCCCAGTAGGCGTTGGTGAAGCCCAGTGCAGGCAGTACACGTGCGACCGGATGCCTTGCGATCATGAAGCCATTTGCATGGACGATCACGATGGCGAGTTGCCCATCCACGCCCTTGAAGCCGAATGCGCGAGCCGTACCACTGGTGTCGGTAAGATCGAAGCCACCATTGGCATTGACCGAGAACGTCGGCAGGTCACCGGCAGGCCAGGGCTGACCACAGCCACTCATGCCGCAATCGGCGGCCGTGGTGAACTTGCCCGCGCCATCCACCTTGAACTGGATCAGGCCGGAGCCGTAGTTGCCAGGATTGGTGGCGCGCTCATAGCTCATCGCCACCCAGTCGCCCGCCAGTTCGGACAGCGGAATGGTCTGCTCCGGAATCAACAGGCTCGGGGCGCCGGCGCGGCGCTCCAGCCCAAGGCCGGACTTGGAAACCATCAGCCTGGCATCGACATTGCCAAAGCGGCAGACTTCGGTGGCATTCGCCTCGAACAGTTCCGATGTGCTCGTGGCGTCATTGGTGCGTGTAAGCGCGACTGCGTCCACGGTAAACCGCTGGATCGTGTTCGCGGTCAGGTCCACCTTCTGGTACTTGCCGCTGCGGTACGTCGCGCAGGTGGCCGATGCGGGATTCAGGAGGGTCTTGATGCCGTCCGTCGAACCCTTGTTGCTGGCCACGGCATCGGACAGATCCGAGATCGATGTCTTCGACGTGGAGAGCGCGGTGCCCAAGGTATCGAGCCGCTGGTCCAACGCGTTGCCCGGCGTATTGCCATGCGCGGCAACGAGCGTGTCCTTGAGCGGATCCATGCCGGCCAGATCGACCGTGCCGCTCAGGATCAGCTTCACCGTTCCAATCGCGCCGCTGAGGCCATCGGCGTTCAGTTTCGATTGCGCAGCGGCATCGAAACTGTCAAAGAAGGCCTTGGTATTGCCGCCGGCCAGCGATGCCGTGATCAGCTCGGTCAGTGGCGTGATGTTGGCCACGGCGCTCGTGCTCGTGCCGGCCTCGACCACCGAATGGAGCGCCGTACCGTCGGCAGTTGTGACGCTCAGCACACACGGCCGCTTGGCGTCCGGGATGTTGATCGTGAAAGTGCCATCGGCCGCCGTGGTAGCCGTACCACTACCGGATGCGCATTTGGCCTGCACCGTGGCATTCGGCAATGCCGCACCCACCGCGGCGGTGCCGGACAACTTGGTGGTGGTGGTGGTCGGCGTGACTGGTGTAGCCGACGGCGTCGTCGAATCGGAACCACCACCGCACGCGCTCAGTGCGGCAGCGGCAATTGCCGCGAATATAAGTCTTGTTTTCATGAACCGGATTCCCCCTGTCGTTTTCAGAAAGCGAGAGACGGGCATGGCCCGTCTTCGCGCTGCGATTCTCTGAAATGGAAAATCCTTGCGCATCATTCATTTGAATGAAATGCCGTCAATCCCCCAATCCGCAGGGCACGATCCAGGTCGTCGTTGTGCGAAGCTGAACGACGCCCACTAGAGGCTTGCCGGCGTCTGCGCCGGTCAATAGGAAAAGAATCTGTTCAGGGAGGAAGACATTGCTACGGGACCATCTTACTGGCGACCTTTATGAGGCCGCCTTGCAACGGGACGGCTTTCTCGACGTGTTTCAAACAACTGTAGAAACGCTGGGAGCCACCGGATTCCATATGTTCAGTTGGGACCCGGAACGCAACGCCCCACACCTGGCTGCCTACACCTCGGACAAACACTGGGATACGGTCGTGGCGCTCTATGACCAGTATTACGGCGCGCTGGATCCGCGGCGCGAGGTGGTGGCCAAGGCGGAAATCGGCCAGTTCCAGTTCTGCCAGGACTACCTGAGCGAGGCTGACGTGGCGCGCAGCGAGTTCTATCAGGACTTTCATATTCCCACGGGCTTCCGCTACCTTGCCGGTGCGCGTCTGTCGCGGACCGGTTCGGATGACATCCTGCTAGGGCTGTTGCGCTCGAACGATCGTCCGGCCTATTCGGACCAGGAGCGCCAGGGCATCAACAGCATGTCGCCCCATCTGCAGCGCGCCATCAATCTCTGGATGGATGCGCGCGTACTGCATCGCGACGCGGCCGTAGGGTCGGAACTGATGGCGCAGCTGGGGGTTGCCGTATTCGCGCTCGATGGCAGCATGAAGGTGGTTTTTGCCAATCAATCGGCGGAGAACATGCTGCGCGCCGCGACCTGCCTGAAGCTCAGCCATGGGCGGCTGTCCGCCACCGTAGCAAGCGAGAGTGCCAGGCTGCAGGCCGCAATCACCAGTGCCGCGAGATCGCGCCAGGGAGAAAGCCTGGCACTGCGGCCGGCACCGGGCCTTCAGCCCGAAGTCTTCCTGGGTATCAGCCGACTTCCTGGCCGCGATACCCAAATGGCCTTCGGCCATGCGGAAATCCTGGTAACGGCCAGGCGCCGCGGCGAAGTGCCACTGGTTCGCGCGAAACAATTGCAGCAGGCGTTCGGGCTGACTGCGGCCGAGGCCGCGGTGGGTGAAGCGCTAATAGGCGGCAAGACACCCGACGAGTATGCCGCTGCCGCCGGTGTATCCGTCGCCACGGTTCGTACCCAGTTGCGCGCGATCTTCGAGAAGACTGGCACGCGTTCCCAGGCCGAAGCTGTCGGGGCGATGTTGCATCTTCCGTCGCAGACTGCCGAAAGACACTGATCCATCGCCGCATTCGGAGCCGTCCCAACGCGCAATTGACCGAGCTATTGGCTCGGTCGCTTGCTGCCCCCCTGCCCTTGAAATCGGCTCTCTCAGGCGGGCCGGTGACAAACCGCCTCGATATTGTGGCCATCAGGATCCAGCACGAAGGCGCCATAGTAGTCGGCGTGATAATGCGCACGGATTCCAGGTGCACCATTGTCACAACCACCTGCAGCGATCGCTGCCTGGTAGAACGCGTCGACCTCTGCCCGGCTATCTACCCGGAACGCAATATGAACCGGCGGGTCGTTCGGCCTGCCGCGGCTGATCCAGAACTCCGGCTTGCCCGGCGGCCCGAAACCCGCAACATCGGTGTGTCCGGTTACGCTGGCGGGAATTTCCATGATCTTGGCCATACCTATGGCCTCCAGCGCCGACGTATAGAACGCGAGACTCTTCGCATAGTCGCTTACCGTAACGCCGGTGTGGTCAATCATTGTTTTCTCCGCGGTTGAAAGGCTTAAGAAAAAATTGGGCTTGGTTGGCACGTCAAGAAGCGAGGCCAGGATCGAAGTTGCTCGACGTTGCGATCGTGCCGGCCGATTATAGACGTCGAAATCGCTCGGTATCGTGCTAACCGGATGGGTGCGTCGAAACAGGAAGCGGGCCGGAGCCTCCCGGCTGCCGGCCCGCCTGTGCGAACGGATCAATCAGCGTGCTCGAACGCGCTCGAACACAAACGGTGCATCAATGAATCTGCATGCCGCGCATGGCGTGGATGCGTTCATGGTATTTCTGCATGCCTTCGTACTGGCGCAGGAGCACCGAGCGGACTTCATCCGGCATGTCCTTCGTCAGCGCCGAGCGGTACTCGCGCCTGGCCGCCTCTTCTTCACGCTCGCATAACTGCAGCACCGCGTCATCGTTGTGTGGTGCGATGATGTGCATTACCTCCATCCAGCCGCGATGCATCGTGCCGGTCATGGTGCCACGGTCGCGCGGCACGGCACCCATCGAGCTGACCAAAGTCTGCAACTCGGCCACCGAATTGCGGCAGGTATCGGCGGTGCCGCTCAGGACGCTGCGCATCTCGGCGTTGCTCACTTCGCGAGCGCCGGTCATGCAAGTGAGCTCGCCATCCTTGCCGACTTCGATCAGGTGGTTCAGGGTGAAGACAAGTTGTCCTTGAGTGTTGGCCATGGAAAATCTCCTTGCCCGATTCGAGGCAAATGTGAACCCGCGATGACATCCACGCCGGACGGGTCACAACTGCGCCGGGCGCGAGTCTCGCAACGTCGTAAGCTCAGTATAGAAGCGATGAATTCGAGTGCACCATGACCAATCGATCCCATTGGGAAAGCGTCTATCAACGCAAGTCGGCCGAGCAGGTAAGCTGGTACGCGCCTCACCTGCAAAGCTCGATGGCGTATATCCGCGCCGCGGCCCCAACGGCAGCGGCCAGCATCATTGATGTCGGTGGCGGCGAATCCACGTTGGTCGACGATTTGCTCGACAGCGGATACACGGACGTATCGTTGACATCCTCCCCTACCTGAAGGCAGGAGATTCCTTCTGCGTCTGAAACGATGACTCCAGTGTCAGCTCA
>NZ_DBHKYV010000017.1:0-141823 GCF_057315035.1 Cupriavidus sp. | reverse complement strand
GTCGCATTATATCGAGGCCCCATGCAATACGCAGCAGACAGATGGTTACATATCACGCGTTCCAGCTGTGGTCACACCATTCGATATTCGTGTTTTCGCTCATGAGACTTCTTCCTCAAAGAGATCCCGCGTGCGGGTATCTCGGTCTGAATGGTTGGCAGAAGCTGAATTGGGGGGCGCGGCCAGATGGGCGCCGCCTGCTTGGCCGGCACTCGCGAGGATCCGAGCGCAATGCGGGCAGCGCTTGAGCCCACGCGGGACACGCTCGAGCGGAATCCATCGCGCGCGCGGTCGCATTTGGCGGGCTGTGTCCTTCGGCTTATGTCCGCACAACGAAGCACGGGTTACCGGGTCGACGGTATGTACGAAGAAGCCGCCATTCGCACGGGCAAGAATCGGCGTCGACTTTTCGGTATGGTTCAGTGCAGCGAACTGCGTCATGAGAGCCTTGCTGCAAGCCCAATGGGCGCCCGTGGCGCCGTGGTAGCCTTGCGCGCGCTCGACCTGGCCGCCGCAAAGCCAGCAGGTGCCGGCATCCCTGTGCTCAGCAATGGTCTTGCCGAAGTAGCAATCGTCCTTTGACATCATTGGCGCCTGGGGGCAGCGTAGTAGACGCCGGTACCGCAGTGCGCACAGCCGAGATGCTGGCGTTCCCGCGCTTCGGTCCTGTCCACAGGTGGAGGGCAGCACGGGTGGGCGTTGGCGCGCACGAGGAGTTCGACGAGGCGCAGGGCAACCAACTGACGATCCTCTTCCTTGGACTGGCCGAGCAGATCCGCCGCGATCAGCGATGCGATGTGGCTGACCAGGTGTAATGGAGGGTGAAAGGGGGCAGGAACGGCAGCCGGCGCGCACGCAACATCGGTGTCGGCCGAAGAGTCATGGCGGGGTGCAGCGCCTGGCTGTTGCGCGGCATTGAGGGTGTCGCAGACCCACTTCACGATCGCAGCTTTCACGTCGTTTGCCGGATTCGTGTCGAAGTTCTCGCTGAAAATGCGCAGCGTGCCGCAGGAGATCACGCCATTACCGCCCCGCCAATGCCCCGTGAACGGCGGCGGCTCGCCCGCGGGCGCGGCGAGCTCGGCTGCGAGGTCTTCGATGAGGGCCGCGGCCGCATCGAAGGCGTGCGCATCCTGGGCGATCCCGCCAGCGACTTCTTCCGGCGTACCGATTTGGACCGATGGATCCGCATTGAAGGCGGACGCCACCGCATGACAGGTGCGCGCTTTGCCGCGGAGTTCTTGAATCCAGTACTCAACGCGGCCTTGCGTCGTAACCGGTTCGTTCGTGAGACGGTAGGCGTTTTGCCAAGCCGTGCAACGCCGATCGTGGTCATCCTCTTCGTCGCATACGCCTTGATCGCAACGGTCGTTTTGCCACGGCGAGGAAGGTCCGCCGGCAAGGGAGGCACGCTGTACCAGGTCCATGACGGTTGCAACGATCCTGTCGCCGTCCATCTCCATCATTCGGCCGCCATCGAGCGTATGCAGCACGTGCTCCATTTCGAGCCGCACATTGGCTTCCGTAACGCCGGCATTCCGGTCGAGCGCGGCCCGTATGGTGGCCATGTCGCGGTGGCAAGCCTTGGCAGTCGCTGATCCCGGCGGCACGTTCAACAAGCCGAGGGAAGGGTCAAGCAGGGCGTCCATGCGATCCAGCGCGTCTTGGATGCCGGCAAAGGATGATTTCGTTCTCACGGTCTTTGTTTGGTCTGAATAGTATTTGTTCAATCCAGCCTAGCCGGTGGGCGTCAAAGTCAAGCCTGATCAGCGGGCGGGGTTGTTCGAACCGGCGAGTGCGCCTGGATCGCTCAGTCCAAACCGGATGGCGGCCGCGCGCAGCTGCTCAGCATTGACGCTGCCATCAGCAAGGGCGCCGAGGACTACCCGTGCGAAGCCGTGGAGGGCGGCCAGTTCCTCGCCAATAGGTCCGTGCGTGTAGAGGAACAACCCGTTTTGCATGCGCCGCACAGCCGTCGTCTCGGAAGCCATGCGCAGCAGCAGCGCTTCTGCGGTGTCGTGGCTGACGCCAAGATGGCGCTGCAGGAGTGCGACAGACGCTGCGCGATGCTCGTGAACAAGCGCCAGAGTTCGTGCGAACAAGGCTTCGCGATCAGCGTGCATCGTGCGAGCGTGACTCGGGCTTAGGCAGCCGAACTTCGGAAATGGGCGTCGACACCGCATCCCATTCGACGCACGGGACACGCTGTACACGATAGTGCTGGCGCTTGGCCGCCACACGCGCGTCGTACTCCGGGTTTCCGGTCATGCCCAGCACCTCGATGACAGCCTCCGGTACGACATCGGTCAATATGAAGTCGGGATGGACGGCGGCACGGCCAATGTGGCGCATGGGCTTGCGGAACGCACGGCGCAGGCCAACCAGGTGATCGGCCATGGCGACTTCGTACGACGAGTCACACGGTAGGAACTGGCGGTTTGCAAGCATCGCCGCCACGTCGACCACGGTCAGGTAGCCCGCTTTCGACCGCTCCACCAGTAAGACGGCGACACAGCGTTGATCGTCCTTGGCAAGGGCCGCGAGCGCTCCGCCGAAAGAAGCCTGCAGGCGGGCGTAGATATCTGCCGCCATGAAAAAGCGCTGGGTGCTCTGGCGCAACACGAGCTTGCCTCCGTACTGCGTCGCGCCGTGGGACTCTACCTCACCGATAACGATGCCCCGTGGGTTGCCCGCCGAACTGGGGGCGAGGCGGGCCTGCCACGCGTCGAACTCGGCCAGGATTTCTGCCTTGCGCGCCGAGTCCCATCGTTGCATGACGTGCAGCAACTCTGCCGCAGGCTTGCCGTTGATGTGGCAATCGGCAAGCTCCGTGGTCAGTTGGGACCAGCATGCATTCCAGCCGCGCGCGCCAACGCCGGACCAGACATTCAGTCCCGCCTGCTCCCACGCGTATTCGAGAAAGGCGAGCAGGCCTGCCGATCGCCGTTGGGGCTTGGTACTTTCGCCCTGTGGCGTTTTCTGTACGATCTTGGTGGGAGTGCGCGTGCTGACCGAAAGGCTGGCATCGAGGCGGATGTCGTGATGGCCATCGCGCTCACGGAAGGCGTCAAGATTGTCTGTGGCACCTGATTTGGCGAGAGCCAGCCGATGGAACGGACACGCGCCGCCGTGGCGGTGTGCCTGCTCCGGCCAGCGAGCCAGCAAGAAGATATCGCGGTGTCGGCGAATGACCAGCTTCGGCCTGGGCCGACTCGGCACGCACCCGCATTCTGCGAAACCTTGGACCGTCTTTGCGCGCTCAAGGTGGCGAGCATAACGGCCCGGGTCTTCCAACACATCGTCCAGCGGGAATTCGTTTCCGCCGATTCGCACGGTGATCATGGGTTGTTCTCCTAGACTCCGGCATCCCGGAACATGGCGTAGAGATCGCGCCGGATCTCGCTGACGTTCAATACGTGCTTGGCGCGGGTCATGGCAACGTAGAGCAGACGCTTCTCTTCAGCGGTCATGGTCGTTTCGCCTTCGTCACCCGTCTTGAACTTGAAATCCCCGGCGAGATAGACCGAGTCGAACTCCAGACCCTTGGCGCGATGGGCGGTAGAGATGACGTAATCGGCTTCCTTCTCGGGACTCACACGCGTAAGAATGAGGCGCAGGTAGTCGACGCCTTCGCTGTCGATCAGCTTGACCAGCGGCTGCAGGTCCCGGCCGGCCAGCGACTCTGAAAACTCCTGTACTTCCTCCCAGGTTTCGAAGAGCGCAAGAGATGCCGGATAGGCGATGCGCTCGCCGCGCATCAGTCGTTCGGCGCCATCGGCAAAGGCTCGCAGTTCGTCCGGCTTGGCTCGGATGGCGACGCGGTCGCCGCGTCCGATGCCTGCGGCGAGATGCGTGAGGACGGTGGCGTTCTTGCGGCAGAGAATCGCGTCGAAGCGGTCCTGGCCGGGCACCGAGTCGTGGAGGATGCGCGATTGGATATGGTCCTGGCCACGCACGGGCGTCTCCTCGTCCATCAGGCTAAGCATGCGGCTGGCGAGTTGCGCGATGGCCGGACCGAAGCGAAACGATTCCGTGAGCGCGCATTCGGGCGCCTTGATGAAGTCCATCGCGTTGACTGCGCCGCGCCACTCGTAGATCTGCTGGTACGGGTCGCCGACGTAGATCACCTGGCATTGTTGGGCCCGAAGCACGGAGAGCATCAGGCCATCTGCATCCTGCGCTTCGTCGGACAGGATGAAATCGGCGCCTATGCGTGGCCGACTCAATTGCCAGAGCTTCAGATATACATCGTGACTGATAGCACCGGCCGCCGCCGGATCGGTGTATTCCTGCCAGAGGCGCTTAACAAACGGCAGAAGGGATGCACGCAGATGCTCGGCTTCTTCTTCCTTGATGATGGCCTCAACCGGGATATGCCAAGCGAGCGGCTCTGGCTGCGCCGAGCGGCAGAACCGCGCGACTCCATCCGCGACCATGCGGGCGACTTTGCTTGCGCTCAGTTCGAGATCCTTGCCGATTGTTGTCGGCAGCTTGAGGGGGCCAAGGCCGTACCGCACGGCAAGGTGGTGCGCCGGCTCAAGCGCATTGTCGAGCTTGCGGCTGATTTCCGGCCGAGTCGCGGCGCGGGCAACGGAATGTGCGGTGCGACACTTGGTATTGGTGGGAAACTTACGTGCGGCATCGTCGGCGATATCGCGGTTGAACGCCATGTAGAGTCCCCGCTTGCGCCCCAGAGCCTGGGCGGCAAGCTTGAGTGTGGACGTCTTGCCGGCGCCGGCATACGCCTTCACCTTCAAGGCGCCACCGGCCTTGACGGCGCCCACCACGGCGTCTTGCTCGTCAGTGGGCACCATCAAGCGATTTCCAAGGCAGTCTGTTCCGGAAGCATGGCCCGGATGCGCAGGCGGATAGCCGCTTCCTTTTCGCGGGCGGCTTCCGTGCGCCGCGCGTACTCGCCACTGACGTTATCCACGATGTAGGCAAAATAGAAGGGGGTTGTGGGACCCGTCCACGCCAACCATTTGGCGCGGATTTCGGCTTGGAGGTCGGCTGCGAGGGAAAAGTAGACAGCGCGTTTTTCGCGCCAGATCCTGGCGTGCAGGGTGCGCGTCGTGCGTTCCAGGTTGTCTGAACGACGCTGTCGGCGTGCGAACTCCTCGTCGGGCGAATGCTGCTCGGCCGCGACGTGCTCCGCAAAGAGCGGGTACCTGTCGCGCTCGCGTTGCTGCTTGCGTGTGAAGGCAGCCTGGCGGCGGGTGTTGAAATTGATGGGGTCGTGGCGTCCGTGTCGGGTAAATCGCATGGCGGGTAGGTATTGGATGGTCTAAACCCAAGATACCGGCCCCACGCCGAAGTCAAGGCGGCCGGCGGGCGAAGTTCGCCGCCAACCATTCTCAGGGTTATTTCCATCGGGTTTAGGCCCGAAAGCTATAGAATTTGGGGCGCCTTTTACCGGAAAGCCATGTCGCACACACCCATAAGCCGAGAGGTATCCCTCGGCAACCGTCCCCAAAGCGAGCCGCAGTTCATTGCACCCGGAGAGCCGGAGTACGGCGATATCGCCCGGCTGGACGCCGTCATCTTCAAGCGCTACCTCGATCGTGTGTTTTGGCATCCCCGCCCGGAGGTGCTGCGCTTCGAGGTGCGCGCTGTGCCGTCGCCTGTGGGTAGCGTGTACGACGTGGTCGCGCTCGTGGGCCAGGGGGAAGGGGAGGTTTGGTTCTCTGAAGCGGCCGTGCCAGCGCGCTGGGACTATGTGGCCATCACCGAATCAACGGATGGGCTAGGGCGACTGCAGCGCGACAAGCTGAAGGCGCAAGGCAAGCTTCCAGAGGACTACAAGCCGTTCATTGGCGATGGGCCAATGCAGGACTATTCCAATCTGGAAAACCCGGAAGAGGTTTCGCAGCGGCGCTGGGCCGTGGTGAACCGTCTGCGCGCGGCGAATCGCCTGGCACGGCAGGCAACGAAGGGAGCCTAGCACATGGCCGTCGATATCCTGAGCCGCTCGGCTGATTTCCACAACGCCGCTGTAGCCGGCATGGCCCGTGCCACCCCGAAAGACCATCCCCGGACGATCTCTGCTTACCAATGCGCATTAATGTCGGTAGAGCACGCCGCCGGCGCCGTTGCGCTGCTCACGATGAGGATGCCAAATGCAGCGATGGCTTTGTTCCGACCGCAGTTCGAAACCCTGATCCGTGGCGTTTGGCTGCTGGAAGCGGCAGGCGAGAAATGGGTACGGCAGTATCACGAGCCGCTTAGTGAAGAGTCGGCGCGGGCTGCGGACAGGGCCCCGGGCCTGAAGGTAATGTTCGACGAGCTGCTCAAACTCGAAGACCCTCGCGTGAAAGGAATCGTGGAGCATCTCGACGAATACCGCCAGCAATCCTTACGTGCCATGAACAGCTTTACGCACGGGGGCATGCATCCTATGTCCAGGTCCGGTACCGGTTATCCGATGGGACTCATCGACAATGTGGTGCGTTGCGCTAACGGCTTGGTCACATACGCGGCACAGATGGCAGCGCTGGTTTCGACTGAGGCGCAGGCGAATGTGGTTCCAGTGCACGCGCTCCGCACGGACTATGAGGATTGCATGCCGGCGATGAAGCTCGGTACTTGAACAGGCCGCTGGCACGCGGTACTATCCCCCGGATTCTCCGCGCTACCGCGCATCGACCTCGCCGGCGTACCGGCCATCTACTTCTTTTCAACCCATTGGGGCTTTGTCCCTAATGGGCATGGCTCCATCCTCCATTGGAGCCACCATGCCCGTCATTGACACCCAGGAAACCGCCATAGCAGTACTTGCTTTGGTCGTAGTCCTTTTCGCGGCGCTGTACTTCATCGTTACGACGCCGAGTCTCGCGCTGCTGTCCTTTCAGCTTTCCACATTGGTGATTGCCGCCTTGGCCATCGCTACGCTGTGGGTGCTCTCGAAATTTTCTCACTTCTCGGGCCATCCGGCCTGAGCACGTCCTTTTTTCCCTTGCGGGGATCCAGCCCCGCAAGGGATGGCTATCCGCGCATCTCCTTGGAGTAATGCATATGGAAGCCGATTGGACTGCCATCGATGTGGTTCGCCACATCCTCGGTGAAGAGGCCGTGTCGTTGGATACGAGTTGCACGCCCGGGCTGACGTTGGTCAAAGAGGGCGAGTTTTTCGAGTTCAACAACGGCTTGGAGTCCCAGATAGTTTGGGATAACGATGTGCCTGTCGTTACCTATGCCTGTAGCGCCCCGACGGTCGTGTTAAATCGACTCGATGCCCGGAGCGGTCGCGGTATAGCAGGGGCTGCCCATGAGGCATTTCATGCCTTCTTATATCGGCGGTTTGGTGGTGATGTCTATCGCGATGAAGGGCGCGTGAATGCGCTCGCCGGCGACTGGGTTCGCCACCACCTCAGCGGCTTTAGGCAGCATGCAGCCCGGGAGATGATCCTGGAAAGCAATATCAGCTACGGTCTTAACTGACCATCTCTAGCCGTGCGAGACCTTCGGGTTCCGCACGGCACCTCTTTTGATGAGCCCTATGTCGACGTGATCATTGTCGTTTACGAACTCGAAGGCGTGGACGATAAAAGAGGTCAAGGTTTTGCCCGATGGTAGTAAGGCGACGGTTCGTCAGGAGCCCACCGCCGATGTGAGTCGCAAGTCAGCCAATCACTGGCAGGAACTGGCGCTTTGAAGCCGTAGCAGCGTGGTTCGTCCGCGCTGTTCTTCTTGTTCATTCCCTCGGGAGACCTTCCCGATGGAACGGTCTCCCCGCATCCCTTTAGAGACCGACATGTACAACCAAATCATTGAGAAGTTTATTGCTGCCCAACGCAGCGCGCGCCAGGCGTATCAGGATGCTGCTGCGTTCGAGCGCGAGGCGTTGGCAGATGCCGGCACAGTTGAGCCGTTCCTCGCCGTCGATGTGCGCTCCGAATATCGACAGGAGAACGAGCTTGAGAAGTTCTGTTTCAAGTTGGCCGGCAGCGTCATCAGCAGGGCCAGACGGGAATTTGCGCCGCTTGGTGCGAGACTCGACATCGAGAACGAAGCCGAGTATGAGCGCGCAGGCCTCGATATCCGGCGAGCGCTGAAGAAAGGCGAGATTCCGGATCTGGATAAGCTCTGGGCGTCCCTCACCGCGCATTACCAGGGCGATGGCGGGGCCACGACGGCTTACCGGCAGGCGGCGTCGCGCATCGTCCGAAACTTCAATCTGCACCGTAACGCTGAGGTAAAGCGAACCGCTTCGGGTGTGGTGCTCAAGAAGCCGGTTTATACCGAGACCGTCTGGAATTCGAGCCGCCGCAAGGTGGGCTATCACAGCACGCAGCCCACTGCGGATTGCCTGATGGGCCTCGCGACTTTTGCGGGCAAAGCGGGCAACGCAGCGCTGGCCAGGCGCCTGGAAAGCATCAACCTGTACGAGCTCGAGTACACATCACGCGAAAAGCTCAACTTTCCGGACCTGGATATCACCTTGTTCAACGACAAGTGGGAGTTCAAATTCGGGAATGAGTTGGCGGATGACCTGATGCTGTTTGTCGGGGAGTACGGCCAGGAAGCCATGCAGGAGCGGCACTGAAATGTACAACGCGCTTGTTGAGGCGTTTCGATCGGCGCAGGCTGCCTCGCTCAGTGCTTTTGAGCGGGTCAGTGCACTAGCGGTACAGGTGCGGGTAGCAGATGCGGTCGTTCCTCAGCCAATCGACCAGGCTGGCGAGCTTCGCCGGTTTCTTCGGCGAGTCGTTGTCAGCCTGATCGATCGGGCTAGCAAGGAGTTTGGGATCGAGGGCGCTCCAGTGTGCATCGATGAGACACGCATTCCCGTGAATGGCCACCCGAACATTTGGGAGGCCATCCGCGCCGGCGAGACGCCCGATCTCGATCGCTATTGGCGGGTGCTTGCGGAGCGTTACGAAAGTAATGGTCGCGCTATGGCATATCGGCAGGTAGCACAGACACTGTCAAAGGCGCTGCAGTTGGATCAGCCCAATGCCGTGCGCAGGCACGCCAAAGTCACGCGTCTGCGGCTCAAGGCGCCCTCGGTGCCCGTGGCTGCGGCGCGTCCTTCACGGCGAGTTATGGCCGAGGAGCACGGTGAGCTTCGGGCTGGTCTGCTCGCGCTGGCCGCCTATGCGCAGGATGCAGGCGAACCTGCGCTGGCGGGCTGCCTGCGTCAGTTCGACCATGGGGAAGTTTTTGCTGCCCAGCAGCGACGGACTTTCCCGGGCTTGCACGTTCTGCAATACAACGAGTACTGGGAGTTGCGGTTCTCCGCGCCACTTGGCGAAGGCCTCCTGGCGTTCGTCGCCCAGTATCTATCCGAGCCAGCTGCAGCTTAAGCAGCCTGGCTTCTTCTCCTTGCCCCGTCATCGACGGGGCATTTTCTTTTCTGGAATCCAAAATGACTCATTGGTACGAGCCCTTGCGGGCCATCGTCAGCCTCGGTTCGCAGGCAGACAAGATTGCCCATATGGGCGAACTGCACGCCGCGCGTCAGCGGCATCTGTCCCAGTTTTTTACTCCCGACGCGATTGCCCAGTTGATGTGGGGCGTAGTGGATAGCTGGCGCCCCGGCCGTAAGGTGTCGGTGCTAGACAATTCTGTTGGTTCCGCGCGGCTCATGCAGTTCGCCGATCCTGCGGTACACGCCTTGTATGGTGTCGACGTGCATGAACCGGCGATCGCAGCAGTTCAGCAGTCTGTGGAGGCCGTAGGTTTTGAAGGTAGCTTCCGCATGGCCGGGATGGAGGAGATCCAGCCGCGTCATTTCGATGTGGCCATTATCAATCCGCCGTTCTCGATCCACCTCGAATCGCCGCACCTTCAGCCGTTCGGTTGCACCACGTGGGGCCGGTTCGGGCCGAACACCAGCGCCCTCAGTCACGAGTACGCGCTGGCCCAAGCGCTTGAGGCGGCACAGGTTGTGGTGGCGTTGCTGCCGACGAGCTTCGTCGACCGGTTTGCGAACGTCCTGGACCACCGGGATGCGCACAGCACGGCGGCGCGCCGTGTGGTCGGGATCTTCGATCTGCCGGCGTCGGCTTTCCGCGAGGAGGGCGCCACAGTTCACACGTCCATTGCCGTGTTCGGTCGCTACCACATGGGAAGAGTCGTGCGCCAAGCCCATGGCGACTTCTCGATCCCGTTGCCGAAGCTGGATCTGAACGTGGATGATCGGCATTTCCATGAGCCGCGTCTGAACCATCAGGTCTTGGACGATGCTGGGCCGGCCATCACCCGGCCCGTGACCTCGCAGAAACGGGTACGCATTGTCCATGACGGCCGCCGGATTGTCCTGGGTTTCGACTGCGGGTTCGTCGAGGCGATGGTGCTCAACCGGGTGTTTGACAGTCGAATCGTGCCAATGGACGGCCAGCGTTTGCCCAAAGGAATGCGCTACGCCGGCAGTGGGCGATTCGACCTTGAGGCATACCTGGTGCAGGACGATCCGATGGCGGCGTTGGACAGCTTCTTGAAGCTGATCCGCGAGGCTGGCGGTGTTCCCGAGTTGGTGCACGGCTTCCTTGAGCATTTCGGGAAGCGGATTCGGCGCAGCGCGCGCCAAGCCACTCCCTTGCGGCACACGGTCTGGACGACGGGCGTCAATGCAGCACAAGCCATGTCCGGCGTGGCCCTCAAAAGCCATGTCGTGGATCCGTTGAAATGGGGCAGCCCGGTAATCAAGGCCGGCGAGACCGTAGCATTTACGCGCCAGCCGGACGGCCGATATGCGTTTCAGGCGGGTGCCGCGCAGTTCGTGTTGACGCTTGACGAACTCATGAGCCGGTTTGCTGTGAGCCGGTCGATGCAGACCTGGGAAACCGTACACGAAGGCCTCGCAGTCAAGTGGCCGGGCCAGGCGCTGGCACTGCGTCGGCGAATGCAGGCGCTTGGTATCGACCGTTGGTTGAACTGGGAATTCCAGCAGGATGATCTGGTGGAACTGCTGCAGAAGCCGTGCGGCGCGGTAGCCGCTTGGGAACAGGGGTGCGGCAAGTCACGGCTCGCCGCAGCCTTGATCCTGCTATCTGGGGTCAAGCATGGGTTGATCGTTGTCGAAGCGCGGCTGGTGCCAGAAATGCGCGCCGAGCTGGCCCAGATCCTGCCGCCGGAGGCCGTTCAGGTCATCGACTCGCCGGAGAGCCTTGATGCATTGGGGCAGATCAATCTCATTGCCTACGAGCGCTTGCGCTCGCCGGTTTGCAGGAAAGCCTCCCAACGCGTGACCTACGCCCATCGGCTGCGACGCCGCATCGGGCTTTTGGTTGCTGACGAAGGGGAGCGGTTGTCCAACCCGAACAGCGACCAGAGCCGCGCGCTCTGGCAGCTTTCGGCACGGCGCCGCTACATCCTCACCGGGAGCCCCATTGCGAACTACCCACGGGACGTGTTCGGCTTGATCGCGTTCACGGGCGGCGATGGCAAGGCGGCCCAGCCCTATGGCTACCGCCGCGGCTATCTCGATGGCCAGTGGCTGGCCACCGCGCAGTATGCGCAGCGGGGTGTGGACCGGTTCCGTGACGACTTCGTTGTCCTGGAGTGGGTGACATGGGAGTTTGCGGAGAGCTTGCAGGACGGCGCGAAACGAGAGGTGCCCAAGATCGGGAACCTGCCGCTGTACCGCCAGATGCTTGCACCCCACGTCAAGCGCCGGCTGGTTTGCGAGCCTGACGTGGCCAGGTACATCCAGATTGATCCGCATGCAGTCGAGGTGGTCGAGACGGACTGGGACCCGGTGCACCTATCCCTGTACTTGCGCACAGCCGACGAGTTCGCGGACTGGTATCGGGAAATCCGTCGCTCAGACGGACGCTCGAATAACCTGATCGCGATCCTGGCGCGTATCCGCGCGGTGCACTTCGCTGCCAACTACCCGCAGCATGGGGTAGACGGTGTCGGAACGCTGGGGCAGTTGACCAGCAAACAGCGGGCCGCGATTGACCGGCTGGAATCGATCGCCGCGGAAGGGAAACAGGCCATCCTGTTTGCCGAGAATCCCGGGGTGATCGATCTGATAGCCGGGCAATTGAAGGCCCGTGGCGTAGATACGGTGCCGTTCCATGGGGGCATCCCGATTACGAAGCGCGTGGCCGACAAGGACAAGCGGTTCGTGAACGGCACGGCCACGGGGCTGCTGTGCACGAAGGGCTCGGGCAGGGCAGGGTACAACCTTCCCAACGCCGACTACGTGCTGTTCTATGACCGCTCGTGGACGTGGCGCATCGAGTATCAGGCGATGCGACGTGCTCTGCGATGGAACCGGAAGGGGCAGTTGAAGGTGGTCTATTTCCACCTGCCGGGAAGCATCGATGTCTACCAGGACCAGATGGTGGCGCACAAGCGCGACGCCATGGAAGCCGGGTTGGATTGGGCGACGCCGGAACTGGAAGATGAGGCGTTCCTGCATATGGACACGCTTCTCGATGCCTTTGTCGAGGATCTGGCGGCGCTTCATGGCCGCAAGAGCCGCGATCAACGTCAACTGCTCAAGGAGGCAGCATGAAAGCGAATAAGTGCAGCATCGCCCTGGGCGAGGGTGTGGCAACGGTCAAGCGGCGTGGTACGCGCGGCACGACCGTCGCCAGAATCCTTGGCACCTTGGAGACCGATGGCGTCGAGATGATTTGTCTCGATCGTCTGGTTCACGGCGTCTTCGAGACCGAGATGGGCGGCTGGCGGGTCAGCGGGGCGGTAACCACCATGCTGGCCAGACCTATCGGCCCGTTGCCGGAGAAAAACACCCAAAATAGCTGAGCTTTCGGGGGATTCACCCCCCATAAACCACCATAAGATTGTTTCCGTAGCGCCCCGCTACGGAAGCTCTCTCAGATGGACCCGTTCCTACCCGCCCTCCTAGTGAGGGCGTTTTTTTTTGGTGCGCCCGGCAGGGTGCACTCACTTGAGAGTGAACGTCCCTTACACAACCCGGCAAGGGGAATTGGAGGTGATTCGCTCATGAAGTCTTAGGGCCGAGATCGTGATCGGGCGCTTCTCGGCCAGTGGACTAAACCGCTCGCGCGGTAACCCTCCGGCAAAGCGCGAAGTGACTCAACCGCCAGCGCTGTTTCCTATGTTGAGGACCGAGGCAATTCGCCTCGAGCCTCGACAGGAGGACAGCCATGTCAGTCGCCACGCCTACCATCAGCCCACTACGCCAGCGCATGATCGAAGACATGCGGATGCGCACGCTTGCGGACAAGACTCAGAGCCAGTACATCCACGCCGTGTGCCAGTTCGCGGCCTTTCTTGGCCGCTCTCCCGACACGGCCAGCACCGAGGACCTACGGCGCTATCAACTCCATCTGGTCGATCACGGCATTTCCCCGGTTTCGCTCAATGCCGCGATCACCGGATTGAAGTTCTTCTTCGAAGTGACGCTCGGCGATGCCCAACGCATGGCCAAGATGCGTCCCGTACGCGTACCACGCACCCTGCCCGTGGTCCTCAGTCCTGACGAAGTCGCTCGCGTACTGGCGGCCGCTGGGAACCTGAAGCACCAGACCGCGCTCGCGGTCGCCTATGGCGCCGGCTTGCGCGCCAGCGAAGTGGTGACGTTGAAGGTGACCGATATCGATAGTGAACGCATGACCCTGCGCATCACCATATTGCTCACGCCCTCGGTACGAGTGGAGTTGAATCCGGCGGGCACAGCCGGACCTCAGGCCCTGATCCCAAGTGAGGCCAGGCGCCGTGGTACTCCCCGGTTTGGAGCAATCTGACGGGCCGCTTAGGGTCGTCTTCTGCCCTACGCGGACCGGTCCAGGAGGAACGCTCGGTTGTGCTCGGCGTCGGGCCGCGCCCGGCCATGCAGCGTCGGTCGATCACTCCTTTCCTAAGACGCGCGGACGCCCGGTGTATCCACAACGCCGCCGTTCGGAGGCGAACGGTAGCTCCCAATGTTTGTCAACGCACACACGAGTTCGTCTCACGCTTTATGGCGAGCCCTCAATATCGGCGATGGTAATCCGTACATTGACTGGGACGTCTTCGTCATGATCAGTGCGCCCGCATGCCGCGCCTGTGAGATGGTGATCGTTTGCGCGAATGCAATCGACGATGCTGGCCGCAACTACCAGCAGACAATGCACGCAACCTGTATCTACATCGACGCGCGGTGCTTCCACATGGCGAACGTGCAGTCGTCACTCCTGGACATCCCCGCCATTGTGATCCACGGCAACGCTCTATCCGTCGATAGCATAGGCAACCTGGTTTCACGCTGGCTCACATCTTTGACGGTTGGGGCGCGAAGCTGCGGCTCAAGCGGTTCCGTGAAGCAAAGGAACCCCTACGCCGAAGTACGTTGATGCCGAGGAAGCCAATACCCTCCGCGTTACACTCTGACGCTACTAAAGCCAACGGATAGTCCATGCTCCACGTGAGCGCGGATCCCGAGCAGCCGCGCATAACCACGCCTGCCACGCGGGTCTTCCTGCCTATGACCAGCTTGCGCTGTTCTGATGGCGGAAAAGACATCGAAACTAGCGATTTTTCGGGGTCATGATCGGCCGCACTGGCCATAAGATGGTTTCTGTAGCGCCCCGCTACGGAAGCTCTTTAAGATGGACCCATTCCCAACGCCCTCCTCCCGAGGACGTTTTTTTGAAGGCGGTGCTTCTTGCGCGGTGGCGGCCTCTTCCGGCCTCTTCCGGCCACGCGTCGATCACGCCCGATTCGATCGAACATGATTTGTGGCAATCGTGCGGAAGTGTCCTCCGAGCGCATCGATCAACTTTGCAGCAAGTGCTGTCTTCTGACGGCCTTTTTTGCTTACGACGAAGAATTCGATCGGAACCACGGGTTCGACGAGCGTCTGTACCGCTACTTGGTAGCGACTGCAGGCAGGTGCAACGAACGCCGGCAATACCGCAACTCCGTGCCCAGCCTCCACCATTGCGATTATGGTCTGGATGTTCTGTAACGCACCACTGCGCGTCGGCGCACCTTCTAGCCCACGGAGGTGCTCATCCACCAGCTTCTGGATCGGATTGTCGCTAGGTAGCGCGAGCATGTGGTCTTTGGCCAGCGCGGACCAAGGCACGTCTTGTCCTACGCCACCCTTTCGGCCGTTCGCTTTGAACGGGCGCGCGCTAACGCGGACCATTGGGAAGGTTGCCAGCGACTGCCGCTCGATGCCGACTGCGGGCTTGAAGAAGGCTCCAAGGCCAAGGTCGATCTCGCCTGATTCGATGCCCAGCAAAATTTGCCGGCGGTCGAGGTCGGCAACCTGCACCCGAATGCTCGGCTGCGTTTCGCGGAAATCCTGAAGCCATTTCGGCAGCACGCTGGCGGCTATAAGCGGTGTCGCTGCCAGCGTCACGTGCTGCTCGGCCTGAGCCGAGAGCCTACCGATGTTAGACGTTGCGCGCTCCCAGTCGGCCAGCATGCTGCGCACCGTAGGAAGCAACGATTCACCCGCAGCGGTCAAGTGAACCGCTCGTGTGGTGCGATCGAAGAGTCGGCCGCCCACCTGCGTTTCCAAGTCCTTGAGCATCAGACTGAGTCCCGCTTGCGTGACGAAGATTTCTTCGGCCGCGCGCGTGAAGCTTCCGTGCCTGGCCACGGCAAGAAACGCCTGGAGCTGTCGGGTACTGATATTCATTAGCCAGAGCTATTAATTGATTTGATAGTTTAACTTCTCAAAAGTGTCGGCATGCGTTGCAATTGCTTCATGGCCAATCAGGGCCAGCCCAAAGTGAAAGAGAAGCTATGCTGACTACCAATCCCAAGATTCTAATTGCCGGTGCCGGCATTGGGGGACTTTGCTGCGCACTCGCCCTGATCCGGCGCGGCTTCCAAGTAACGGTTCTGGAGCAGGCGCCCCAGCTCGGCGAGGTCGGCGCTGGTTTTCAGGTCAGCGCGAATGGGTCGCGCTGCCTTGCAGATCTCGGCCTCGGTGACGAGTTGCGTCATATTGCTACAGAGGCCGCCGGCAAGCAGGTGCGCCTGTGGAGCACCGGTCAGACGTGGAAGCTCTTCGATTTGGGCGCCGAGTCGGTGCAAAAGTATGGCTTCCCGTACTACTTGATCTACCGTGCCGACCTGCATGCATTGATGGAACGCCGCGTGCGTGAGAGCCAACCCGATGCGATCCGCCTGGGGGCCAAAGTGGTAGGCGTCAGGCAGGATGCCGACAGCGTTGAGGTAGAACTGGAGAGCGGCGAGCGCGTCCGTGGCGACATCTTGATTGGCGCGGACGGCGTGCATTCGCGCATTCGACGCGCCATGTTCGGCCCGAGCGATGCGCAGTTCACAGGCTGCGTCGCTTGGCGCGGCCTGGTGCCGCGTGAGAAGCTACCATCCCATTTGCACGCAAGTATCGGCACCAACTGGATCGGACCCGGCGCGCACGTCATCCACTACCCACTGCGCAACGGTGAGCTTGTCAACTTCGTAGGCATAGTCGAGCGTAACGACTGGCAGGTCGAATCGTGGACCGAGCGCGGCAGCGTTGAAGAGTGTCTGCACGATTTTAAGCATTGGCACGAAGCCGTCCACCGCCTGATCCAGGGTATCCAGCAGCCTTACAAGTGGGCGCTGCTTAGCCGACAGCCAATGGATACATGGACGATTGGCCGGGCCACACTGCTCGGAGATGCCTGTCACTCGACACTGCCATTTCTCGCGCAGGGCGCCGTGATGGCACTGGAGGATGGCATCGTCCTCGCGCGCTGCCTCGCTGCTCACACCAAAGACCCGGTGGCGGGCCTTGCACGGTACCAAGAACTACGGCTGGAACGCACCTCGCGCATCGTGCTCGGTTCGGCAGCGAACGCGGCGCGCTTTCACAACCCTCTTCTCGCCGACGAAGCAGAGGCGAGCCGTTACGTGGACCGGGAGTGGAACGAGGATCGCGTGCGGGAGCGCTACGAATGGCTCTTCAGCTATGACGCCACCGCCGTCGATGTCCTCGGCAGCCACCCGGCGGAGACCGCGGCATGAACATGAAGACGATGAAACCCATGACAAACCAATCCGAAGCGTTGCGTACGCTCTTGCACGACTTGGTGCATGCCTTTCAGATTCTGGCCATGGATGGGCAGGGCAGTGGCATCTCAGGCCACTTGACGGCTCGCTTGCCCGGTGCTCGAACCTTTTGGAGCATTCCGTACGGGTATGGCTTCGAGGAGGCAACTGCGGACGAGCTGATTGAGTCCGATTTCGAACTGCGCACCATCACAGGCACGCTTCCGTGCAACCCCACGCTCAACATTCATACCGAGATCTATGAGGCGCGGCCCGAGGTCTGCTGCATTCTGCATACACACTCCGAGGCATCGCTGGCGCTGGGCGTCGCCGGCAGCAACCTGGAGCCCGTGACCCAAAGCGGCGCGTTGTTCTACGAGGACATCGTGCTATTTGACGAGTTTGAAGGCATCGTACTCGACAAGAAGGAAGGCGCCAGCATCGCCTCATGGCTGGGGACGAATCGAGCCATCCTGCTTCGCAACCATGGGTCGGTGGTTGTCGGCTCATCGATCGCGGAAACGACGATTGCAGCCACCGTACTCGAGTTCGCTGCTCGCGTGCAACTGCAGGCAATGGCTGTCGGGACTCCGAAGCTCCTGCCTGCGGCGGAGGCTCGTCAGACCAAGAGTTTCCTTCAGCGGCCGGACGTCGTTGACTTGCGCTGGAAGCTCCTCGTGCGGCAAGCGCGCCGTCACAACCCCCACTTCGCATACGAAAGAACCCAAGCATGAGCCCGCGCACTGCCCGCCCCCCAAAAGTCCTCATGCTCCTGACGTCGGACTTCGTCACTGCACGCTACGAAGCGTTGCGCGCCCGCGCGCCCGAACTTCAGATCGTTACCGACATCGGTGCGGACGTGGACCCTGACGTCACCGCGCTGTTCGCGTTCAAACTTCCCGCTGGCATCGCGCCGCGCCTGCCTAACCTGCAGTTGGCAGCCTCCGTCGGCGCCGGAGCCGATGGAATTATCGGTGCCCCTGACCTTCCGGGGCACGTCAAGGTTACCCGTGCGGTCGAGCCGGGGCTCGGCCTCAGCATGGCGCAGTTCGTTGCCCTACAGGTCTTGCGGCAGTTCCGTTCGTTGCCGAAGATGGAGCAGCAGCATGCCGCGGGCGAATGGAAACGCCTGCCTGTGCCCGATGCGCGCCAGGTTACCGTCGGAATTATGGGGTTGGGTTCCATCGGCGCTGTTGTGGCCGACGTCATTGCCGCGCTCGGATTCAACGTCATTGGATGGACCCGCTCTGACGCACGCGCGTCACGTGTGCCAGTGTTCGTGGGTGAGGAAGGCATGGACGCGTTCCTTGGCCAGTCCGATTTTTTGGTATGCCTGCTGCCAAGCACCCCTCAGACCGCGGGTCTGTTGGGACGGTCGCTTCTCGCCAAGCTTCCAAAAGGTAGCTTCGTGGTCAACGTGGCTCGCGGTGGCATCGTGATCGAGGACGACCTACTGGCGCTCGTGAACGAGGAGCACCTGAGCGGAGCCGCGCTGGATGTCTTTGCAACTGAGCCGCTACCCCCTGACAGCGCTTTCTGGCGTCACGAGAGGATCCTTGTCACGCCGCACATTGCAGCCCAACCATCCGTTGGTCCCGTAGTCGAGCAGTTCATCGAAAACCTGCAGCGGCTTGCCTCGGGGGAGCCGCTTCTTAACGAGGTCGACCGGCTGGCAGGCTATTGAGCGGGAGGCCGATTTCCCGCAATTATAAAATATTGGAGACAACCCGTGATGTTACAGAAACTGCTGGGCGGATTTGCCCTTGTAATGGCGCTGACCTCGCCATACCCCAACGCGGTGGCCGCGGACCTCTATCCGTCGAAGCCAATCAAACTGGTCGTGCCCTTTCCCGCCGGCGGTCAGTCGGACGTGGTAGCCAGAGTTATCGCTGACCGCATGCAAAGCGGACTTGGACAGCCCATCATCGTCGAGAACATTGCGGGTGCGGGCGGCCTGATTGCTGCGGCCAACGTCGCGCGGGCTGCGCCGGATGGCTACACGCTGTTTCTTCCGAACGCCAGCACATTGACGATTGCGCCCTATCTCCAGAAGGGTAAGTCGGTGAAGCCTTCATCATTCACCCCGATAAGTACAGTTAGCCAGTTCCCGCTGGTTCTCGTAGTGAACAGCCAGTCGCCTTACAAAACGCTGGCTGATGTGATCGCCGCTGCCAAGGCGAAGCCCTCAAAGCTCACCTTCGCCTCGCCGGGATACGGCACGACGCCGCACCTTGCCGGTGAGACACTTAGCCGGGAAGCGAAGATTGCCATCACGCACGTCCCGTACAAGGGCGGAGCGCCGGCGCTGAACGATTTGCTCGGGGGTCAGGTTGACCTTTTCTTCGAGGCGCCGGCGACCATCCTGCCTTATGTTCAGAATGGCAAACTTCGCGCGCTCGCCGTCACGGGGAAGGCTCGAGCTCAAATTCTTCCGCAGGTGCCTACAGTAGCTGAGCAGGGGATTCCGCAGCTTGTACTCGAAAGCTGGTCGGCATTTGTTGCCCCGCCGGGCACATCATCGGTCGTCGTCGATAGGCTGCGGGTCGAGATCGAAAAGACGCTGAAGAGCGAAGACATCATTCAAAAGCTGCAGGGACGAGGGTATGAAGCGGTTTCGAGCACTCCCGCCGAGCTCACCCGCATGATCAACGGCGAGGGTCGGCGGTGGGCGCAGATAATCAAGGAGCGGAATATCACCGTCGATTGATGATGTAGTGCAGAGCTTGCCTCGAATGAGCGGCTCGAAACTATGTAGCGATGGACGAGATGGGGACCGATCCTACGTACTCGCTGGGTGCTTTGGTGTGGAACAGGTATCTCTTGATCGCCGTCGGCGCGACGACGGCTGCCGACGATGGTGTGGAACTACATCGTCGGCGGCGCTGGAGACCAGACGACGTTACGCGACAACAGGGACGCATTTGTACGGTGGGCTTTGCGAGCGCGGCCGCTGACTGCGGCGGGAAGCCAGACCTCAGGACAACAGTCTCAGGCCAGGCAGCCGAATACTACAACCGCGCCCACCCAGGTTCGCCGAAAAAATGCACGCCCCTCCGGAATTCTGTATGCGCACACCCCTCCCGTTTGGGTGAGGCGACGCGTGGCGCTGCCTTCTCGATTTTTGCAGATAGGGATGACCACCGTGGGGTGCCTTGGCACGGCATGGTCGCCGTCGATAACAGCCTTTGACAACGTCGCGATCAATCCCGCGCAGGTGATGTTTGGAGTACAGGCAGACCCATGGACCGGTCATCTGCCAAAAGAGCCGCTCATCTTCGGGCAATTGGATGTCTCAGAAGGGGTCGGGTTCGGTCGTTCGGATATCCTCACGAATGTGCCCGCTCGTCTAAAGGCCCAAGGTCATGTTCGACAACTGGTTTCAGCATGCTCCTTTCGAGCGTGAGTTCAAGCCGACCGCGTTGCAGGCAGAGGCCGCAAGGGCGCTGGTCTAGCAATTCGCGCCCACAGCGGACGAGGCTACGTTTTTGTTCACACAGAATGTCGAGTCCTTGCAACCTGAAGCAGGCTGGTCTGGAGTGGCTTGGAAGCTAGGCAAATCGCGTCGCCGACTAGGATGACTATTTCCTCACCGTTGGCGATGCCGACTGCCCAAATCAAAGTTTGGCGGAGTGACTGATTGGTAACAGTTAAATCAGCGGATCGCGTGCTCGACATCCTGGAGCTTTTGGCCAGCACCGGTCGGGCGATGACCCACGCGGAGATCGCCCGACGCACTGGCATCCCGAAAAGCAGTTTGACCCAATTGCTGAATAATCTGGATGCCCGCGGCTACGTGGAGCAAGTACAGAATTCGAACGCCATACGTCTCGGGGAAGGCGCTTTTTCTCTCGCCCGTCGCGGACGCGGGACGCGCGAACTTGTGGAGATCGCGTATCCGCATATGGAAAGGCTTACGGCCGCCACCGGTGAATCGTCGGCCCTCAGTCTTCTAAACGACGATATGGCCGAGAGAGTTTGCAGCGTCAACTCGAGCCAGGCAGTCCTCTACGCTATGCACGTAGGCGTTCGCGCTCCTCTCTACGCACACTCTGCTGGCAAGACATTGCTCGCTTGGATGTCCACTGCGGAGCGCGAGGATTACTTCCAGAGGATCAAGCTGGCGAGGCTAACCGATCGCACGATCCTTTCGATGGCAGAACTGCGTAGGCAAGTTCAGCAAATTAGAGCAACCGGGATTGCAACCTCTATGGGCGAATTTACCCCGGGGATTGTTGGCGTTGCCGCACCCGTTCGAGACATTCATGGTCGCGTCTTCGCCAGTGTTGGTGTCGCCTTTCCGGCCGCTCGCTTCAGCGAAGCACGAATGAATGAGCTTGAACAAGCTCTTCGCACGTGCTCGGCGGCGATCGGGCGTGAAGCGGAGGAGCGCAATCTCACCGTCTTGCCCCAGATTCTCATATAGTGTTCACATATGTGAACACTTGATTGTCGTCCCGTGCCTCCGGTTTCAGACTCCCAAAAAACGGATCTTCGCAATCCGTCATACGGAGACAAACAGATGCACGACCAAACTCTTATAGAAGAGCACCTTCGCACGCCGGTTGCCGGAACCTATGACGTGATCGTCGTCGGCGGCGGCGCGTCTGGCACCGTTGCCGCCATCGCTGCGGCACGAGCTGGGGCTCGCACCTTGCTGATCGAGCGTGGAGGGTGTCTAGGCGGCGCTGCTACGGCCAACCTAGTAGCGCAATGGGTTGCCTTCTTTCATCACGACACTCGAGTCGTTGGCGGCATTCCGTTTGAGCTCGCTGAGCGACTGCAGATTGCTGGCGGATCTGACGGGTTCCATCGCTATGTGATGGGCGAAGCCGCCGGCACCCCCTTCGGCTTGCGGGTGCTTCCGTTCAATCCCGAGACTTTGAAGGTTGTACTGGATGCTGCTGTGAAGGACAGTGGCGCGGAGGTGCTGTTCCACACAGGTTTTTCCCGGTCGCTCGTGGCCGACGGACGAATTAGCGGAGTAGTCACCGAAACGGTAGCAGGACGCAGAGCTTACCTCGCCAGCACGGTCATCGACGCGTCGGGCGACGCCGCAGTTTGTGCGAGTGCCGGTGTTGAGTGTCACGGTGAAGACCTTGGAAAGACTGGGGAACGTCAGCCCTGCACGCTGTCATTTCGGCTGTCGAACGTTGACGTCGCCCGGTTTAAGTCTGTGCCATCGCCGGAGCGCCGCCGGCTTGTGCTTGGTGGACTAGAACGAGGGGAGCTTTTCTGGCAAAGCCTGTCTTTTGTCAGCACCCCAGCGGGCACCGATGCTATCTGCCTCATGAGTCGAATCACAGGAGTCGACGCTCTATCAGAGAGAGATGCAACGAACGCTGAGCAAGAGGGCCGACGTCAGATCGCCAGCATTGTCCCCTTTCTGAAGCGTGAGATTCCAGGCTTCGAAAACGCCGTCTTGGCAGGCATTGCGGAGCGCGTTGGTGTGCGTGAAACCCGCCGAATTCAGGGCTCCTACACGCTCACTGAAGAAGACATTATGGAGGAGCGCAGTTTCGACGATGCCATTGCGCTTGGTGCCGGCCCGATGGATCGGCATGACCCGAACGGAACAGGCATTACGCTATATGCGCCCCCCTCACCTTTCGAAATCCCGCTCCGTGCACTAATACCCAATGGTGTTAAAGCGCTTCTTGTGTGCGGACGTACGCTCAGCTCTACGCGAGAAGCAATGGCGGGCGCTCGCCATATGGCGACTTCGATGGCAATGGGGCAGGCGGTCGGAACGCTAGCTGCCGTAGCGACAGCGACCAACCGCTTGCCATCCGAAGTTCCTGCTGCAGAGGTGCAGAAACTCCTTCTCAACGGCAACGCTTATTTTCATCGCTCGCAAGTTGAGCGGCTGGAACGCGCATAAGCGGAGGGCGGGAAGATGAACAAGATCCTTCAACTACTGTTCGCGGGATTGACGATGCTCGCGGCAAGCTGCGTCAGCGCGCAAGAGTGGCCGAGCAAGACGACCACAATTATCAATCCTTTCAGTGCTGGAACGACCACGGATACCGTCGCCCGAGTTGTGGCCGAATATCTGCATAGAAAGTCGGGCAAGTCGGTAATCGTTGACTCGAAACCCGGTGCGGGAGGAATGATTGGTACAAGCCAGATTGCAAAGGCGCCGGCTGACGGAAGCGTTATCGGCGTGAGCATTGCGGGCCCACTAGTCATGAACACACTGCTTTACAAGTCCATGGCGTATGACCCGTTCAAAGACCTGGTTCCGTTGACGCTAGGGGTGAACCAACCGTGTCTCCTCGTTGCTACCAAATCGCTGGGCGTGTCAACCGTGGCTGGGCTCGTCACAGCACTTAAAAAGAACCCTGGCAAGTACAACTATGCGTACGTCGGAAGCGGATCGCTCGGCCACTTGGTCATGGCCATGCTAGCGATGAGAAGCGATACTCAGGTCGTACCGGTGATGTACGCCGGTGCTGGACAGGCAATCACAGCCATTATCGCAGGCGATGTCCAGATGGCATGCCTTCCGGCCCAGGGCGTGATCGGCCAAGTGAAAGCGGGAAAGGTCGTGCCGATCGCAGTCTCGACGGCTGAACGCGCGGCGCTTCTACCGCACGTGCCGGCATTGCGAGAAACATATCCCGACATTGTGGGCAGCGCATGGATTGGGTTCATTGCGCCGGCGAAGACACCACCGGCACTAGCGGATGAGATAAGCAAGCGGATTGCTGAGGCGTTGCGAGATCCAGATGTAGTCGCGCTACTGAGGCAGCAAATGATGGAGCCTGCTCCAATTCCGCGGGAAGACTTTGGCAAGTTTATGAAGGCAGAACTTACGCGTTGGAAGCCCGTGATTGAGCGAAACCATATTTCTGCCGAATGAACATCGGGAAGAGGATGCTATGAAGGACGATTCGATGTGTGCACGCACCTACGAGGAACGGCTCGATACAGCGATCGTGGCGGAGTATGACGTAGTGGTCGCTGGCGGCGGTGCGTCGGGACTCATTGCGGCTGTATCCGCAGCTCGTTCTGGCGCAAAGACGTTACTGTTGGAGCATTCCGGCTGCCTGGGTGGCACCGGCACGTATGCGATGGTGGCTCAATGGTTAGGTTTCTATAACGGAGAGACGCGGGTCGTGGGTGGTCTTCCGTTGGAGCTTACCAAACTGGTGGAAGAGATGGGAGGCAGTAACGGCTTCAGCCGCTATGTCTTGGCAGAAGCTAGCAATAGTCCGATCCCAATCGTCAACTTCTCATTTAACCCTGAAATAGTCAAAATCGCCTCCGACAGGTTAACCAAGGAAGCCGGCCTGGACGTGAGGCTACATTCACGAGTCGTTGCACCAATGATGCACGACGGAAAGATTGCGGGGGTTGTCGTGGAAGACATCGCCGGTCGTAGTGCCATCCGGTCAAAAGTGGTGATTGACGCCACAGGAAATGCATCAGTCGCAGCAGCAAGCGGAGCCGCGTTCGACGGTGGCGAGGAAGAGTTGCGACGTCGCCGACAGCCTTGCACTCTGGTGTTTCGTCTTTCAAACGTTGACGTCGCCCGCTTTCGTGGATTGCCGCGTGAAGAGAAGCGCGCCCTGGCCCTCGAAGGGGTACAGACCGGTCGGATCTTCTGGGAAAGTCTCTCGTTCTGCAGCACGCCCGGGGATACGGATGCAATCTGCTTGATGAGCCGAATCTCGAACATCGATGCGTTAGACCCAGTGGATCTGGGTCGTGCTGAGATGGAGGGGCGAGATCAAGTGCACTCCATTGTCGGCTTTCTGAAAGAGCGTGTGCCAGGTTTCGAGAGTTCAACATTGGCAAATATCGCCGCACACGTTGGCGTGCGGGAGACACGGAGGATCCGCGGCCGCTACACCCTAACCGAGGAGGACATCGTGAGCGGAAAGCGCTTCAATGACTCCATCGCGCTGGGCGCCGGCCCAATGGATCTGCATGAGGCTGCGGGGACCGGCATCTCCTTGTGGATGCCAGACCATCCCTTCGAAATCCCAATGCGCTGCCTGGCACCTGCGCTGACTTCCGGCTTGCTGGTGACCGGCAGAGCGATCTCTGCGACGCGTTCCGCAAATGGTGGCAGTCGTCATATGGGCACCGCCATGGCATTGGGTGAGGCAAGCGGAAAACTGGCTGCGTTGGCGACAAGGCATGGCATTGAGTTAGCAGAGATTGACGCTGGACAGGTACGAGAAGAACTTCGCGCTTGCTCTGGCATGGTTAGCCTGGAAGACACCGCATTCAATTAGAGCGGGATCACGGCACAGGAAAGATAACAAAAAGGAGACAATAATGCGTACCAAGCTTTGGCGAGCTCTGCTCGTCGCTCTTGCCGTCGGAAGCACTCTGTGCGAGATGGTCATGGCACAGACTTTTCCAACTAAGCCTCTGCGCTTAGTTGTGCCATACCCACCTGGCGGACCGTCTGATACCACTGCGCGCGCTGTGGCTAGCGGAATGTCCACATTCCTGGGCCAGCCTGTCGTCGTCGAAAACAAACCGGGCGCCGGAGCAATCATCGGCACCAAGGCGGTACTTGTAGCACCGCACGATGGATACACTCTCCTGATGGGCAGCAACATACTGACCACTGGTAAATGGCTTTACTCCAAGCTGCCGTTCGACGCTATGCGGGATTTCCGGCCGGTCGCTGGCGTGTTTCGAAGTCCGCTTGTTGTGGTGACTGCACCGAGCTTTCCTGGGAGTGGTATTCAGGATTTGGTCCGCATGGCAAAGGAGCGCCCCGGCAAGATTGACTATGCATCATCAGGGGGCGGCACTATGCCACAGTTGGGGGCTGAGCTCTTTAAGCAATCCACTGGCGTCTCGATGAACGGCATCCCGTACAAAGGCTCAGGACAGGCGCTTACTGCGGTCATGGCGGGCGAAGTGCCAGTCTACTTCGACATCCAGTTTTCCGCGCAACCCCTTTTAAGAGCAGGAAAGCTTAAGGCTTTGGGCGTGACTGGCCGTGAGCGCGCTCCGCAGTTTCCTGCTGTTCCCACTCTGACGGAGCAAGGAATCAAAGACGTCGAGCTCTACGCATGGTTCGGGATTGTGGTTCCGTCCGATGTTCCAGATGACGTGGTGGACCGCCTCAATAAGGCTGCAAACAAGGCGATGGAGTCGAAAGTCTTTAAGGATCAATTGAACCTGCTTGGTGCCGCTCCGATGGGAGGCACGGCTCAGTCGTTCAAGAGCATGATGGAAGCTGAGACTGCTTCGTGGGGATCCGTGATCAAGCGCGCCGGCATTGTGTTGGACTGAAGACGATTTGTTTTCATTCCATTTGTCCCGAAAATTCGATTAGGCAAACGATGTCCCATGACCTTCATTAATGCCTGATAACTTCGACGAGGTCGGGCTTCCGCGAGCCTGCCCTCGCGTGAAGATCGCCTTTCCGATCGGTGCGGAGATATCGTCCGGCGTGCTTGGCTGTTGGAATAGGTTCACTGCGCCGGCCGAGCGCTGAATGGTGCGCGGCGAGTCTGCGACCTACCGGTTTGAGCACCCGTGGCGCACCGAGGAAAGCTGGCTTCCCATAGCCGACCTCTTGTCTATGTCTTGATCAGGCTCCGTTCATCGCTTGCTCCCCTTTCCCAATCTTTCCCAATCGCGCATTCTGCTGTTGCGAATTAGCGTGATAGCGTCAACGAAGAATCTTTACAGTATGCACGTCGCATATGTCGCCTAAAAGATTCGATCATGCCCCTGCACACCGCTGGCGAAGACACATTGAAAACCGTTCCCAAAGAGCTTGCCGTAGCTATAACTGCGCCCGACGGGCTGGCAGTGTTCATCGAACACGCGAGCATCTGAATTGGGCGACAACGAAAACTGCCGTCTACGCTCCTCAGCGCCCGGAGCTATGTAGAGAGCCCTCGCTGGCTTTCGACGAGAGTTAGTTCGGCTCGACTGAAGAGCCCCCACCGTTTCATTTTCCACGCTGCGCAATTGGTGCTGCGCGGGGATTCACACGTCCGTCAACAGGACGGCATCACAACAAGCAAGATGGAGGAGACATGCATCAATTCACACGCCCACTGCTAGCGGCCGCCGCCGCAAGCCTGGTGGCTCCCGCAGCGCTGGCACAGCAGTCGAGCGTCACGCTGTATGGTCTGGTCGACACCGGGATTGAATACGTCAACCATGCTGGCGCCAACGGCACGGGCAACGCGTACCGAGTTTCCCCTAGTAACGTTGCTGGTTCGCGCTGGGGCATTCGTGGCAAGGAGGATCTGGGAGGCGGCCTGAACGCGGTGTTCGTACTCGAAAGCGGCTTCAATAGTGACACCGGGGTATCTGGACAGGGTGGTCGTCTGTTCGGGCGGCAGGCCTATGTGGGCATCGAGGGCAAATTCGGCCTCATCTCGCTGGGTCGCCAGAACAACACACTTTACGACCTGTTCGTGCCGCTCGATCCAACGCGCTACGCAAGCTACGGCCTGCTCTCGCAAGACAGCCAGTTTGTAGGTCGGGCTGACAACGCCATCAAGTACACCGGCAACTTCGGCAATCTGATGCTGACGGGGCTTTACAGCGCCGGATACGACGGCACGATCACCAACGGGGGGGAAGTTCCAGGAGCACCGCGCGTTGGCCAGGAGATCAGCGCGGGCGCATCCTATACGATTAGGCAGGTCGGCATGGTCGTCGCCTATGACCAACGACGCGGCACCTCGCTTGTAACGCAGGATATCATCGAGCGCCGCTATGCAACCGGCCTCATCTGGAGCTCAGGCCCCTATACGGTCACGGCCGGCTATCGCTATCAGCAAGGCGCGCTCGCGCAGCCGTCGCTGCATGCCAATCTATATTGGCTGGGCGGCTCTTATGCAATCACCCCTGCACTCACGCTACGAGCGGGCGTTTATCACAACTCAGTACGCAACTCACCCAATGGCGCGACGAGTTACGCCCTCTCGACGCTCTACAGCCTGTCGAAGCGCACTGACCTGTATGTCAACGCTTCGTATATGAACAACAAGGGCACATCTACCCAAGGTGCAGTTCTTGCGACGACTGTCGCTCCGGGCGCCAACCAGACAGGCGTTGCGGCCGGCATCAAACACATCTTCTGAAGTGCTTCGCATCAGCGGTTGTTCGGCGTAGCCCCGGATCTTCTGGTCGCCCCCAACTCTGCAACTTTGATTTCCGGTGGCGCGGCTGGCTTGCCTCCCGTGGGGAAGGCCTTTCGCCGTACAGCGGCTGCATGCGGATGGTGCATACCTCGGGCAGGACGAGCACGAGCTAGTCTTCGCCTGGGTCTTAATTCTGAACTGCGATTGTGAAGATTGCCGCCAACTCGAGCGGTGGAGACAAACATGACTATCACACCGAAGAAACTGGCCCTCTACTTGGGCTTCGCGACCCTCTCCGGGGCAATGACCGCCTGCGGAGGCGACAACAATTCCTCCGACAACAATAGCTCCGACAACACTTCCGTTACGACACAGGTGGCACCGCTCACCTGCGACGATACGATGAAGACGAAGTTCATGCCTGACGCGAACACCAGTGTGCTGCTCGTCAAGGCGTTCAAGGCAGGCGAGCCGCTGCTGTTGACCGGCACGGCGAATGCCAACACTCCCGTCGCGACCAAGGACGTATGCGTGGTCAAGCTGAACGTCGGGCCGGGTAATGCCGGTCCCGCAGACGCACCGTCGACGTCGACGGGCATCGGTATGGAGATCTGGTTGCCCACGGCAGCGAACTGGAACGGGCGTGTACATCTCAAGGGAAATGGCGGCTGGGCTGGTGGCGTGCAAGGGTCGACGACTGCGCTGGCCGGCATAGCCAGCGACACTGCGGGGACGGTGTCCACGACGGCGATGCAAGAAGGCGCCGTTTCTGGCTCGACCGACACCGGCCATGCCAATACCGCAAATGCCGGTTCGTTCGCAATGAATCCGGATGGCACGATCAACCAGGCTCTTTGGAAGGACTTCTCGGAACGCAGCATCCACGAGCTTGCGGTCAAAACCAAGGCACTGGCATTGGCTTATTACGGTAGAGCTGCAGCGCACACCTATTGGAACGGATTCTCGACCGGTGGGCGGCAAGGGATGAAGGCCGCCCAAGCCCTGCCCACGGACTTCGATGGCATCCTCGCCGGCGCCCCGGCGATCAACTGGACGCTGTTCAGTACCGGGCACATGTTCCCACAGATTGTGATGGAGCGGGACCTCACCGGCGTTCGTCCCACGGCCGGTCAAGAGAGCCTGGTCTCAAACGCGGCCATCAGTGCATGCGATATGGTCGGCGGGAAGCATCTGGGCTATGTTCCAGATCCAGCGACATGCACATATGACCCAAGTCTGGACCCGACGGTACTTTGCACGGCCAACGGTGGCACCAATACGACGGCGAACTGCGTGACGCCGGCACAGGCCAATGCATTCAACAAAATCTGGTACGGTTTCACGGCAGACGGGACCATTCCAATGCCTTCGGCAGATAACGGCGCGGCCGTGACATTGGCCTCTGGACAGCGCTGGTTCGGACCGACGCGAGGATCTAGTCTCGCCAACTTCCTCGGAGGGCCACTAGCGAACAGTTCTTCTCAGGTCGCACTCGAATTGCAGGACCCTTCCTATGGTCTCCCGCTTTTCGTGAATGCGACGGGTAACGGCACAAACCTGTGGAAAACCTTCACTTACGCGCAATTGTCGAATGCCGCTGACCGCGGACTCGCGCTGCAGCAGAATTTTTCGAGCATCGATACGGACAACCCGGACCTCTCTGCATATCGTGATCACGGGGGCAAGCTGATTATGTACCACGGCCTCGCCGACTCACTAATCAAGACAGGTGGATCGGTGAACTACTACAACCGCGTTCTCGCCAAGATGGGAGGCACCGCATCAGTGCAGAACTTCTATCGCCTCTATCTCATCCCCGGGATGTTCCACGGCCTGTCGAACGGTTCCGCCAATCCGAACGCGAATCCACCGCTGCCCACCAACGCTCAACTTTACGACGCGCTGACCAACTGGGTAGAGAAGGGTATTGCACCTGGTCGTATTGATATCGCGACGGCTGTGACCGCGACCTTCCCGACGCAGAAATCCTACCCGCTGTGCGTCTATCCCATGAAGGCAGCTTTCGTCGCAGGTGACCCGATACTTACGACGAGTTACACCTGCCAATAAGGCTGAGCCTGCAAAAGCCAGCGAAGGCAAGCAGAGCAAGATGTTGGAGGCAAATCTTGCTTTCGCGAACCCCCGGACCGACCTTGACCACAAAGGCCTGGCAGGAGTCTTCGACCGTCGCCATGCCCACGGGCCGTTGATCGCCTCTGAACGACATCGGCAAGAAGGACCTTCGCCTCGGGTGACACTCTGCATACAGCTCATATCGCACTTGACTCGCCTTCGTGGGTTCAAGGACGTTGGGCCGGCGACATCGCCGGCCTTTTTTCATCGCCCTCCTGTGCGGGCTCAAGCCTGGAATATTGCTTCATGGATCGCGGAGCCTCCCCCTCAGTCGGGATCAGACCACTTGTATTGCGTGAGGAGCCACCTCCGTTGTGCACCGGAGAACCAAAACTCGACGTAGCAAACCGGTTAGCCCATCTAGTTCAACTAGGCCCTATCCCACGGCGGCACACCCGATAGGCTGCGTGTCAGCCAATCAAGCAGTGCATCGATTCGCGCGAGTCCTTGTCGCCGCTGTGGAACAAGCGCCTTAAGCCAGGTCGTTTGAAGTGGATACTCGGTCAAAAGTGGCAGCAGCGTGCCCCTCGCGAGCGCACTCCGTGCAACATAGGTCGGTAGAATTGCAACGCCATTGCCCGCACATGCTGCGGCTAGAAGTATCGAGTTATCGTTGGCAGCTAGGCGCCTCGGCACGTCAACGATGATCGGGCCGCGATCACTATCGAACTGCCAATTCGAGCCGATAGGATTGAATACAAGGCAGTCGTGATCTGCAAGTTCACGCGGATGCTCGGGTATGCGGCGTCGCTCCAAATAGACTGGCGCCGCGCAGAGTACTTGGCTCAATGGGCAAAGCGGGACGTCCACCACACGCTCGTAGCTTTCTGAGCGCCCCCCGATGGCAATATCGAAGCCCTCTTCGACTGGATTCACTGATCGGTCTATCAGCAAAACCTCCATCGTGATCCGCTTGTGTTCATTCTGGAAGGCACTAAAGACCTCGCCCAGGTACAACACCGCCAAGGTTGTCGGTACCTTGACTCGTATGTGGCCTTCTAGCTGTCCCTCGTCGTCCTTGAGACCGCGTATGACTTGGTCGAACTCCGTGACAAGCGCACCGGCCGATGTTTGGAACTTCTGGCCGGATTCGGTCAGAGCAACCTTGCGCGTGGACCGGTTGAATAACTGGGTTCCGACGGTGTGCTCAAGATCACCAATACGTTTGGCGACGACCGAGGGCACCACGTTCAACTGCCGTGCTGCCTCGGAAAATGAGCCGTATTTGGCCGCGGCGAGGAAGGCCCGCAAGTTGAGCAAGATATCCATATTGATTCCCATCCGCGAAAACTGAACGCTCAATATAGATCAACTATCCACGAAATGCATTAGCTAAGATTGTCTCCATTGAACGAAGTTGGAGACGACGTAGCATGAAACAGACAAGCAGTGTGAATGAGGCAGCACGGTCGACGCCCGTCCTCGGTGAGTACGAAGTGGTGGTTTTGGGCGGCGGACCTGCAGGCATCGCGGCAGCAGTGGCATCGGCGACGGCGGGCAGAAAAACGCTGCTTGTCGAACGCTATGGCTTTCTTGGTGGCATGGGCACTGCCGCAGGGGTCACCAACTTCTGTGGCTTGCATGCAAACGTCTACGGCGAGATCAAACGCGTAGTCCATGGTGTCTCTACCGAACTGACTAATCGCATCGCACGGCTGGATGGTCTCTGCGAGCCTCACAGCCTTTTTGGGGGGAAAATCGCCGCCCAAGCGTACGACAATGCGGCGTACAAGATTGCCGCCGACCAACTTATGCTCTCGAGCGGCAGCGCTGTCCTGTTCCACGCATACGCGGCTGGCGTGGTGATGCGGTCAGAGAGCGAAATCGAAGCACTCCTGATAGAAACCAAGTCGGGACGACACGCCATCGTCGGGCAGATCTTCATCGACTGCTCGGGTGACGCCGACATGGCTGCGGCAGCGGGCGCTCCATACGAGAAGGGAGATGCCGCCGGTGGCATGCTTTATCCGTCCACGATGTTCCGCGTGAATGGCGTCGACCCTCAACGCGCCGGTCGCGCATGGGAACATTTCGGCGCGCTGATGGAACAAGCAGTCCGCGACGGGCATCAATTCGCGCGCAAGACTCCCATCATCCGTCCCCAGAAAAACGCCGTTGAATGGCGAGCCAACGTCACACAACTCTGCAACCCCGACGGCTCCGCAATTGATGGCACTGAGGCTATGCAGATCAGCGCGGGCGAGATCGAAGGGCGTCGACAAGTCGCCGACTTCATTCAGTTCTTGCGCCGATACGCACCCGGTTTCGAGCAGGCCTACGTACTCGATATTGCGCCGCAAATTGGAGTGCGCGAGACAAGGCGCCTCCTGGGTGACTATCAGTTGACGGAAGACGACGTCCTGAGTTGCGCAAGCTTCGAGGATACGATCGGTGTCAACGGATGGATGATCGAAGCCCATGTGGCCGGCGATATCGAATTCAAGTTCCAACACAACATCCCCCATGTGCGCGGGTTCAATCATCTTCCATATCGAATGGTGGTTCCGAGCAAAGTCGACAATCTTCTCGTTGCCGGTCGATGCGCATCAATGACCCACATGGGCCAGTCCGCAGCCCGAGTTACCGGCGCCTGCTTTGTGATGGGCGAAGCTGCGGGTACGGCCGCCGCACTTGCGCTCGCCACAGACGAAATGGTCCGTGACGTTGATGTACCTACGTTGCAAGGCACGCTGACGCGTAACGGTGCGTTCTTGGGGATGGATGACTAACCTCACAGCGATGCCGCATCGCTGCACGAACCTCTAAAGAGCCACACAACGTGGCCATGGTCGTGTCATCGCGCGTCGATGGCACGACAGTAAGGAGACAACCATGCTAGGCCTCAACCTGTTGCCTCTGCGCGAAACATCCCATTCATCCGTCCCAATAGGGCTGGATAAGTTTCCGAAATATCGATGGCTAGTCCTACTGGTCTGCTGGGGGGCGCTTCTGCTTACCTTTGTAGATCGTCTTGCGTGGAGCAATGTCGCCTCAACGGCCGGAACGTCATTCGGTTTGTCCGTTGGCGCGCTAGGGGTTTTCGTCACTGCCTTTTACGTTGGCTATGTCTGCTCGAACTTGGCCGGGGGCATTGCTGTTGACCTTCTTGGTCCGCGTCTAATCATCTCCCTCTCGATCCTTCCCCTAGGAGTTTCGACCTACTTATTTGGGCATGTGACATCGGTGTCTTACGGGCTAGTTGCCCAGGCGTTAATGGGGGTCTCTGCCGGTTGTGACTATTCCGCCTGCGTCAAGCTGATCGCCACATGGTTCGAACCGAGAGAACGCGGTCGTGCGATGGGACTGCTCATGACAGCGACATCGCTTGCCGTCACGGTTACAAACGCACTCATTCCGAAGATGCTCACAGTGTTCGATTGGAGGGATATCTATACGACCCTCGGTATCGCCACCTCCCTTTACGCCCTATTGTGTTTCGTGCTGTTGCGGGACGGCCCGATTGCGGCGCAAGCGCAGCGCCAGTCATTGAAACTTATCGCGCTAATTCGGAATCGGCAACTGATGTGGCTCGCATTGTCGGGCTTCGCCGGAATGTGGGGCACATGGGGCTTTGCGTTCTGGGCAAACTCGTTGATGATGAAGCGATACAGCATCGCGGCCACGGATGCAGGCTTCGTAATGGTGCTCGTGGGCTTAGGGGCCGTCATATCGAAACCCCTCGTGGGGCTACTGGCAGACTGGATAGGCGGTAGCCACAAGACTATCATTACCACGTGCTTTTTCGCATTTTCAGTTTTGCTGCTGCTCTTTGGACAGCTCGAGAACGATTCGCAGTTCCGTTGGATAGCGCCACTGCTTGGCGTGGCAGCCTTCGCATGGTCCCCGCTGATTGCTTTGATGATCGCTGAGGTTGCAGGGCCTTCGTTATCGGGATCCGCAACGGGAGTGACAAATGCTTTTTGGCAACTTGGCAATGTCGCGGCGCCGCTTGTCGTGGGGATTGTGTTTCAATCAACGAACTCGTTTTCCACTGCGTTCTTTGCACTAGCCGTGGGACCGATCATCGCAGCGATCAGCATGTGTTTTGTCCAAACTTCTCCGGCCGCTTTGCTTTACACCAGCTCTGCGTGCGGTAAAACGGTCCTTCCAAATCAGAGCAGTAGTGCCTCAAAGACAAATGGATAGGCAGACACCTCCACCAACTCGATAACGAAGCATTGCTCCTTTGGTGTGATGCCGTCGTTGTTTGAGTGCCCCGCGATCTCGCGCAGTTTAAGTTAAACAGTAACTGATCCGCCGATGGGCATGTAGATGCGAGACTTGAACCGATCCAGAGTAGTTCCCATCAAAATCTGGCGGAGACTACTCTGGAGACTGTCGGAAAGCATGGTGGTCACTTGCGCGGCACCCAGAGTCAACCGATCGAACTGAAGCAAAGGCTTGCGGAAACTGCGTGCCAGGCGCTTCGGTTATAAAGCTGGCCTGGAACACGGTCTGAACATGTACATGTTCTTTCGGCGGCGAGGCATGCTTAGAACAGGCCAACTCGCCGTCTCCCATGTCGGCGACGCGCCAGTTCCCCGTTGTAGTCAGTGGCTCCAGAGTCGAGTCATTGTCGGAAGCGTCGCCAGCGGGGGGCGTCCCTTCCGATTGCAACCGGCCAAGCGCCAGGTCAGCATTGAATGCCAAGTCGAGCCGGACCTCCTTCGCGTGGTGGTGCAGTGCCTGAACTAATGATGGTGGCGCCGAACCGAGGTCGGTTCGCCTGGCCGCGCGCAAAAGGTGGCGTGATGGCTCTGACTAGCGCGCAACTTGGCCTCCTGTTGGAGGGATTCGACTGGCGGCAGCCTATCCAGCGGTTCATCCAGCCAGCGCTGCGCGAGTGTTCCTACGCTTCGACCTATAGAAATTCCCAGAAGCGTGCCTGAGCGCTAACCAATTGACAACACCACTACAACTGGCACCGACCACATGACGGCATCGGCGGACTTGCTCCCATGTCCCGACTACCTGCATCGAGAAAGTACTTCGTGACGCTTCGCATCTAGAATGGCCTTAGCCGCTCTGCGCGAGACAGCGCTACCCTGTTTAGAACAGCCTTCGGCAGGCAAGGTCGAGCGCATCGAGGCAGCAGTTTTCATCGACATTTCGTCCGCCGACGAACCCTCGAACATTGATGGCAATGTGGGGCCGACCGTCTGCGGCATGATCGTCAGTATCCGTTTTGTGCGCCACGGGCTGGCTACAAAAGCACGGCAAGTAGACCTTGAGCGAAATTCAAGTCGGGCGTGCATCTTAACCATGTACCACTGGTACCCAGCAGTTGCTAACGGACTGAATTCGAATAGCTCAAGAGGCTATGTTCTACCAGCGCTCGGCACGGGTACAGAGCGGCTTGAGAGCGTTGGCGCCTCTCGACAGAGAGAAGTCTGATCGCTGCCCTGGAGTAGATCGGCTAATGCTCTCGGACGTATTGGCATGAAATATCGCTTGACGCCGGCAGCCCCTTGCCATGAGTGTCGTAGAGGGCCAACGAAACGAATCCTGAGGTTCGGGTCCTGCGGTTACCGTGACGAGGAGTATTTCCTCTTGATGATCACGGTCTGCCTGTCACCGAAAATTCCACGTAGAGTCGAAAACAGCCCCGGTTGTCTCGCGACGCCGGGGCTATTTCAAGGCTGTAATGCCGCGTGCCGGCCATGTTCGACAAGCCATCTTGAAGGATCATCCTTCGTCGTCAACCATGTGCAACGCAGGATTAGGTTTCTACTTGTTCGGAAAGCTCTTCCCTATCCGATTCGCTTCTTTATCGCATAACTGCCCTGCTCGTACGGGGTGTCCGCTTGTTGGACTAATCAAGCTTAATGTTGTGCTTCTGCACAATGGGCTGCCAGCGTGCAACGTCGGCCGCCATAACCTCACGAAAATGGAGCGGGCTATCGCCGACAGCGTCCATGTACTGCTGTTTCAGCTTTTCTCGGATTGCTGGTTCAGCAAGAATCTCAACAATTTCCCTTTGCAAGCGCGCGACGATCGCCGGGGGCGTCTTTGCGGGAGCAATGAAACCAACCCATGCGTCAGCCTGAATGTCTTCTATGCCGGCCTCCGACAATGTCGGTACATCAGGAAGGACCGGAGATCGCTTCCTGCTGGCGACCGCAAGCCCTTGCAACTTACCTGCCTTGATATGAGGCATGACTGCAGCGGCAGGCAACAGCGCGAAGTCGACGTCTCCGGCGATTATCGCCATCACTGCAGCCCCCGAGCCGGGGTACGGAACATGAACAGGATCCGCGTTACAACGACCAGCGATCGCTTCAATACCAAGGTGGGAGAGGCTGCCTGCACCTATCGAGGAGAAGCTATATTTCGACGGGTTCTTTCGGAGTAGCGCCAAGAACTCCTTTGTATCGTTGACGCCAAGTTTCTTGGCAACGACCAAAACCGATGGTTGAGTGGCGGCAATGGTGATGGGCTCGATATCTTTGGTTGGGTTATAGGGCAGTTTCTTGTAGAGAAGTGTGTTGACCGCAAGTGGTCCGGCGATACTCACGCCAATCGTCTGTCCGTCCGGAGCGGCTTTAGCTACCGCATCGGTACCGATATTCCCGGACGCCCCAGTCTTGTTCTCAACGACCAACGGCTTCCCTAGCCGAATGGAGAGACGCTCCGAGATAATGCGCGCTGCGAGATCTGGTGTTGATCCCGCAGCGAAAGGCACGATCACTCGAACCGGGCCCGTTGGCCAATCGTGTGCAAAGCCTGCTGCTGGGAGGGCCAGCAATGCGCACAGGATGCTCCTCACAATGTTGCTAGTCGGCATAATGTCTCTTCCTATTTTTTATAGAGGTCAGTCTCTCGCGCCTGGGCAGATAGTTGCCTTAGCTGAGCCTTGCGCTAAGGCTATGCGAGTGACACTATTTCGTCCATTGAGTAGCTACAATAGCGCCCAGCAGAAAATCAAATAATGGACACCCGATTGCTTGTCATCTTTGATGAGATCTATAAGACACGAAGCGTTTCGCGAGCAGGCGAAAATTTAGACATACCTCAAACTACGGTAAGCCTTGCCCTGGGACGCCTTAGACGTCATTTCAATGACCCGCTGTTCGTTCGGACTGGCTCAGGAATGCTCCCGACGCCGCAGGGAGAAGCATTGATAACGCCCTTTAGACAAGTCTTGGAATTGTTGCGCACGGCAACCCAACAGCAGTTATCTTTTGACCCGGCCCAGGCGCAACGAAAGTTCTTCATCAGCATGACGGACATCAGCCACATTGAGTTTTTGCCGGCATTGGTGAATCGCATCAACGTCATTGCCCCTACTGTCCAAATCGAGGTCATGCGGATAACGGCTTGCACCGGAAAGCAACTTGAGGCCGGTGAAACCGATCTCGCCGTCGGTTTCATGCCCGAACTGGAAGCGGGCTTCTATCAACAGCGCTTGTTCACCGAAGGGTTCGCCTGTGTAGTTCGCAACGGCCACCCTCGAGTCAGCGCTCGAATGACGACGGCAATCTTCAAACAAGAAAGGCATGTCGCCATAACTGCTGCAGGAACAGGTCATGACCTGGTTGAGCGCGAGCTTTCGGCGAAGCACATTGAGCGCCAATTGGCGCTGACGCTGCCAACGCTTCCGGGACTCGGCAATTTACTCGCCAACACGGACCTAATCGCAACTGTCCCAGAGCGGGTTGCGCAGACTCTTGTACGGATCGCAAATGTGAGAGCGCTTTCGCCACCTGTCGTCCTTCCTAGTTTCTCAATCAAGCAGCATTGGCACGAGAGGTACCATCAGGACCCAGCGAATCGTTGGCTCAGGTCGGTTGTGGCTGAATTATTTTCAGATTCAGTGGCTACGGAAAAAGGCTGCTAAACAAGTCAGCTTTCTGGGAAATTGGATTGTCGGCCGCAAGTGCTGTGTGTAGTTCGCTTATATGCTAGGTGAGATCAACTGCCACCCCTTTTTCTCCGTCCGATAAAAGTGACCTGACAGAACGTGCGCGGGCCCTAATTGCCGTTAGCGCAGCCGAACGACATAGTGCTTGGGAGCAGTTGTGCGTTCTGCGCGAAGTCGATGGTTCGCGGGGCAGTTTCCGTGCCCCGAAAGACGCTTGCACGCTGAATGCAACGAACGATTACGAGGCGGCCCAGGTACGAAACGGCGGCCAAGCAGGCGCGCCTATCGCAAGGAAGCCGAGTGGCTATTTGCCGCGCATTGGGATGATGGCCCCACTTCGTCCTCAGTCGGCCAGCGATTCAAGGGCGGTGAGCGGGCCAAGAGTACCGGATGCTTGCCATCGCGGGCTCCGTCGATGCCGGGCTCGCAACGAAGCAAGTGAAGATCCCGCCGGGTCAAATGGAAACTAGTTGAGCAGGATTATTTTGGCGGGTGGACGTGAATACGGGCGTGGCCCAATTCTGTCTCGGCAAGTGTATGGACCGCTGCCTGAAGGAAGGCGAGATCAACCCGCGATGACTGACCCGCGCTATTACGGCACCCCCCAAAAAGTAGGATGAGAACCGATACCGGCTGCCGTTGCCTGACACTTTGATCATCCACTATAGAAGGAGATAATCATGACAAACGATATTTACGTGGTTCCCTCCAGCGAAGGATGGGCGGTCGAAACCGCGGTGCCCTGCCGGATAACTATTAGCGGAAGGCCCCGACAGGCCACGCCGGTGTAATTGAGTAAATTTCTCGTACGTCCCTCAACAACACTCGGAGATCGGGGCTGACAAATCCGCTGATTGTGAGTAGCGAAGTGCCGGAGGCTAGAGCGGTAGCCAGTGCAAGATGGCCGGAACCGCGGAGCATAACCCCTGCTGCATGCTCTGACGGCATGAGCAAGGTAAGCGTAGATTCCTCTCATAAGTCTTCGCCGTGCGCGATCTTTTTTATATATCAAGGACCAACAGCGGCGACTTCGCACGCGAGCAACACGGTAAGAACCGGTCATTCATGGCCTGCTCGTCGGGTGTGAGATACATGTCACGGTGGTCGGGCACTCCCTGAAGGACGCGAGTAAGGCAAGTTCCACACACACCTTGCTCGCACGAGGTCTGCACCTCGACTTCGGCGTCGTTCAGCGCTTGTACGACCGTCTTGTCTTTGGGTACTAGTACCACCTTGCCTGAGCTCGCGAGCTTTACGTGGAAGCTACCGTCGCCGTCAGACTTGATCGGCTGACCGGAAAAGAACTCGTAGTGCAGGTGATCCTCTGGCCAACCCTTTGCACGCGAAGTTTCAAGGACGGCATCCATGAATCCTTTAGGGCCGCAGACGTAAAGGTGCGTCCCTGCTGACGGACCGCCGAGCAGCTTACCCAGATCAAGTTTCTCTGCGCCGTCGTTGTTGTCGAAGTAAAAAACCGCCTTCGAAGAAAAGGACGACTGCCTGATGCGGTCATGGAAGGCCATTCGCTCCCGTGATCGGGCGCTGTAATGCAGCTCGAAGTCCTCGCCTGCGAGGTCGAGGCGCTCGGCCATGCAGAGAATGGGCGTAATGCCGATTCCCCCCGCCAGAAGCAGGCTGCGCTGTGCGCCTCGAACCAGGGGGAAATGGTTTTTCGGCACGCTTATCTTAAGCGTGTCGCCTTCGTGAACCAGTTCGTGCATTGCTCCGGAGCCGCCCCGTGTACACGGATCTCTCAGTACTCCGATGAGATAGCGGTGTGTCTCCGCAGGGTCGTTGCAAAGGGAATATTGCCTCGATATGCCGTTCGGTAGGTAGACGTCGATATGCGAGCCTGCCGAGAAGTTCGGTAAAGGCTTGCCGTCGAAATTCACTAGCTCGAAGCTGCAGATGTCCACGGCCTCGGTGTGCTTCCGGTGCACACGGACCGTCAGGGAAGATGAATCCATCGTATCGCCTCCGTCGTTCGCCAGCGCTAAGTAAGCGCCTTCTCTTGCTTCGCCAGCTCTGCCCAGATGCGTCGCGCGGCCAGACTCAGCGCATCGCTGCGAATTGCAACAACCGGGCGGTCCGGGAAATCGAGCATGCGGCGGTACTGCGCCTCCAGCACCGCGCGGTCCTCCTCGAATGTGATGCGTGCAAGCTCGTGCTTGCGCGCGAGAAGTCCGCCATCTTTCTCGTCCAGGGCTGCGGGAATGCCAACAGACCAGAAATAGTGGGCACTGCCCTCGGCTCCTGGTGTCACTGCATGGAAGCCGTACGACTCATAAGCGTCCTCCACGTCTTCTTCATGGCGCAAGGTCCCGGCGTCCTTGGCAAGAATGCTGATCGTCACTAGGCCCGGCTGGAAGCGCATGACCTGGCAGCGGTCGATGCGACCGCGGAAAGGCCACACCGCCGTGTACGCTGCCGGTGGATCGACATCGCGCATCCAGCGCGTGCCCTTGGCACCGCGTTCGCTGCGTTCGACCGTCAACGGTGCAGAGGAGTGTTCCTCCTCGTTTCCGCCAATGGTATGAGGGTGCACGTAGCCAACATGCGTCAGGTCCAACAGGTTGTCGTACAGGAGCAGATGGTCGGCCTTGTATGAGAAGTGCGCGCCGCGCCAGCGCCAGGCCGGCTCAGTATGCCGCGGGAAGCGAGGGATGGCCGACCGTTCGGCCTTGCCTGCATCTCCCATCCAAATCCACACGACGGAGTCCTGTTCCACAACTTGGAAGCTGGGCACGCGTGCAGCCGGCGGAACTGCCTCCTGGCCCGGCACCCTCACGCATGCGCCTTCCGCGTTGAAGCACAAGCCGTGGTAACCGCATTGCAGAGTGTTGCCGTCCACCCGCCCCAGGGAGAGCGGCGCAGCACGGTGGCAGCAGCGGTCCTCAAGGGCGCCAACGATTCCATCCGCACCGCGGAAGAAGGCAACCGGGCGCCCCAGAATCTGGCGGGCGAGGGGTTTGTCCTGCAACTCGTGACTCCAGGCGCCCATGTACCAGACGTTTCGAACAAGGGGTTCAGTTGAGAGAAGCATGGTGAGACCTTTCGCAAGTGTGGAATGGATGCGGATGCCGGGTAATGTGGATCTGTGGATCCACGCGAGCTACCTGAGCCTGATGCCGCGTTGGGCGATGGTGCGGCCATTTCCGCAGTCTCGTCCCTCACACGATTGCGTAGACGCTCGGGGGACTATCGTTACTGCGGCTAAGCCGAAGGTGCGTCTTTTCATGAATGTCTCCTATGGGTTGTCGATAGCTCAGGCGGTATCGCTCGCGATGTAGGCCCCCGTTCGCGTCCAAAGGCATGCGGGTGCTCACGTCAAGGTCGCGGGGGCGGCGGCTATGGCTGCGGCTTAGCCCATCACAGAAGAGCGGTGGAAACTTCCACGGCCTTTTGTGCTGCGGGCATCATTGTGATGCGACTATTGTAAAAACCAATATTCTCGCAAACAATAAGGCATCTCGCGGTCGCAGTATTTCCAAATCGAGAGCAATCATGGACGTCATAGAGAATCTCAGGGCCTATCTCGCCGTAGCACGTACGTGCAGCTTCGCTGCCGCGGCGCGCGAACTGGATGTCGCCGCTTCGGTGGTCACCAAACGCATCTCCCAACTGGAGTGGCGGCTAAAGGCGTCTTTGTTCGAACGCACAACGCGACGGGTGAGCCTCACAATAGCTGGCCAGCAGTACCTGCCGGAAATACAGCGCCTAGTCAGCGATCTGGATGGGATCTTTGCTGGCGTTCAGCAGGCTGCCCCGGAGTTGCAAGGTCGCCTGCGCGTCAAGGTCCCGACGTCCCTTGCTGTGGTGCATTTGGCCGAGCTATTCAACACGTTCCTGCGTCGCTTCCCGCTGATCAGCCTCGAGTTGGTGGCGCTGGACCGGCCCGTCAACCCGGTCGACGAAGGCTTCGACATTGCGCTCACGCTCATGCCGGACGCTTTCGGCGGAGTCATTGATGAGCCCCTGTGCTCCATACGGCGACTGCTTTGTGCCGCACCAACCTACCTCCGGGAAAAGGGTACGCCACGGAAGCCCCGCGACCTCGCACGGCACGACATCCTGAACTTCGTGCCGACCGGCAACGTGCTGGCGTTTGAAAGTGCGACCGGTGATGTGAGAGTTTCAGTGCATCCGCGCTTCAGCGCCAATGAGGCGCAGCTTGTCGCCGCTGCTGCCGTCGCGGGCAATGGAATCGCCGTTCTGGGTGACTACCTGGCCTTGCCAGCCGTGCGCGCGGGCACGCTCGTGCAGGTGCTGGTCGACTATCCGTTGCCCGAGTTGTGGCTGAAGGCGCTGATACCCGAGAACCGGGCTCATACCGCACGTGTCAGGGCCCTTCTCGATACATTGCGAAGCGAGTTGGCGCCGCTGCCGCCTTGGTCCCGGTAAGCGATGAGAGTGTTTAAGTCGCAGCGCTTTCGCCAAAACGGCTGCTTCAGCACGAAGCGGCCACAGAAAAATTAGGCGGCTCGCAGCCTGTGGTTGCGATGCGGTCTTAGTGTGAACCGTTCCAAAGACAGATCTGCTGCAATTGCTTGCGCATCAAGGCTGGCGCCCCTTTGCGGGTCGCTTCGTTGGGCCTGATTTCCGCGCGCACATAATTCTCAGTGAGAAAGACTCCCAAAGCAGCGACGGCTAGCCCACCGTCGGCACGCCCGTCGCCGTCGGTTTTCCTTATGGCATTGGAGTGGCGAAGCGAAGCAACAGCTTGTGCCACCCGCAGAGCAGCGCAACGGCATGCTCCATCGGGCCCCGGCTTTCGCCGTAGGTGGGGTGCTAGTCGTCGTAGGTGGAACGTTCCGCTGGCTCATCAATCGGGGGAAGCGAGGTGCAGCGATCGTTGATTTCCTATGCTTGGGGGCTTGCGGACTGGGTGGTTGTCTGGTGGCCTATGACGCAATAAAGCCAATTCTTGGCTAGCGTCCGAAAGGCACAACGGGAAGCAATTGGGAAGTTATGAGGCCGGAAATGCCTCAACGGTAGGGTCACCATTGTCACTTCTTGATCTGGCCAGCAGTTTTCGGGTATTCTCGCGTCACCTACCGCGTCCCAGACGCATCGACCCCGCACCTCCTGGTGCCAGCTTCTGCAGTACGGTGGCCGGCCAGCATAGCCTGGTAGTCCATCTTCTTCTACCCCATCGGGAACCACGTTCCCGGTGCGGCTACGGGTTCCCTATTCTCGCGAGAACCCACAATGCAAAACCCTACCGTTGTTATTGGCAGCATCCGTCCTGGCCGCAACCCGCGCAAGTACTTCGATCCTGCCCAGATGGCTGAGCTGACCGAATCCGTCCGCGTAGACGGTGTCATCCAGCCCATTTTGATCCGTCCCATCGAGGACGATGAGCACGGCCATGAGTATGAGGTGGTAGCCGGCGAACGCCGGTATCGTGCAGCAATGGCGGCCCACGGCGACAGGTACGAGATGCCTGTCAACATCCAGGTGATGACCGATGCTGAAGCCGATCGTAAGGCGCTGATTGAGAACATCCAGCGTGCCGACATGGCGCCTTCCGAGGAGGCCGTGCAAGCATCCAAGATTGTCGGCCAACTGCAGGGCGACCGCGATGAAGCGGCCCGCCAGCTTGGGTGGTCGCGCTCGACGCTCGACAAGCGCCTGGCGCTGATGAACTGCAGCGCATCCGTTCTGGAAGCGCTCAACACCCGTACGATCCAACTCGGCCATGCCGAACTGCTGGCCACGCTCGCAAAGGACAAGCAGGACATACTCCTGTCGGTCATCATCAACGAGAAAAAGCCCGTTGCGGAACTGAAGAAGACGATCGAGGCCGCCGCGTGCAGTCTCGAAACAGCCATCTTCGACAAGACTGAGTGCGCGGCGTGTCCGCACAACTCGTCGTTGCAAACGGAGATGTTCAGCGAAGCCATTGCCACCGGCAACTGCACCAACCGTGCGTGCTACGATGAAAAACTCGGCAAGAAGCTCGAAGGCATCGCCTATGGGCTGAAAGACGAGTATCCCATCGTGCGCATCATCAGGCTGGGCGACAACCACACCCGGATCCAGTTGAAGGTCGAAGGCCCGACTGGCGTGGGCGATGAACAGGCGAAGGCCTGCCACGCGTGCCAGAACTTCGGCGCCGCAGTCAGTGGCCTGCCCGACTCGATGGGCAAGGTCTACAGCGGCCAGTGCTTCGATACCGTTTGCAACCAGAGCAAGGTTGCTGCGCGTATCAAGGCCGATAAGGATGCCACCAAGGTGCCTGCAGCCAAACCGGCTGCAGGTGGCAAGGCGGCGCCTGCGAAGAAGGGCGACCAGTCCTCTGCCGCAGCCGACAAGCCGGTGACGTCGATCAGCGAGGGTGAAAAGGTGAAGAATTACCGCACCGCCCTCTGGCGCAAGGCACTGCGGAAGGAAGTTGCGCAGAACGCCGAACAGGCGAACTCGTACCTCCTGGCCGTTGCACTGAACGGGCTGGCGCGCAATATCGCCGGCGACGTGATGGGCAAGTTCTTTGAGAAGCTGACCGAGCAAAAGTCGTCGTCGTCGCTGCAGGGTTGCCTGACGGCCGTCCACGCGCTGGATGACCAGAAGCGGCAGCAGCTGACGATCGGCCTGACCGTGGCTGCAATCGACGGCGTGGAGGTAGGCAATCTCCGCGAACTGTGCCGGTATCACAAGCTGGATCTGCGCAACCACTGGAACCTCCAGCAAGCGCAGGATTTTCTGGAAATGCTCACCAAGTCCGAGATGAAGGTTCTCGCTGACGAGCTGGGTATCCGCAAGGCGCTCGGCGATGGTTTCGCCAAGCTGTTCAATAAGTCGAAGCCCGAAGTTATCGCCGGCCTGCTGGCGGTGGAAGGTTTCGACTACACCGGGAAGGTGCCCAAGGTTCTGGGCTACTGATCCATTCCACTATCTATCTGCAGAGGGCGCCAATCGGCGCCCTCTGTCATTCCATTTCCCCAAAAGGATTCACCATGTTCACTCAATTGGTCCCGCTCGTTCGCGCGAGCGACAAGGTCGTTCTCACGCTGACGATGCAAGGCGACACGATGTCCGTCGTCGTGATGCCTGTCATCAAGGACGCTGCAGACCCTGCACTGACCAGGCCCCTGATGCTGTCGGCTACGCCGGCGGAACTGGATGCCGAATTCGCGGCGGCCGTCACCAGCGTGACCGAAGCCCATCGTTCGCTCGCCGAGCAGGCTGAGGCCACGAAGTCGATTCTCGATGCCGCCAAGTCCACGCAATCGTCCAAGGCGACGAAGGCGCTGGCCAAGGCAGCATCGCCGTCGACGTCCGACGCCACCAGCGATAGCGGTGACGATGACGAATCGGAAACCGGTGACGGAACGCAATCGGAGGCGAAAGCCGATACGAGCGCACCGGCGTCCACCGGTACCGACCTCGCTTCCCTGCTGTAAAGGAGAACCGCCATGGCACTCGAAGTCAAGCAGCTCACCCGCGAGTTTTCCTATAACGGCATGACGCTTCCTGATGTGGGCCCGCAGTTCTCGCCCGACCAGGTGCGCGATGTGTATTCCGCTCAATACCCCGAGCTGACCACCGCAGCGGTGGATGGTCCGGAAGTGAAGGGTGGTATTGCTCGCTACACGTTCGTCCGCGCCGCCGGCGCAAAGGGCGCGCATGCGCAAATCTGACTTGATGAGATCACTGGCCTCTGGCCAGTTTTCTTCCACTACGAAGCCGCCCGAGAGGGCGGTTTTTTTACATTCTGAGGAGACTCAACAATGTTGTTCGACCCTCGGTCGTTTGTTCCAGCGGTCGATGCAGGACAACCCGCATGGACGCCTGCGCGACAGCATCCCGTTGCCAAACGTCGACCTGCCCATGATTTTCTGACGCTACCTGCAGTCCCGAAGGAAACTCCGGCGCGCGCGCTTCTGACCATTGGCGACGAAGTCGATGTCAAAGACCTCACTATTGAGCAATTCAAGGCTGGCGTGCTCAAGGCTAGCCACGTGACGAACGCTTCAAGCGCCGGCGATGCCTTCTCTCAGGCATTCCATGCATGGCTGGCTATCCGCGTCCCCACGACAAAGGTGCTCAGTTTTGACTTTGTGCTGGTCGACCACGCCGCTGTTGAAGTCGAAATATCCGAGTTCGGGTTCGACATGCAAGAGCGTTCGCCGCTGTATCTCGGCATCCGTCTCGAAGAGGAGACCGTCTATACGCTCACGGCAGAACGTGCTGATTCGCTACGTCTACTGGATCCTTCACTGGTGTTCATGACGTTCCATCTGATTCGCGCGGCCGCGAGTAAGTCGCTTCACATTCGCACCCCCGATGATCTACTTGATATGTTCGGGCGATGGCACTGGGACTACGAAACGCTCACCGATGACGACGAGGCGCGAGAGCATCTCAAGGAGCGGTTTGGGAACGACGATCCCGACATCGAGCGATATCTGCCGTCTGTGGTGCGGGCTGCGCTCGCGCCAGATGAAGTACTTCCCAAGTGGCAGTGGACCCAGTCTGACCGGCCGCTCAAGCTACTGAGTCGCAGACGGCTGAGACAGCTTGCCCGCCTGGGCCAGGATGACTGGCGAGGCAGCCTGTGCAGCGCACTGGCTGATCTGGATCTGGCGTTGGCACGCATGGGAGACACGTCGCTCATGCGCAACGCACAGTGGGCTGAACCTGCGTACTCCGCTGCAACGATTGCCTACGACCACAGCGACTATGTTGGCGAAGTGCTCGATGACCACTTCGAATGCGCCAACAACGGCGGCTATGCGACCTATTTTCAATGCTTCATTCCCTTCGCTGAAACGGCTGCTTCCATCAAGGCCCAGTACAGCGCGCTTCACGACACTCTCAAGCTGATCGCGCTGTTGGATCGGGTTCTTGAGCATTTCATTTGAAAGGAGGCCTCATGGCCGCAATCCTGACCGCATCGCGGTCGCATGAAGTGGCCCTCCAGGGGGCCATCTTGCTTTATGGGCCGGGACCGGGACAGTTTTCCTATGCCACGGCCCATCGCATCGAGCCGGAAGCGTCCGGGCGTCCAATCATTGGCGCTGGTGTGCCCCTAAATCGCATGGCTTTGATTCACGCAGTCCGAGAGGTAGCAGCACACGCCCTTCCCAAGGGCGAGTTCCTGACACCCAACGTGCTGTCGATCAGCCCCAGCGCCGTGACGTGGTGGTGTCCAGCCACCCGGCGTCGCGTGTTCTTCAAGTGCGAGGAACTGGGGGAGCGCAGCGCCATTGTTGCGCACCCCGCGCTGGTCTTCCAGGCGTCGCAATCTGGCTTCAAGGTCTTCGCCCTGAAGGGGAAGGATCGCCCGGTACCGGAGAGCGCGTTGTTCGAGCCGCCGTATTTCAATACGTGGAACCACGGGAAGATCTGCATCGGCTCAGCACATGTGCCAAAGCAGATCGATGTGGCCTCGATATCTGGCTGGGAAGACGGGTTCTTCAACTCGGCATTCACTCATCCCAATCACGGTGGCAAGCGCGTCAAGTACGAGCGCGGCACCTATGCCTTCTGGAAGGACATGCTGGACGGTCAGTTTCCTGACTTTCCAAAGCAAGTCCTCGTTCCCATGAAATCTTCGCTGGCCGATCTGATCGCTGGCAAATTGGAGAAGTAACCATGCATCCTGCAGACGCTGCTTTGCAGCAGTCTTTTCCGTCCGTGATGGTCCCGCGCTTCGGCGCGCTGGCCACCATGGATCGGCCCGGTGAGCGCCTGCTCATCGCAGCCAACGGCGCCTTTCTGGAAATCGTGCGGCCCTGGCTGCGCGTCGTTCGTCGTCTCGGTGCCTTCCAGTACCGCACGGCGATCCCCTATGGCGAGGCGGCGGAAGCTACCGAACTGCGCTGCGGGCGAGTTCCTGCCGAACTGATCGGCGAGTTCGCCGCAATGGCGCGTGCTGAGCATCCTAAGGAAACGGGTGGGTGGATCGTCTGGAATGCCGCAACTGCTGCATTCCGGCTGGTTCCCGTGCGAATCCTGGACCACAGCGGCGGTCACCTGAATTACGACCGTCCGTCGCTTGCAACTGGCGAGGTCCTGGTGGTCGACTGCCATTCGCATGGTCGCCATGCGGCGGGGTTTTCGCCAACGGACAATGCCGATGACCAGCACGACGTGAAGTTCGCGTTCGTGATGGGAAACTGCCAGGACGCGGTGCCATCGCTGGCACTGCGTCTCTGCGCCAAAGGCATCTTCGAGAACGTGGAGAAGGTCCCTGCCGAATGGTATGACGCTGCACGCGAGGAGGTGTTGGTATGACCTTCACGCATTGCATCCCGCAGGATATGACCACGCGTGCATGGGAAGTAGCGGTTGTGGGCGCTGGCGGTACCGGAAGCGCTTTGCTGCCAAACCTTGCGCGGCTGCATCACGCCATGCTGGAGCTCGGGCACCCAGGGGGCATTGATTGTACGGTCTACGATGACGATACCGTCAGCGAGACCAACGTCGGCCGCCAAGGGTTCTACCCGGTTGATGTGGGTCAGCCCAAAGCGACGCTCATCGTGAATCGTCTGAATAACCTGATGGGTACGCGCTGGAACGCCGAGACGCGTCGAATCGGGAATGACGATCGATTCGACTGCGATCTGGTGATCGGCTGCGTCGACACGCGGATTGCCCGCAAGGCGATCCTCGGCGCGATGCAACGTGGCGATGGTGGCTACTATCTCGACTGCGGCAACGAGTCGGACAGCGGGCAGGTGATCCTTGGCCAGGTCGATGGCAATGCTACGGAACGGCTTCCCCATGTGGGAGACCTGTTTCCGGAGCTGCTGGACCCGAAAGGGGACAAGGCCGACACGGCGCCTTCCTGCTCGATGGCCGACGCACTGCAGAAGCAGTCGTTGGTGATCAACCAGGCCATTGCGGTACAGGCATACAACCTGCTGTGGACGTTGTTCCGCACTGGCACCCTGAAGAACAGCGGTGTCTTTGTCGATCTGGCCGGAGGGCGCACAAACTCTCTTCCACTGGATCCCGCGGCATGGGAGCGTTTTGGGTACAAGCTCGCCACGCGCAAGCCCCGCGCGAAGCGCGCGCCGAGCAAATCCGTTTGAACAGCCATTCCCGATGCGTCGGGAGTGGCTTTTTTTCTTTTGTGCGTGCCGTTGCTACAGCACCGGCCTGGCTGCTACCATTCCGCCACACCTCGCGCCCTCTGGCGCATCGACCCGTGGCATCCGCCACACATCTTTTCAACCCGTTGGGGCACTTGCCCTGGCGGAGTGCTCCATCCTCTTCGGAGCACTTAATGTCCACTGTCCAACTCTCAGCGCAATCGGCTTTTCGTCGCATCTTCGTGACGGGTCCCTGGCTGCCTGATGGTGTTGTCGCTACTGGCTATTGGAACGGCAAGCCGTGGCACATACTGACGTCTCCGATGTTTAGTCGTGCAGATGTGCAGCGACTGTGCGAGCTGTGAGGCATCGTCGCCGAAGGAATGATAATCCGTCAGAACAACCTTCACTTCTCCATCCGACATGGCAGAAGATATGTCGTCACCGACTCGGAACGTGGCATACGGGTGTTTGAATGCCGCATTGATGGCCGTTTGCCAATCGTCGCATTCATTGACACTACGGGGCGTAGAGGCCCGTGGTTGACGTTGCAAAAGCTATTTACGATCGAGGAGATCGTGAGCATGAAGCCTTTGAACCCCTCATAAGAAAAGCCCGACGATTCAATCGTCGGGCTTTATTTTTTTTCCCGCGAGCTCAAAACAATGGTGTTTTATGTGAGCTTAGTGCGGAAATAGGGTGAGCATGCTCACGCTTTCGAGGCTTCGGGAGCTGCCTCAACCGCCGAAGCTGCGGCCGAGTGGGCGTCGTATGCGATGCCATTGATTCGCGATATCGTCCCCTCCAGCGCGGCATTCGGGCCAAGCCGGATAGTGCCCGCGTAGGCGATACGGCCTTTCACCTTACCGTTAATATGGAGCGAGACGCGTGCGGCAACATCGCCTTCTACGGTCCCATCGATGAGAACGTGGTCTCCCTCGACGGTCCCACGAATCAAGCCTTCAGGCCCGACGTGTACCAGTCCCTGCGACGAGCGTAGGTCGCCGCCGACCAGCCCATAACAACTGATACCGTGATCCGAAGCAACATCGCCGTGGATGCTGAGGCCCGCCTGGATTAGGCTGAAGTTGGCTGTCGTCATGGTTTAGAAGAGTTTGATATCGTTGCTGCGGCGGGGGTCGGCCTGGTGACTCGTTTGGGCGGAGCTCGTTACCCTGCTCTCGATGGATGGAGTAGCGCCCGACTTGGGTGCCGTCTGGGCCGGAGCTTTGATAGGATTTTTATTGGACGGCATCGGTGCAGGTACGGTCGAAACCAAAGCGGCTGCCGCTTCCGATGCTCCAGGTGTCGGCGAGGTGGCTGGCGCAGAGCTTCCTTGCTGAGCCGGCGGAGATGCGTGCGGCGCGGTGTCGATCATGGGCTCTCGCGGGGGCCACTCTTGGCTTTGGACATCCGAGGCGCCGGCGGCCGCAGCGGGTGGGGTAGCCACAGTCTTTGAAGCGGCGGTAGTGCTATCGCGCTTGCCTCCAGACGCAGTCCACATGCCGATGGGGAACGCGATTGCTGCCACGACAAGTACTCCGATGGCTTGGCGCTGCACTTCGCTGAAGCGGCTCCAGATCGCTTTTGCTTCCTTTGGTGGTGTTGCGCCAGGCGCTTCCAGCGCCGGGGTCGAACTACTGCTGCTCGGCATCTCGATGGTCAGCGGTGGTTCAGCGTAGCGTGTGTGCAATCGTGCAATCTCTTGGATGTCCATTGGCGGTCTCAGGGAAGTTCTATCAAACGCCGGCGTCAACCTGCTTGCCGTCGCGGGAGTATCGATCGTTGTCGGGGATGCAGAGGCGGTGAATGGCGTTTATATGTCGGGCAGCGCCGATTAGAGCGTCATCCTTCTGAGCGTCATCGATGTTGCCCGCCATGTATGCGCCCAGAACATTCGCAAAGAGCTGATCGTGCTGACTTAGCAGGCGGATGAGGCGCCCAGCAAGGGAATGCGTCACGACTACATCGCGCCTGTCGTAACGGAGGCTTACGCTGCGGCGCCGGAATGACCGGGACCACGCGAGCTTCGCGTCCATCCATTCGTTCGCTTCTCGGAATCGTGTGTCCAGGGCGAGAATCTTTCCCTTAGTTGCGACACTCATCTTGGCAGTGCAGAAATTGTAGTCACTGCGCAAGAAGTCCCGCACGAAGTCCGAGCAGTACGTGAGAACGGTTCCGCTGTCTGTGTCCGGAACGATCCGTGACACGCGATCCTGGCTTAGAAGGCGCTGGATCGGCTTTGGTCCGCTGCGGTGGGGCGATTGGGGTGTACGACCGGGGTCAGAAGACTGCGGTTGTTCGTCAATACCCCTGCCCCGGAACTGGGGATCGGATGATTCGGCCATTTTCCATACTTATGTGGATCTCTCTCGTAGGAAATTGTCCGACACAATGCCACGTCAGCGAGCCGAGAAACCTATACGATATTGCCGAGCTTTCTGACTTTCTGTGGCCTCGAACTGTGCCACAATCCTATCCATACCTCGCGTCACAGACGCATCGACCTTGACTCCTAGCGAGTCCATCTATTTGTTCAAGTCGTGCTTTAGTGCACGCGCCGACTGGTTGGCTACCAGTGTGGATATTCCTTGTGCTAAGTGTTTTCGCCGAACACTTCCCCTCATTTGCTCGTAATACGCGTTCTCGCTGTGCCTCTTCATGAGCGCACGCGGGACACCGTTCGAGCCTGGGACCATGTGGAGCTCTCTCAAAGGCCCCTCCTAGGCAGAACGGCAGACGTCGAGCCGATCCGTGAACCTGCGGCCGAACCTGTGGGTTCGCGAAAAGGGTTGTTGTGCAGCGTGACCATGCTGCACGAGGGCGACTTTACGTCCTCAACATAGAGTAGCGCGCAATCGTGCGCCGCTCCCTCGATGCCACGCCCCCGGAAGGGGCGTGGCGTTGCAGGTTCCTGCCTAACAAAGCTCGCTGCCGGCGCAAACCGGGGCGGGCTTTTTTTGTTTCTGGTGAGAGACCTCGATTCCAGGAGCAACTCATGCACCACCAGAACGCCGAGATTTCCGCCGCCATCGCGGCAACGTTGAACCTGCGCCGAGCCGAATACGCGGACATGCCACAGGCTTGGCGCAACCTTTGTGAGGCGGCTTATGTCGCCGGTCTAGCGGAAGGCGCGAGAGCGAACTTCCTTAATTCAGTAACGACCCAGCGCGGGGCAGACACAGCCTTGCGCCTTCGGGAGCATGCTGCGTCCATCCGGGCGAGCGTCGTTCAATTTCTCGACAGGAGAGAGAACGGATGCATGCACCCATCACCTACTCACAGCCCGGCGGATGCCGGAGCCTGCTAGAAGAGCGGCCCATGCGGCCGCCCATCATCGGCACGATTCGCCCTGGCATCAAGATCCTGACCAAAGCCGCACGCGGTAACGCAGAGGCGGTCAAGATTCATGATCGCCTGCTCGCGCAAGGGAAATCGTTCGAGACGATCGGCAACGAAATCCAGCGCGCGACGGGGCTTAAGAATCCGTTGTTTCCCAAGAACGTGCCTTGGTTCACCTGCCGCGGTTCGGATTTCACCAATCCAGCGGTGGCCGACGAGATCGTGCAGCGCTACGGCGAGGACCGTGGCGATGGCAACGGGCATCGCTTGTGGCGCTTCCCGGTCCTCTTCGCGTTCGACGACTGGCTGAGCAACATGCCCAATCAGCTCGTCGCCTGGACGCAGAGCGGCCGGCAGTACTTTTCCGAGTACGGCCAGGACGGCAGACGCTACTGCAAGATGTACGCTCCCCCGCAGCGAGATGAACGAGCCAGTCGTGCCAAGCGTGTCTGGGGCGGCCGCACCATCATCCTTCGCCAGGACAACGATATCCCCGACGGCATCTGCGATCCTCAGGAATGCCCGCAGTATCAGCAGGGCTTGTGCAAGGTCTCCGCGCAGTTCTTCTTTGCGGTGCCGAGCACTACTGGCCTTGGCCTGATCGGGTTGCCCACGACCTCAATCTACGTCCTGCAGAAAGCGCACGCCGCCATGCAGACCGTGGCAATGGCCCGCGGCAAGCTCGTTGGCGTCAAGTTCTGGATCTCCAAGCAGGAGGTGGAGATCAGTCGGATCGACGAAACAGGCCAGGCGGTGCGCCAGATGCAATGGCTCATCACGCTGGACGCGGAGATTGATATCGCCGCGCTGCTCGACGGTTCCGACCGCCCGGCACCGGCGCTGGAGATGGCTACGCAAGCGGCTGCAGTACTGGAAGGCGAATCTGCCCCTGAGCGCGCTCAGACACCAGAATCTGCGACGCTTGATCCGCAAGCTGAATCCGGGCTTCAACCTGCTGGACAGCCAGACGGCGAAGACCTTGAAGGTCAATACCGTGACCTCGTCTCCCGCCTCGAGTTGGACAATGATGAAGGGGCGGCGCAGCTGAAGGCCTTTGCCACGGCGACCTTTGGTCGCGGTTGGTCGAAGCGCCCGCAGGATGTGCGCCAGTTCTTAAGCGAGCTTCGCACTGCGTTGGCGAACCCCCTCGCGTTCCGTGAACAGGTCGCGGCGATCGCCGCGGACGTCGTTCCTTAATCTGTCGGCCTCGTGCTGGCGACTCTCGATGGGAAGCCCTTGGGCTTCCCATTTTCTTTCCTGCCGCATTCGCCGGCACATCTCTTGGAGGTACCACTATGCTGAGTGAAAGCGAAGCCTTGTGGCTTGCTCATTTCTCGGACCTGCATTACTCGCCCGGTAACCTGGTCGAGGCAGATCGTTGCTTCGGCTTTGCCGTGGACAATGCGATCGTATCCGGTTGCCACGTGGCAGTGGTCTCGGGCGACTCGACGGATCATGGTCTTGATGCTCACACGCCGGCTCTCGCCGCGCTTGCGCGACGCATCCACCGCTTGTCTGGCCACTGTCCTGTCGTCATGCTTCAGGGAACGTTTAGCCACGAGCCACCGGGCACGCTTAACGTGTTCCGACTCATCGGTGCACGGTATCCCGTGTACGTCGCTGACCGGATTCACCAGGTGGCGCTGTGCAATGGCGAGTTCCATCCGTCCGATGGCGCGATTTTCACAGATGCCGAGTTCGATGCTTTGCGGGCGCTGCATGGCTTGCCACAGGTCGTATTCACCTGTGTGCCAACCGTGAACAAGGCGGTGCTCGCATCGGCCGTCGGTGTTGCCAACGCGGCAACGGCGGTTGGCGATCACCTCGCCGCGTATCTGTCGGCGGCGGGTTTCATGAACGCCAAACTCCGAAACTGGGGCGTGAGAACTGTTGGCATCTCGCATGGGACGGTGAACGGTTGCGAGACCGAGCACGGTGTACCGATGGCAGGCTTCGATCACGAATTCTCGATCGGGGCCCTGTTCGAGGCCGAGTGTGATGCATTCCTGCTTGGCCATATCCACCGCGCCCAGCAATGGGAGCGTGAGGGCAGGGTGGTGGGCTATCCCGGCTCCATCGGGCGGTTTCACTACGGTGAGATTGGCGCGAAAGGATACTTGCAGTGGGATATTTCACCGGGCCATGCCGTGGCGAACCTGGTCGAGACACCTGCGCGGGAAACCGTGTGCGTCGACTTCGATGGGCCGCCCGACATGGAGAGGCTTTCTGCGATCGCCGCGGACGCGACGGACAAATTCGTACGCATTCGCTGGACGGTCAATGAGGAACATCGTCAGCTGGTCGACCGTGACACGATCGTTGCGCTGTTTGGCAAGAGCGCTGAGGTGAAGATCGAAGCGCGGGTTCTGCCTGCCGTACGCAGTCGCGCAGAAGGCATCAGTCGCGCGGCTAGTCTTCCGGACAAGCTATCCCGCTGGGGTGAGCTAACCGGTGTGGAGACGACCCTGCTGATCGATCGCCTTGCCATGCTCGAATCGTTCGATGCGCAATCCATTGCCGATGCGGTGCTGGAGCAGTTGCACGACGCATCGGATTCTGGGATCGACGAGACGAATGCCGTGCCAGCGTTAGTCGCCGGGATGGTTGATGTCTCCGCAACTGCCAATCCCGCGACATCGGCGCCGAAAGCAGAGGCCGAGATGGAGGAAACGCCGCAGATGGATTGGCTGACCGACGACCTTTTTGCGTAGCAGTACGCCCAACCCCTAGAACATGAGAGCCATGTTCCGACTGCCCCTGAGGCAGTCGAAATCTGGTTTCACCCGCGTCCTGGACGCATCGACCCCGTAGTATCCATTTCTTTCCTACTACCCAGACGGGTGCATCCCGTCCGGGGCGCACTCCGTCATTCCTTTGGAGTGCAAGATGATTCTCTACCACGCGGGGCCGGACTGGCTCTTTGTCGAGGAAACCTTTATCAACCGCTCGGACATGGCCAAGCGCCTTTGCGAGCAACACGGCTTTACGCAGTGCATGATGTATGAGCCGTTCGGCCCTGGCCGCGGCGCAGTGATCGCGAAGCGCGACCACATGCTGGTGATGGCCCTGGGTGAAGCGGGTGCCAATACCTTCTTTGCCGTAGCGCCGTCCAAGGAACTGCAGGACTTGATCTGGTCATTCTCCAATGGCCTGGCCTCTCAATGGAGCCAACTCGAACTGCGGGCCCTCACTAGCCGTGAAGAGTGGGGTGCCGTGATGACGATGGCTGCGGAGCAATTTTCGGCAGCCCGTCGCTCTGTCGAGCGTGCCATCGCTGGCAAGCCAGCTCATGACACGCCGGTCCCGGCAGATATGCCGCACTGGGACGACGGTGCCATGGAAGTCCCGCCGGAGTATCTCCATTCCTACAACGGCACGGAGTTGTCCGAATGCGCCCACTGAAACTGACGCTTACCGGATTCCATGGGATCCGGGACGGCATGCAACGCGACAGCGTCACTGTGAATCTCGCCTCGCTGCGCAACGGCCTGATTGCGATTGTCGGCCCCAATGGGGCCGGAAAGACGACGATCATGGACAACCTGCACCCGTATCCGATCATGCCGAGCCACGCGACCAAAATGTCGGTCGATGCATTCTCCTACTGGGACCACCTCTGCGCCCCGCGCGCGGAGAAGGATCTGGAATGGGAGCATGGCGGCAAGGTCTACCGGTCGGCATTCGCGTTCCGTAATCCAGGGAAGAGCCGCAAGGCCGAGTACTACCTGTTCGAAAGGATGGGTGAGGACTGGATTCCTGTGCAACTGGCTGATGGCACGGTATCGGACGGCAAGGCGGAGACCTACGGTCGATGCCTTGAATCGGTGCTGGGTTCGGCCGAGGCGTTCTTCACGAGCGTCTTTTCCGCCCAGAATCGACGACCACTGGCGACCTACCTGCCTGCCGAAATCAAGAGGCTGCTGGCCGAGTTGCTTGGGATCGACTACTTGCGGGACATGTCCGTGAAGGCGGGAGATGTCGCCAAGGCATTGAACCGTGAGCTGGAAAGCCGCCAGCGCGAGGTACTGATGCTGTCTGGCAAGCGTGACAAAGTGGCGGCAATGGCCACGGAGATCGAACAGGTCGACGGGACACTTGCCACCGAGCGTGCCAGGCGCAGCGAGCAGTTGGCGCAGGAAGGCAAACTTGGGCAGGAGCGGGCGACCCTCGCTGCGAAGCAGGCTGCCTCTGCCGGTACCGAAGCACGTTTGCGCGAGTTGCATGAGCGCCACCGTGAATTGACCAAGCGCCAGCAGCAGTTGGTGGACGACGAGCGGGCGGCGACCGCAAGGGAAGCGTCCCGTCGGCAGGATCTGGACCGGGCGGTTGCCGGCCACCAGGCAGTGCTTGCACAGTCCTCGGTTATCTCGGGGGCAGCAGAGCAGCGCGACACCCTGCAGATGGCACTTGGCCGTCGTCAGGCCGAACTGGATGCACTGCAAAAGGAACTTGCAAATCTTCAGCCGGTAGCGACGCAGCATGCGGCGCTTACTGCCGAACTCAAGGGAATGGCAGACCGCGGCGCAATCGCGGCGAAGTTGGCCAAGAACCTGGAGGCGCAGACCGCTGTCATGGATGAGGTGCCGTGCAAGGATCTCGATGTTCATGCCCAATGTCCGTTGCTCGCTCAGGCACACGCGGCAAAGGGCAAGCTCGACGGGCAGCTGATTGAGGTCCGGAATCTTCGGACTGGCTATGCCCAAAAGCAGGAGGAATCCAAACGCCTGGCGACAACGCTGGAACGGCTACCTGCAGTTCGGGAAGCTGTGAACAACGGTCAGCGCGACATTGCACGTGACCATCAGGAGATTCAGCGCCTGACGGCTCTGGCTGCTAAGAAGCCGATGCTCGATGCCGCGGCCGAAGCGGTGGACGTGGCACGCAGGGACCTTGCTACGCTTGCCATTGAGGAAACGGAGCGGAAGTCTCGACTTGATCGTGACAACCAGGATGTCGATTCCCAGTTGGCCAGCGTCCAGCGTGAGCGTGACACCTTGGCCGTTGAGGACGTCACGGGCCTGCTTGCCGATCTTGATCGCCGAATTCTCAGCTGCCGTGAGGCAGTCGGTGCGTTCGACGGGAAGATCGAATCCTTGATCCGGCGGCAAAGCGCGTTGGCTACGGAGCTTGATCTATTAAAGCGGGATGTGGCTGGTTTTGGTGAGCGCGAGTCTCAGGTGCAACGCCTGTCAGATGAGATCGCACAGTGGAAGCTGCTGGCCAAGGGGCTGGGAAACGACGGTGTCATCGCATTGTCGATCGACGATGCGGGCCCCGCGATCACCGGCATGGTCAATGACCTGCTTCTGGCCTGCTACGGTCGCCGGTTCACGGTGGCCATCGAGACGCAGACGAGACTTGCCAACGGCGACGCCCGGGAGGGCTTTGCCATCACGGTGCTCGATGCCGACAATGACAGCACGAAGGATTTTTCAGTGTTGTCAGGTGGACAAAAGGTATGGATCAACGAATGCCTGACGCGCGGAATTGCCCTGTACCGGGCGCAAAGCACGCAGCAGCCGTTCCAGACCCTCTTTACCGATGAGGCCGACGGACCATTGGATCCGGAGCGCAAACGTGCCTTCATGCAGATGAAGCGCGAAGTGCTTCGGCTGGGTGGCTACGAGAGGGAGTTCTTTATCTCGCAGACCCCGGATCTGGTCGATGAAGCTGACGACATCATCAACGTCGTTGCCTTGGCGCAGCAGTAGATTGCGTCACTGTTTTACACCCACCGCCCTCGTATTGAGGGCGGTTTTTTCTTCATCGTTGGATTCCCAGACAACAGCATCAGGAACGCGGGATCTTTGGGGTCGCCTGCGTTGCATCGTAGGATGCCGATCGCATAGAATGAGCGTACTTACCGCGTCCACGACGCATCGACATCGTCAGCATTTGCTGGCACATCTTTTCCTGCTTTGCATCACGCCATACCTGGCGTGCATCTTGGCGTTCTGACTCATCACTGGCTATGGCTTGTGATGTGAGTCGGATCCCAGCATCTCTCGGGCTTCAGCCTGCACCTCTGTTTTTCTTCCCATCGGGGCACCTCTCCCGACGGGATTGGTGTCTCCAATTCCATTGGAGTTACGCCATGAACCAACTTTCCACCTAGGCAGACCTGGCTGGCATGAACATTCACCAACTGGCCAATCTGGTCCAGACTGTCATCTGCAATGATGCGGACTCCGATTTTCGTACGGAAGTCGAGTTCCGTCTCGCCAACCCGCAATCGGGCAGCGCCGTCTTCACCTTGGACGTCGTCAGCATTCGCGGGGCGCAGTTTGAGCGCCGCATTAACACCCCGCAGCGCTTGAACCACGTTATTGATGGGCTCTATCGGCAGTTTCGTGCCCATGGACTCACCTTCACGCAGCCGATCGGCATTCCCGGTTCGACTCGCGAAGGGGATCGGATCGATACCGGTCGGATGAGTTTTACGATTGCAACCCCACACTGATTGATGGGCCTGGTGCTCTGGGCTCTGTACAACACTTGACCAGCGTCGCCCCCTTCTTGAAAGAGAAGGGGGCGTTTTTCTTGGTGCGCCCGGCAGGGCGCACTCACTTGAGGGTGAAAGTCCCTTACACACCCGGCAAGGGGAAGTGTTAGCCAGAGGCAAGGGTTCCCTGGGTGACTGGGGGTCTGAAGGAAGCCCGAGGCAAAGCGCTGGCCTGACGAACAGGAAGCGGATACGAGGCGAAGCACCGGGGTAAGGCAGCCAAAAAGGCCAAAGCCCAGTACTTGCACGGAACGATGCGGCGTATATCCGACAGGCATAAGCGTGAAGGTGGGTGCGTCATACCCGGGGAGATCTGCATCGCTGCCATGGTGCTACCGGCGTCGAGAGGCGGCGGGATGGCGATGCAGAAGTCAGCAGAGGCCATAGTAGGTGGGCGGTTTGCCACTGAAGGGCCGAACACGAACGAGCGCGATTAGGACGACAGACCTCGATGCGAACCGACGAAGCCCAAATGCACGAACGAGTGCAGCCCACAGCGGAGGAAGGCGGGCGGAACCTGCCTGTGGCCGATGGGGGTGCGGAGGCTGGCACGGCGGCTGTTGGGCAAACGAAAGCGCAGGCGCCATCGCTGATGGAAGCGGTGGTCGAGAAGGGCAACATGTGGCTGGCGTACCGGAAGGTGGTCAGCAATGGTGGCGCAGCCGGGGTGGATGCCTTGGCGGTGACGGCGTTGCGGGACTGGCTGAAGGTGCACTGGCCGAGCGTCAAGGCGGTGCTGTTGACCGGTCAGTACATCCCGCAGGCGGTGCGCGCGGTGGACATCCCCAAGCCTGCGGGCGGGGTGAGGACACTGGGCATCCCGACGGTGGTGGACCGGCTGATCCAGCAGGCGTTGCTGCAAGTTCTCCAACCGATCTACGAACCGGGATTCTCCGGGTCGAGCTACGGCTTCAGGCCGGGGCGCAGCGCTCAGCAGGCAGTCCTGCAGGCACAGCGGTATGTGCAGGAAGGCCGGCGCTGGGTGGTGGACATCGACCTTGAGAAGTTCTTCGACCGGGTCAACCACGACATCCTGATGTCGCGAGTGGCTCGGCAGGTGAAGGACGCCCGGGTGCTCAAGCTGATCCGGCGGTATCTGGAAGCGGGGCTGATGCGTGGCGGGGTGGCCGAGGCAAGGAGGCAGGGCACGCCGCAAGGCGGGCCGCTGTCGCCCTTGCTGTCGAACATTCTGCTGACGGATTGGGACCGTGAACTGGAGAAACGGGGGCTGGCGTTCTGTCGCTACGCGGACGACTGCAATATCTACGTCCGAAGCAAGGCGGCGGGGCAGAAGCTGTTGGCCGGGATGACGGCGTTCCTTGCGGAACGGCTGAAACTGCAGGTCAACGAAGGCAAGAGCACGTGCGCACGCCCATGGGCGCGCAAGTTCCTGGGCTACAGCGTGACAGCACATCGTCAGGCGAAGCTGCGTATTGCACCGGAAAGTCTGCAAAGGCTGACTGGGCGAATCAAGGAACTGATGCGCAAGGGGCGAGGAAGGGGCCTGGCCCACACCATAGCGGTGCTGAATCCGGTGCTGCGCGGGTGGGTCGGGTACTTCCAGTACACGCAGAGCAAGCGGCCACTGGAGGACTTGGACGGGTGGATCAGGCGACGCCTGCGCAGTCTGCTATGGCGGCAGGCGCAGCACCGGGCCACCCGAACGACAATGCTGCGTCGGCAGGGCTTGGAAGACGAACGCGCGTGGCACTCGGCCCGCAATGGGCGAGGCCCATGGTGGAACGCCGGGGCGAGCCATATGGGCGCCGCCTTCCCAAAGCGCTACTTCGCTGCCTTGGGGCTGATCTCGCTGCTGGACACTCAGCGGCGCTTGCAGTCTCGTTTGTGAACCGCCGTATGCGGAACCGCACGTACGGTGGTGTGAGCGGGCTGAGGGGGCGACCCCTCACCCGACTCGATGTGACTGGCCATTCCTACTTTCCGGGAATGACGTTCTCTGCCCCACTTTCCACTAGCGCACTGGCTTTCGCCCGGCGTGTCCACACACCATGACGAAGATTCTTATCTCCGCGGAAGACGCGGAAAAGCTGCTCCCGCGCCGCCGGCAGATTCACACGTACATCCGCATCTTTGGATGGCTGGGTGGAAAAATCGACCGTGAAGCGTTACTCGCGGCGTTCAAGGCGGCACAGACCGTTGAGGTCTCGCGCGATGCTGCGTGCTTCGATCATTACCTTGTGGTTATGGCATGAAAACACCAACCTGAAGGCGCTCGCCAAGGTCGGCTTCTTGCCGCCAACCCGCAAGCCAGCCGTAGCCGCCTGATTCTTCGGTGGGCTTTCGCTCGCCACTCCACCACTGTCCATCGCCCGCCCAACCCCGTGGGGTTCGGTGGGCGATTCCATTTCTACTTTCGGCGGCCTTCTGTATGCTGGCCTGACCTCGCAGGCACGGCAGTCAAAGCAAGCTGCAGGGCGGGGGCAGCAATGGCGTCACTCCATGACGGCGGCGGCGCTTGTGATTGTCGCCGCCATCTTCTTCTTCGCCATGGCTCCGGGTGCCGGCGACAAACTCGCCTCAGTCGATCCTAAGAGCTATGAGGTTCAGATCGTCTCAACAGACCTGAACCGGCCGTGGTCTAGTGTTCCTGCCGGACGGCGGCACGCTGGTCACGGAGATCGGCGAGCATTTGCTTATCATCGCCGCCGATGGCTTGTCCTCGGATATCGCGCTCGATGGGTTCCGCCGGCTGGATGGGTATCAGGACGCGGTTCTGGAATGGACGCCTTCGATCGCGCCGGCTGGCCTAGCGGTCTATGACGGGCCGTTGTATCCCGACTGGCGCGGCGATCTGTTGGTCCCGGCGCTCAAGGAACGCGCAGTGGGCCGCGTGCTGCGTGACGGGCGACGGATCGTTGGCCAGCAAATGCTGGCTCACTTGAACGAGCGATGTGGGACTGTGGCCCCTGACGGGGTCATCATACTTTCCGTGAAAAAAATGGCGGTAGCAGACTGCGGAGCCGTCAGCCGGGTCGACAGCATCAGGGCAGGGACGCACAGGCGGGTCTACGTCGACCAGGTACCCACTGACGAACTGGCCTGGTCTAGCCACGGCTTGGGAAGTCGTCGTAGTAGGTGACCAGCGCGAACAGTCCAGAAAATGCATGCTCACAGGCCTCGCAGACGTATTCCTGGTGGATCGTCGTGGCACCCACAGCGCAGGCGCCATGCGTGATGTCAGTCGATTCGCAGCGGGGGCACAGGATCGTATGGGTCGCCATCACGCGGGCCTTCCATTCGTCCTCATCCAGCATGATTGCCTCCATCATCTCCGCTCTGCATGTTATTTCCTTCAACGTGCGACACAGTGTTGGTTCGTCGAAGTCATCATCAGCCAGCACTACGACGAGCAGTTCGTCCCGCGACGTCCCTGTTCGGCACGATATCGACGCCTCGCACCCCACCGGTGCAGTCGCTTATCAACGCGTGGACGACTCGTCGCAGCCATCCTCCGAGGTTTTTCAGGAGCCCGACCATTTCATCTACGGTCAGGACCAACGGTGTCACGAATCAAGTCGAGTGTTTTGTGCTCCCGGCCGTCCAGCCGAAGCAGGGACAGAAACTATGCTCGTCCTTCTGTCGCGCAAAAGCGCTGTTGAATAGAGGCGATGAAGCCGTCCCTGCCGCTAGAACCTCCGTTGCCACAGCGAAAGTGGTCTACGCTCGGTGTGAGCGCAGTTGCACATCGACGGTCATTGCTTGCCTTCCGTCATACTCTCCCCTGCAGTACGTTACCGGCGGTGTCGTTGTCGTCGTCCGCCATCACCAGGGCCACAGTACGATTCGCAGTGTCCCACGAAGGCACGGTGCCAACGCCGCGGATTGGGCCAGTATGCGCCCCCATCAACGCGTGAGTACGCATCTCCCCGTACCCTTCGTCCGACAGTTTCTGCAGGGCCTGAATCAGCTCATCGACGGTCAGTCCCGGCAACCCAAGAAGTTTTGCGCTCATATTCGCGCCCTCGCCGTGAAATAGCTCGCGGTGTTTTTCTTGCTCCCTGCCGTCTACACGTAGCACCAGCAGAAAACTGTGCTCGTCCTCCTCCAAGCGCATAGGCGTACGGCGGCTGCGCCTCTGACGAAATAGCGCCACCGCGCGGCCACCTCGACTCGCCCAAGTCTCAAAATAGAGCTTGGACGCGCAGGACCGCGACATAGCGATCGTCAATATAACTCGGCGCGGCAGGTACTGAGCAGGTTCCTGTATTGGAGCGGTCTCGGTGGGCGTCGTCGGGCAACACCGCATCTCGCGGCTTTGGTTCGGCGTGTCGGCGGCATCGTTCAGCAACCTACTTGCTAGCTGGCCAGGCCATGTTCGCGGCAAGATGGCAACTGCAAGTCATCGTGGCCCTACCGGACGCATTTCCGTGCCATGAGAGGCAACGCGGTCTGGCGCCGCAACAGCGAGCGCGATCGCGGGACGGTGTGATTTGGGAACCGTCGACTTCGGAGCCGAGGAGGCCACATTCGCGCTGTAAGCATCACATTAATTGCGACATGAGACTTTCACTGGATTCTCCCAGGGTGTGTTGAAGGAGGCCGGTAATTCTTGCAATTCGAAGAGCTAGTGCTAGTCTGAAAATGCCGTCAGGCTCACTGCGGCCCGTTCCCGCTCGCTCCCCACTCCCGGCGCGGGCATTTTTTTCCATCCTCCCCGTCGGCAGGCTTGCCCTCGCACACGCCATGCACATCGTCCTGTTTCGCAACGGTACTCGTGCGCTCATGCTTCCGGCCGACAAGACCCTCCTTGATTGCCCGCCTCAGGTCCGGCACTGGCTTGGTGTGCCCTGTGACGAAGCGATGACCGAGCTGACAATGGACACACCCATGCCGGGAATCCATCCGCCGACGGTACTGGCTCAGCTACTGCAAAAGGGGTTCTGTGCCCTCGACGTGTACGGTGTCGTGCAGGGGTTCCAGGCGCAGACCGAGCAGTGGCCAACGGCATTCAGTGCTAGACGATCGGTACAACAACGCGAGGAGACATAGGTCGGAGATCCGCGCGAATAGGCCGGGGAGCGCTGCTGGCAGGGCAACCCCCAGCATGCTGTGCACAACAGCCAGAGGCAAACGGCAACAGTTCCCTCGGGATCCAGAATGCTTCACAAAAGCGCGCCGCAATCGCAGGGTCAGTGGTTGCCGAATCGTTGTTTGCCAATCCCTGGTAAGTCGATCGTCGTCAGGATCCGCCGTATGATGCCGACTCCAGAATCGGATCGGGTGTCAGCAAGCAATCCCCATGGATCATCACATGCCGACACAGCTCTAGTTGCAAGAAGCCGCCCCCGTTGACGAAGGTCACTTCTTCATGCGTCTTGTCCCAACCAAGCCACTTCCGAACGATCCCCAACCGTTCCGGCACTGCCAGGAGCCGGGACTTCGCTGCGCGGTGGGGTAAGAGGGGCGCGTCTTCGACTAGGTGAAAGGGGAATACACACCAACAACACCGGTAGTGCGGACAACGCCTTCTTGACTGCTGGCACGCAATGGGGGACCCGTATTCATGGAACAATTGAGAAGATCACCTTCTCAATCACCCACGAAGAGGGCCAACATGAAACTCGTCATAGCCATCGAGTTCACCGATACGGCTCGCGCAGCAGCCAAAGACATCGATGTGAGCCTCTCGCCTGTCTTTGGGACAATCACTCCGGTAACTGGAGATCTTGTGCGGTTCCCGGGCCAACCACTTCTGTTCATCGTCACCAGCCGTCTTTGGCATGCGAAGGATCGCGACAATGTCGAGTTGCGGGTCATACTCGATCTACACTCTCGTCAGACTCTGTCGCTTGCTTGAAGTAGAACGGCACTTCGGTTCGGCTACTGTTTCGCAGCGCTCGGGTTGAGGTTCCTATGAAAAACCTCGATGAACTCACGCCCACAACGGCTTCGTGTCCCTCGAACTGCAGAACCGCTTTAAGGCACTTTCTACGGTGCCACTGAAGCGAGTCGCGCCGAGGGAGCCGTCAGAGCAGGTGAGATCAAAAAAACCGGAAAACGCATGCTGGCAGGCCTCGCACAAGTACTCCTGGTGAATCGGCAGTGCGGCGATGGCCGATGGCACAGGCGCCATGCGTGATATTGGTCGAATCGCTGCGCGGACTCAGGCTAGTGGTAGTGGCCATTTCGAACCAGACAATTTGAAGGTTGCCAGCATCGCTCCCGGGCCTGCATGGCCTCGATGCCCCAGTTTTTGGCTCTCGTTGCGACAAAGCCGGAGGTACAAGGCGTTCGTGCCCAGATAGGCGGTGCTCAGGCATTGTCCGCCATGAGCAAGTGCGGCTTGCTGGATACGAGAGAGGCCATCGGCGTCGGTCCTCTGCGCGGCCACGTGCATCGGTACACGTGCGACATCAGTTGCCCAAGACTCGCTACTCGAGGCGGCATCCCGGCGGCGTGCGAGGGGCGCATGACAGCCAACCCGGCATTGGCCAACGAAATTGCTGTCGGTCAGCGGATCGTACAGAGTCACCTCGATAAAGCAATTGCGGAGGTCCGCATTTTCATCTTGTCAGTTGGTCCGATTCAGTCCCGCGACCGCCTACGCACCGGCGGGCACCATTGCCCATTCCGCCACGCCCTCGCGTAGTTTCAGCGCACTGAAGCCTTGTTCCCTGAGCAGGCGTACGGCGTCGTCGGACATCAGGCAGAACGGTCCCCGGCAGTACGCCACAATCGGCTTGTCCATCGGCAGCTCGGCCAGGCGTGTACGTAGATCGGCCAGCGGCATCGAGCGGGCGTATGGCAGATGCGCTTGCGCGAATTCGTTCGGCGGCCGCACGTCGATCATGACGATGTCCCCGGCCTTGGCTTTGCGCAGCAGTTCGGCCCGATCCTCCCCACGCCATTCGCCATGCGCGGCCGCAAGCTGTTTCAGCACGCCCTGTAGCTCGACCAGCCGGTCTTCGGCCAAGGTGTGCAACATCACCCACAGGCGTGGCACTTGCGCGCTGGCGATGCGGTAGATGACGTGCTTACCCCGCCGCTCGGTCTCCAGCAGTCGCGCAACGCGTAGCGCCTTCAGGTGAGCACTGGCGAGCTTGACGCTGATGCTCGCCTCAGCGGCCAGCATCTCGACAGATTTCGGCGCCTGGCACAGCAGCTCGATCAACTCCAGCCGCTTCTCGCTGGCAACCGCCTTGGCAATGCGGGCGACCTGCTTGTACAGGTCGTCCTTGATAGCGCGATTCGTGGGCATAAGGTGTCCGAAAGTCCAGTTGGCGCAGAAGGCTCCACCTTCCGGCGGAAAGTATGTACACTATACATTCTAATGTTTATTAGAATGTTGATGGGATCTACCTCGCCATCCTGACGACGTGTTGCACGAGCGGTCGCGGGGTGCGGGTGACGCCAGGAGGATAGGCCATGTTTTTCAAACAACGCACGAATGACGATGCGTCCATCTCATATCTCCTGGGTTGCGGCGGCCACGGCAAGGCTGTGGCCGTGGATGTGGTTGCGGGCGACGAGGCATGGTTCATCGAGGCGGCGAAGCGCGCTGGCGTGACGATCACGTATGTCATCGACACCCACGTCCATGCCGATCACTACTCGGGCGGCCGGGCGCTGGCGCAGGTCGTGGGCGCTCCCTACTGCCTGCACGAGTCCGTCCAATCAACCTTGCGCTACGCCATGCAGCCGCTTCGCGACGGACAGATGCTGGACGCGGGCAATGTCAAGATCCGGGTCCTACACACACCTGGGCATACTCCCGACAGTATCTGCCTGTTAGTCACCGATCAGCGCCGCAGTGAATCCCCCTGGTTTTTGCTGACCGGCGACACGCTGTTCGTCGGGGCGGTTGGGCGCCCAGACTTGGCCGGGCAAGAGCGCGAGATGGCGGGTGTGCTGTATGACAGCTTGCACAGTAAAGTCCTGCCGTTACCGGACGAGATCGAGATTTTTCCTGGCCACCAGGCGGGAAGCGCCTGCGGGGTGGGATTGTCTGGCAAGCCCTCCTCGACGCTCGGCTTCGAGCGACGCTGGAACCCCAGCCTGACACAGGACCGCGAGACCTTCATTGACGCCCAGACCCAGGCGATCCCGCCACGACCGGCCGACATGGCGGCGGTCGTCAACGCCAATCTCGGGCTGACGAGCTGACGAATGGAAGCAACCGCAATCCGTCTCGGGCTGCGCGAGAACTGGGGCCAGTTCTTGCTGCTGGTGGTCGTCAATGCCTTCGTGGGCGCCATGGTAGGCCTGGAACGCAGCATTCTGCCGGCCATCGCCGAGCACGAATTTCACCTTGCGGCCAAGGCGGCGATCCTGTCCTTCATCGTGGTCTTCGGCATCTCCAAGGCAATGACCAATTACCTGGCGGGCCGGATGTCCGACCGCTTCGGCCGCAAGCAGGCACTCGTAGCCGGATGGCTCGTGGCGATCCCGGTGCCGTTCGTGCTAATGTGGGCGCCGCAATGGCATTGGGTGGTCGCGGCCAATGTGCTGCTCGGAATCAGCCAGGGGCTGACCTGGTCCACCACGGTCATTATGAAGATCGATCTGGTGGGACCCAGGCAGCGCGGCCTGGCCATGGGGCTGAATGAGTTTGCTGGCTATGCCGCCGTCGCCGTCAGCGCGTTGTTGACTGGCTGGATCGCCGCGCGGTACGGGCTTCGCCCGGAGCCGTTCTATGTTGGGGTGGTCTACGTCGTGGCCGGCCTGCTGCTGTCCTGGCTGGCCGTGCGCGAAACCCGGCAGCACGCCCAGCACGAGGCGCGCAACCACGCGGCCCTGGCAGGCGCCAGCGCACTGAGTCAGGGGGAGATCTTTCGCCGCATGTCGCTGACCGACCGCAATCTGTCCAGCATCAGCCAGGCGGGGCTCGTCAACAACCTCAACGATGGCATGGCGTGGGGCTTGTTTCCCCTAGTGTTTGCGACGGCAGGCATGAGCCTCGCGCAGATCGGCGTGCTGGCAGCCGTCTATCCAGCAGTCTGGGGCTGCACGCAGGTATTCACGGGCGCGCTGTCGGATCGCATCGGTCGTAAATGGTTGATAGCCGGCGGGATGTGGGTGCAGGCGGCCGGAATCATTGTCACCGCTTCGACGGCTACTTTCGACGGCTTTGCTTTGGGCGGCGTGCTGCTGGGTATCGGCACAGCCATGGTCTATCCGACTTTGCTGGCGGCCATCGGCGATGTGGCGCACCCGAGCTGGCGCGCCTCCGCCGTCGGTGTTTACCGGTGGTGGCGCGATCTGGGGTATGCCGTGGGCGCGCTGCTGGCCGGCATCACCGCCGATCTGTTCGGCCTGATCACGGCGGTGTGGCTGGTTGCGGCGCTAACGTTCCTGTCCGGGCTGGTGAGCGCTGTCCGCATGCGGGCGTAATACTGCCCGGCAAGATTACTGCTGCCGTAATTTCTGCCCACAATGGCACGCAACACTGCTTGCCGCTGCGTTCGATGCATTGGCCGGCTTTGACGATTCGCATGCGCGTTGCTGCTGGATTGGCGGGCATGGAACCGAGCCGAACGAACAGAACACGCAGCAGTCCCCCGGCTTGGGACGCAGCACCACCTTGCAGTGCAGGCATTCGTAATAGAACCGGCAAGCATCCGTAGGCATGGTTTCGCGCTGGACGTGGCCACAGTGCGGGCATGTCAGCACGGAATAAAGGTTTGCAGCAGTCATCATGCTCTCACTTCTGCACAGCGGATGGATATCCCGCGTTCGTTGTAGCGCGGGTCAAAGCCTCCGGCTGAGTCCTGTCCGGATCGTATGTGACGATGGCCGTCTTGGTCCCAAAATCAACTCTGACGGCGCTGACCCCGGCAACCTTTTTCAGCGACTTCCTGATGGTAATTGGGCATAGGTCGCACGTCATGTTCTGCACGTCCAGCGTGACGCTCTTTGGAGGGGCTGCGAACACGACCGCCAGCGGAAGGGCCAGCAGCACGGAAATGAATGGTTTGCGCATCGACTCCTCTCAATAAAACATCGGGGCAAGCCACGGCACGGCCAGCAGGCCGAGCAGCAGCGCCGTGACGATCCAGAACGTATGGCGCTGCCGCCGGCCGGTACGCGGATCGGTGCAAGAGGTACCGGGCGCGCAGGCCTGCGGTACCAGGTAGAGCTTGCGGAAAGCCAATCCAAGAAACAGCAGTGTCAAGCTGATGAACACCGGCCGGTAGGGTTCCATCGCCGTGAGGCTGCCTACCCACGTCCCGCCGATCCCAAGCGCCAACAGCAGAAGTGGACCCACGCAGCACACGGATGCACCGATGGCCGCAAGAGCACCTGCGATGAGTGAGCCTTTGCCGGTGAGCGGGGCCATTGTCTTTCCTGTAACTGTTTTTTCATTTGCTACTCTAGACTCCGTACCTAGATACGGAATCAAGGGGAAAAATGGCTTCGGAGCTGACCATTGGCAAGCTGGCGGAGGCGGCCAATGTACACATCGAGACGATCCGCTACTATCAACGGCGCGGGCTGTTGTCTGAGCCGCCAAAGGGGCTTGGCAGCCATCGCCGTTATTCGCCGGACCAGGTCAACCGCGTGCGCTTCATCAAACGCGCACAAGCTTTGGGATTCAAGCTAGACGAGATTGCTGCGCTATTGAGTTTGGACGGGGCGCATGACTGCGCGGACACTCGCGCACTGGCTGACCAAAAACGAACCCTTATCGAGCAAAAATTGGCCGACCTTGCGAGCATGCACCAAGCGCTTACTGATCTGATCCAAAAATGTGGCGAAGGCGACGGGGCGACTCCTTGCCCAATCATCCAGGTGCTGGCCAGTGATTAGGCTTGCGCATGCAGGAGTTCCCGGCCTGTGGCGTTAGAAGATGTTTCGTCCTTGCTCGGAAGTCCGCCCGGCAGCGCCCATTTGCTGCCATCTTTGGACATCAGCAGCGCACGGTCACCTCGCGCGCAAATCACGGTGGCCGGGAAACGGTCGATGTTGTAAGGGAGACCGGCAAGACAAAAGTACCCACCCTGACGCTTCAGTGAATTCGGTACTGGCTAGGCAGGATCGCCAGCTCACGGCTTCAACTCGGTCACGGGGACATGAAGATGTAGCAGGCGGTCGACCGACATGACTGCCACGATCCCCGCTCCTGGCACTGTCGATTTCCCCTCATTGACGATCGCGTTGGCGATGGCCTCGACGTCAGGCCTCTTCCGCAAAGATCTCAATCTTGGTGTGCGCTGTGGTCAGGTCGCTCGAATAGAAATTGCGGTGCTCGTCGTATCCCTTGACCTTCGTTGCAGTCAGCCCGGGAGCGTGGACGGCCGCAAGCGTCTTTTCCAGCTGCTCCCAGAATTTGGGTGGGTACGATGGCTATGACACATGGTGTTCATGGGAATCTCCTTGGCAATCTAGACTTGGCGACCATCAGGCGGCTACATGGCTACCTCCTACCTGCGCCGCCAGGCAAAAGCACCGGCACACAGCGCATTGCCCCGTCAACCTGTTCACTTGCCGCCCCTCATCCCGCTTTCGCTTTGACGAGCATCCGGCCCTCCAGCGGTACGATCCCCGCCAAATGTGCCTCTGATCGATTTTCGCTCAGACGATTCATCAGTCATTGCACTTACTTGGTCATCGTGCGCAGCCATGCTCCTCATCATCAGCCACATGAACAGCGGGCAAAGCAAGAAAAGGAAGTAGGGGCCAATGCTCAGTATCAAATCATGCATTGGCGGCCATACGGCGTAGGCGCCAACCAGCGTCGTCACCAGGGCAGTTCCGGCGACGATCATCGTCTTCATATTGCATTTCATGTTGGTACTCCTGCAGGAGTCGGTCGCGTACATTTACGTTCCTACTTCGTCGGGGACGTCTGGATCTTGTCAGCGTACTTGCGCATGATGTCACTCATCGCCTGCATCATGTCAGCGTGCATCTGCATCGCGAGCTTCTCGTTTCCCGCGGGCAGCCCTATCATGGGACAAGCAGTCATCATGTTGCCTCCCATCATGTGGCCCATCATCATGCCGTGGTGCTTTTCCTGTGCACCAGACTTGGCGCTGTCAGCGCTGCGGGTGACATCCGCCGCCGCGGACCATCCGCTTACGCCAAACGTAACGATGGCCAAGGTGGTGACCAGCAATGCTCTGGTTTTCATGTCAGGTCTCCATGTCAGATTCCACCGCGGTTCGGGGCTGCAGACGCAGGCGGGCATAGTCGCCCCGCCTGGCCTCCATCAGTCGCTCCGATCGCGGGTCAAGCTACAACCTCACTTGGATTCAGTCGCGCCCTTTGGGCTTGCCTGACCGCGCGGGAGACTCCCCGTAGGGCGAGCGTCCATCTGTTTGAACATCTCGTTGCACTGCACGAGCATGGCTTCCTTGGACGGCGTGACGCTGGGGGTTACGGCGGCCTGTCGCGCGGCAGCGCGTGCCCGATTAATGACGTCCCAGTCGGGACCAGCGAGCGCCTGCCCGGCTGCAACGCCTAGCGCAACTAGCGCGATTACCTTGAGAGTGGAATGCATGATGTTCACCCCATAAGTTGGTCGAATCTGGCTCAACCAACAGGGGCAACGCCCTCCGCTTGGGTTGAGCCACAGTACGCAACCGCGCGTGGCGAGGTATGCCACGCAAGGGGAACATCAATTTCGCAAGCGGGCTGTTGCGAGATAGATCGGCCCAGACGAAAAGTTCGTGGTGGGCGCTGTGGGAAAAAGGCGACCGATAGATGCTGCCAGTCGCAACACATGCGAGAACTCCGCTGCCGGCAAGGCGGCGAAATCGGCGGGGTGAGCATTGCTGTCTGCCCAGTGCTGGCTACCGTGCTGGCGGTCTGCGCATAGCGCCGGCTGGGCGTCGTCCATGTCCAGGCAATCAGTCATGGTGGCCATCGCTGCCGACCCCATTGCCGTGCTTGTCTCCTGCGGACATAAGTAACCAGCCGCCGCGAGACGGGAAAACAATAGCGTCGTCAGCAGCAGCAGCGCAAGCAATCGGGCGAAGGTACGGCGCCTGTATCTCATAAATCACGCCATTGATTCAATTCAGTCTAGACTCCCAATTTCGGGTAGCAAGGCAGACGAAGAATGCTTGGTGTGCCCACGCGCCCACCATTACTAAGGACCGCGGCGCCTGTACGCTGCTCATCCGCGAAACCTTCGTGAGCTGACGCTGTGGCTATATTCAGATGCAGCTGTGTGTTGTCCATGTGAATGACTCCTGCGTTCTCCGGCTTGACTATTCGTGGGAAGGCGCGTGAAAGCCTGCGAGGCCACCCTTCACGGTTTCTGACTATGAGAGGGCTCTGACCAATGTCGCGATTCCGCGCCGCCAATCGCGTCAAGAATCGGGCAAACGGGACGCCTATCGCCTTCGCAATGCTCAGCGAGTTCCTGGAGCGTGTCACGCATGCCAGCCAGATCGGCGAGCCGTACGTCTAGCTCTCGCATGTGCCGGAGCGCAATCGCCTTCACCGCAGCACTGGTGCGCCGCTTGTTGCGCCACAGGTCAAGCAATTGGCGGATCTGCTCCGTGGAGAACCCCAATCGCCTGGCTCGCCCAATGAAATGCAGAGTATGAATGTCGGTTGTATCGTAGGTGCGATAGTTCCCGCCGCTGCGGTGCGCCGCAGCAATCAGGCCAATCCGTTCGTAGTAGCGAATCATCTTGGCTGGCACGCCCGATGAGCCGGCCGCTTGTCCAATGTTCACAATGCCTCTTTTGACTGAACTGACGCCTTTCGCGGAACCTTGCCGGTCCACACGGTGCGCGATGGAGAAACCATGACTCCAAGCTAGACCTTTCCCCCATGGGAAGGTCAAGGTCCCCCCTCTGCTTGGGATCAGGAGAAGCCGACACTTGGTGGCCGTGCTTGGGTCGGCGCCGCCCACCGTGGGCGCCGGGTTGCAATTCGAGCCAAAGAGGCTATGCTTGCGCCTGTCAACACCAAGCAAAAGCACCGTTGTGTCACTCGGCTCGCCGGCATCCCTGGTTCGCTGGCTTCCTTCTCGTCGTCTTCCTGACAGTCCAACTGGCAGCGGCCGCGTACGCCTGTACCGGTAGCCGCTACCAGATGGACAGTGGTAACACGATGACGGCCATGACTGAGTCCTGCCCCGACATGGCGGACGGCGCGAGCAACCAGGCAGGCGAGCAGAAGGCACTTTGCTTGGGGCACTGCCAGGCGGACTCCAAGAGTACCGACCATGTTTCGCCGCAGATTCCGGCATTCTTGCCGGTTCTGGTGAACATCATCGAGCCGGCGGATGTGGTGGTGGCTGACTTGAATGCGGCGCTCGGCGTCGACGCCATGCCCCGCGCGCCGCCCCCGCCTCTGACTATCCTTCACTGCTGTTTTCGCACGTAGCCTCCGGAACAACGCCGAACTGTTGCCATCCCCCATACCGGGGTGGCTGTCGTTGCTCCCGGAGGCTGTATGCTTTTACTACGTCGCCTGACGCTGGCGCTGCTATGCGCGCCTGTTCTTGGCATGACGGTGTCGCAAGCCGCGACGCCGCAATCCACTGACTCCCTTTCCCTTGCGGAAGCCATCGCGCTTGCCTCGGCGCATGCTGGCGATGCTGAATCTTCTCGGGGTTCCGTCGAGGCTGCCATTCAGATGGCGGTCGCCGCCGGCCAGTTGCCCGACCCCGTACTAAAGCTTGGGCTCGACAATGTTCCGGTCACCGGCCCAGACGCGTTCTCGCTCAGCCGGGATTTCATGACCCAGCGCTCGATTAGCGTGATGCAGGAACTCACGCGGTCGGACAAGCGTCGCGCCCGGGCCGCTCGCTTCGAAGCCGAGGCCTCCGCGGCCGATGCGCAGCGCGCGGTTGGTCTGGCCAACGTGCAACGCAATGCAGTTTCGGCATGGCTTGACCGTTGGTATGCGGAACAGGCCGGCGTGCTGCTCGGCCACCATGGCCATCCGCTGGATCTCGCGCTCCGGGCCGCGACTGCCGCATACCGCGGCGGACGCGGCACACGCGCGGATGTGCTATCGACCGAATTGGAAATCCAGAAGCTGCGAGACCGAGAGGATGAGAATCGGGCCTACATCGCGACCGCCGGGGTGAATCTCGCGCGCTGGATTGGATCGGACGCAACCCGTCCACTTGGCGAGCGGCCGCCTCTTGATGTGCCCGAACGCGTCCGGCAACTGGCCCGGACGGATTTCGATACCGTGCCCGAGATGGCCGCCGCGCAGCGTGACGTCGCGCTGGCGGAGACGGAGATCCGCTCCGCGACAGAGAACAAGAAGCCGGACGTCACCGTGGAACTGATGTACAGCCAGCGCGGCTCCGCATACTCCAACATGGCTTCGCTGAACGTCAGCTTCCCCGTGCCGTGGGACCAGGGCAACCGCCAGGACCGTGAAGTCGCTGCCAGGTTGGCGAAGGCGCAGGAGGCTCGTGCCAAATCCGAAATCATCAGGCGCAATACCAAGAGCATGATTGACGCCAAGCTGGCCGAACTGCAGCGCAATCTCGACCGGCTCAAGCGCTATGACGCGTCAACACTGCCGCTGGCAAACGCTCAGGCAGACGCCGCGCTGACGTCATACCGGGCCAATACGGGCTCGCTGCTGGCTTTGGCCGAAGCGAATCATCGCGCGATTGACACCGCGTTGGAGCGGCTATCGCTGGAAGCGAAGACCGCGAGGCTGTGGGCCGACTTGACCTTCCTGATTCCACTGCCCACCGCCCAAACCGAGCCTGCCGCGAAGGACCTCAAATGAAGAAACCACTGATGATCACGGCGGCATGCCTTGTCCTCCTTGGTGCGATGGGCTATGGCAGCTACCGCTTCGGCGTCACGCGGGGGGCGCAGACGTCGCAGGCACCAACGCCTGCCGGCGCGCCGTCCGGCTTCAAAGCGGGCGACGTCGACCCGCAGACCGGCAAGAGGATCCTCTACTGGCACGAGTGCCCGGCCAGCGCTTCGACAAGCCGGGCAAGTCCCCATTCATGGACATGCAGCTCGTGCCGGTCTACGCGGATGGCGATGGCGCCGGCAGCGGAGTTACTGTCGACAGCCGCGTCGCCCAGAACCTGGGCATTCGTACCGCCGAGGTCAAGGCGAGCCAGATGAGCCCAGTGCTCGAGGCGCCCGGCAACGTCGCCATCGATGAGCGCAGCGTACAGGTCATCCAGGCACGGACCAATGCCTTCGTCCAGCACGTGGCCGTACGGGCGACGCTCGACCCCGTTCGGCGGGGCCAAGCGCTGGTGACGTTGTATTCGCCCGACTGGGTTGCAGCCCAGGAAGAATATCTCGCTGTCTCGCGACTGCCCGCGGGCGCGCAATCTGACCTGCCGGATGCGGCCAAAGCGCGCATGCTCCAGGCGGGCATGACCCCTGCGCAGGTGAGCGCCGTGGAAAACTCCGGAAAGCTGCAGCCCAGCCTGGGCATTCCAAGCCCTGTTGATGGCGTGGTAACGGAAGTCGCCGTTCGCGACGGCATGACGGTCTCCCCCGGCATGACACTATTTCGCCTGGCCGACCTAAGCCAGGTCTGGGTGATAGCAGAGGTACCCGAAGGACAGGCCCGAGGCCTGGCACCGGGACTGCCTGTCAAGGTCCTCCCGACTGGTGCGCCGGCCCCGATCGTGGGCAAGGTTGATACCGTCCTGCCTGACGTCAATCCGGCCACTCGAACCATTAAGGTGCGCATTGTTTTGCCCAACAAGGGCCAACATCTGCTGCCGGGCATGTTTGCGACCGTTCGCTTCGATAGCGGTTCGGAAAAGGAAGTGCTGCAGATTCCCGTGGAATCCGTCATCCGCACCGGCCAGCGCAGTGTCGTCTTCGTCGATGCCGGCAAGGCGGGTTTTGTGGCCACCAACGTCAAGACCGGCCGCGAGGCCGACGGCATGGTGGAGGTTGTGGATGGTCTCAAGGCTGGCCAGAAAGTTGTCACTTCGGGCCAGTTCCTGATCGATTCGGAGGCGAGCCTGCGCGGCACTGCCGAGCGCATGAGCGTAGCGCCAGCGGCTTCCGCACCCGCCGCACCCGCGGCATCGGCTGTGCCCGCGCCAGAGCACGAGGGCGTCGGGCGCATCGAAGCGGTCATGGGCAACGGTCTGACCATCTCCCATGGGCCTATTCCGTCGGCACAGTGGGGCGCCATGACCATGGACTTTGCTGCGCCGCCAGCCGGTCTGCCCAAAGGCCTTAAGCCAGGCGACCGCGTGCGCTTCCGCTTCCATCTGAATAGCGATGGCATGCCCGTCCTGTCCTCGGTCGAGCCCGCGGCCTCTGTCCAGGGAGGCAAGCCATGATCGCCCGACTCATCCTGGCGTCGATTCGCAACCGCTTCCTGGTCCTGCTGGCAACGGTCATGCTGACCGCCTGGGGTCTGTGGGCGGTGCGCAGCACGCCGCTTGACGCCTTGCCGGATCTGTCCGACGTACAGGTCATCATCCGCACACCCTTCCCCGGGCAAGCGCCGCAGATTGTCGAGAATCAGGTTACCTATCCGCTGACCACCACGATGCTATCGGTGCCTGGCGCGAAGACGGTGCGCGGCTATTCGTTCTTTGGCGACTCCTTTGTCTATGTGCTGTTCGAAGATGGCACCGACCTGTACTGGGCGCGCTCGCGCGTGCTCGAATACTTGAACCAGGTGCAGTCCCGCCTGCCGGCTGCGGCTAAACCGGCCCTGGGCCCTGATGCCACAGGCGTTGGATGGATCTACGAATACGCGCTCGTGGACAAGACCGGCCAGCATGACCTGAGCCAGTTGCGCGCCCTGCAGGATTGGTTCCTGCGTTTCGAGCTGAAGTCGCTGCCGAATGTCGCCGAGGTTGCATCTCTTGGCGGGATGGTCAAGCAGTACCAGGTCGTCCTCATGCCGGATCGCCTGCGCGCCTACAGCCTGTCGCAAGGCAAGGTGCTTGCGGCCCTCAAGGGTGCCAACCAGGAGACGGGCGGCTCCGTGCTGGAACTGGGCGAGGCCGAGTACATGGTACGTGCCTCGGGCTATCTGAAGACACTGGACGATTTTCGGCACATCCCGATAGTCACGAGTGATGCGGGCATACCCGTGCGCCTGGGCGATGTCGCTACCGTCCAGCTTGGCCCCGAGATGCGCCGAGGTATCGCCGAACTGGACGGGCAGGGAGAAGTAGCGGGCGGCGTGATCGTGATGCGTTCGGGCAAGAATGCGCTGGAGACCATCGAGGCTGTAAAGGCCAAGCTCGAGGTCCTCAAGAAGAGCCTGCCGGCCGGTGTCGAGATTGTGCCGACCTATGACCGCTCCGCGTTGATCAACCGTGCGGTTGAGAACCTGACGCACAAGCTGATCGAGGAATTCATCGTCGTCGCGCTGGTATGTTTGATCTTTCTGTTTCACCTGCGCTCCGCATTGGTGGCCATTGTCTCGCTGCCGCTCGGCGTGCTGGCCGCCTTTCTCGTCATGCGATACCAGGGCGTGAATGCCAACATCATGTCGCTCGGTGGCATCGCTATCGCCATCGGTGCCATGGTGGATGCTGCGGTCGTCATGATCGAGAACGCACACAAGCATCTGGAGCACTGGCATGTGGACAACCCCGATCTCGAGCTGACCGGCCACGAGCGCTGGAGCGTCATCGGCGAGTCGGCGGCCGAGGTCGGACCGGCATTGTTCTTCTCGTTGCTGATCATCACGCTCTCATTCATCCCCGTATTCACCCTGGAGGCGCAGGAAGGCCGGCTATTTTCGCCGCTCGCCTTTACCAAGACCTACTCCATGGCGGCGGCTGGGCTATCCGTCACACTGGTGCCAGTGCTGATGGGCTACATGATCCGGGGCAAGATTCCTACGGAGCAGGCCAATCCCCTGAGCCGCTGGCTGATTCGCGCTTATCAGCCGGTACTGGCCAAGGTGCTCACCTGGCCGAAGACCACGGTGGCGATCGCGGCCGTCCTGCTTGTCGCCACCGCCTGGCCGTTGACACAGATCGGTGGTGAATTCATGCCGCCGCTCGATGAAGGCGACCTGCTCTACATGCCCTCGGCCTTGCCCGGACTTTCGGCCGGCAAGGCGGCTCAACTCCTGCAACAGACCGACCGCCTCATCAAGACTGTACCGGAGGTGGCCACCGTGTTCGGCAAGGCGGGCCGCGCCGATACAGCGACCGACCCGGCGCCCATCGAGATGTTCGAGACCACCATCCAGTTCAAGCCGCGCGACCAGTGGCGCGCGGGCATGACGACCGACAAGCTGGTGGAAGAACTGGACCGCGTGGTGAAGGTGCCGGGGCTGTCCAACATCTGGGTACCACCTATCCGTAATCGCATCGACATGCTTGCTACGGGGATCAAGAGCCCAGTCGGCATCAAGGTGGCGGGCACGGACCTGAAGGAGATTGACCGACTGGCCACGCGAATTGAAGAGGCCGTCAAGACAGTGCCTGGGGTAACTTCCGCGCTGGCTGAACGTCTGACTGGGGGACGCTACGTCGATATCGACATCGACCGCATGGCAGCCGGGCGGTATGGGCTCAACATCGAGGATGTGCAGAGCATCGTGTCGTCGGCAGTCGGCGGCGACAATGTCGGGGAAGTGGTCGACGGGCTGGCGCGCTTTCCAATCAATGTGCGCTACCCCCGGGACTACCGCGACTCCGTAGAGCAATTGCGCAGCCTTCCCATCGTCACCGACCGCGGGCAACAGATTACGCTGTCCGACGTGGCGCGCATTCAGGTCGTGCAGGGCCCTCCCATGCTGCGCAGCGAGAATGCCCGGCTGTCGGGCTGGGTGTACGTCGACATCCGTGGGCGCGATTTGCGCTCGGCCGTCCATGACATGCAGTCCGCGGTGGCCAAGGCGGTGCCGATACCGGCAGGCTATTCCCTGAGCTGGTCCGGCCAGTTCGAGTACCTGGAGCGAGCCACCGCCAAGCTGAAGGTGGTGGTGCCGTTCACGCTGCTGATCATCTTTGTGCTCCTCTACCTGGTATTTGGTCGCCTGGATGAAGCGATGCTGATCATGGGTACGCTGCCGCTAGCGCTGATCGGTGGCTTCTGGCTGCTTTACCTGCTGGGGTACAACCTCTCGGTTGCCGGGGTCGTCGGCTTCATAGCGCTCGCCGGCGTGGCGGCCGAGTTTGGCGTCATCATGCTGCTCTACCTGAAGCAGGCCTGGAACGAACGCGTGGACCGGGGTGATGCCAGCTCAGCCGCGCTACTCGAAGCGATTCAGGAAGGCGCGGTCCTGCGCGTACGGCCCAAAGCCATGACCGTCGCCGTGATTCTCGCCGGCCTGATTCCGATCATGTGGTCACACGGGACCGGATCGGAGGTCATGCAACGCATTGCCGCGCCCATGGTCGGCGGCATGGTGACCGCGCCGCTGCTGTCCCTTTTTGTCGTGCCTGCCGTGTACCTGCTGATTCGTCGACGGCAGACAAGACCTTCGCTCTCCACCCACCCCTCCCTTCAAGAGGAAACACCATGAAGTACATCAGGTCTTTCGCCGTCACCTTGGCACTTTTCGCCGTCCCCGCAGCGTTCGCTGCCACGTCCATGGATGGCATGGACATGAAGTCCATGGGCGACATGGGGATGAAGTCGTCCGAATCCTCTCAACAAGCGCCGCGTCCGGTCGTGGCCGAAATCAAGAAGATTGACCTGCAATCAGGCAAGGTCACTCTCAAGCACGGCGCCATTGAAAATCTCGGCATGCCCGCCATGACCATGGCATTCCCAGTCAAAAATCACGCCTCCCTGAAGGATTTCAAGGAGGGCGATTCGGTGCTCGCCATCTTCGACAAGGTGGATGGCAAGCCCACGGTCGTTGAAATGCGCAGGCCCTAGATTTGGGGGGCGCCCGCCACCACCGGTGTTGGGCGCTTGCCGAGTCATACACGGAGTGCTTGTGTACTTTGATTGGCGTTGGCTGTCGCCTGAGCAGAGACAGTTGCTCATTGGCGAGATCATCCTGGTGGTGATTTGGGTCGTGGCCATATGTTTTTGGAGCGCACGCTCCTGGCGACGGCTCAAGCGCAGCCAGATGAAACCACCCCGCGCTCAACGCGCCAGAGGCACGAAGCGCAAGCGTCGTTGATCCATAAGTCATCGTATCGCAATCGAGTTCGGATCTTGTCCGTTCGACGTGAGTTGAAGCCGGGTTCGTATTGCCCATAATTCGTTCAGCTTCAGCGGAGGCTTCTGGCCCGTCCGCCTTCCCTTGAAGAGAATGCGCAAACTGGGTTTCTCTTCACAAACCATTCTTCTCCAGTCTGCGAGTTGAATGCCCGCTTGTAGGGGAACCAAAGCGAAAATGCACGCACCGAGCGCGTCAAGTTCGGCTGACCGTGCCCGTATGGGGTCTACGCAAGCGAAATGGAGAGCGAATTGCACTGGATTTTCGGCGCTGTGTGAAATTCCGTTTGCGACCGCGAGGGGAGTTGCGGCGCAGCGCCGTATACAGAATATCCACCGCACCTAGAGATCGGAGATCTGGCCATGGCTGATATCGACAGTTGGCTTGAAAATGCCAAAAAAGTGATGCATGATGCATCGAGTGATGTCGATCTTTCCGACGTCCAGCGGCAGATCCGCCGCGAGCCAACGCAGATAGTTCTGGTCGCGCGTCACGACATCTGGCGCGCAATCGCTTGCGCGGCCCTGGCGTCGCTGCTCGCTTTCATTGCCATCGACCGTATTGCCGGCAGCCTGTTGGACAAGCCGCAGCCGACATGGGTGGCGACTCCGTCCGCAGCTTCGCCGTTCAGTCTCCTGATCGGAAAATGATGAAGTCGCGCACGCTTCGTTTGTCGCTCTCCACGCTTGCCGGCGCGCTGGTGGGCGTGCTGGTGGCCATCGCGGGCATCTATTTCACCCATACGAACGAGGACTCGCACACGAGCCTCCATGAGGTGCTGCATGATGCGGTGCCGTTGGACGCTAACGAGCGCGGCATCCTGGAGCTGAAAGAGCAGGCATTTGCCGAGCGCCGGCGAGAAATCGAGACACGGTTGCGGGCGGCCAACGGCAAGCTGGCCGATGCCATCGCGAAGAACCCCCAGTGGACGCCTGAAGTGGAAGCGGCTACGCAGGAAGTGGAACGGGCTGCCGGGGATCTGCAGCGCGCCACGCTCGTCCACGTGTTTGAAATGCGCGCTGGACTGAAGCCGGAACACCGAGCGTCCTATGATCGTCTCCTGGTGGAAGCCTTGCGACGCGGGTCACAGTGACCGGGGTATCGACAGACAATTTCCTTGCCGGGCTCGCCGCAGGCGGCGACCAGCATGCTTTTGGCCAACTGGTGCAACGGCACGGGCACGCGCTCGCGCAAGCCGCACGCTCGTTCGGCATTCCGGAAACCGACATCGACGATGTCGTGCAGGACACGTTCATCGCCGCCTGGCACGCGCTGGACGACTTCGACGACGAGAAGCCCTTTCGCCCCTGGCTGTTCCGCATCGGCCTGAACAAGATGCGCGACCTCTATCGCTTTCGGCGTGTGAGGCATTTTTTCTTTGGTGCGTCAGATGTGAACGACGCGGCGTTCGCCGAGTCTGCGCCCACCGATGCACCCGGCCCCGAGCGGGAGATTGGCGCCAGGCGCGAACTTGCGCAAATCAACAAGATCCTGGGCCAGCTGGACCGCGCCTCTCGCGAAGTCATCATCCTGACCTCTTTCGTCGAGATGTCCCATGCCGAGGCGGCTGCCGCGCTCAACATCTCGCCCAAGGCCGTGGAAAGCCGCGTGGCTCGGGCTCGGACAAGGTTGACGGCGTTGCTGGAAGCAGGCGAGAAAAATAAGTAAGCGCATCGCGAGGGGGCGCTCGACGGGCGCCGTATAGAAAAGGAGAGCAGCCAATTTCGGCTTCATCTTTTCTCGCAATGAATCCGGTGACATTTTCATTACCTACGATGGCGCGTCGGGCGAGTGCGGCTGCGGCGCTGCTGCTGATGGCCGCGGCGGCGGCACGGGCTACGGAAGCCCCGCCCTATACAGAGCTCCTGCGCCAGTCGTTGGCGCTTGCTCCGACCATGGCCGCTCAGGCGGCTACGGTACGGGCGGCGGGTGCCGATGCCGCGCAGGCCCGAGCCTGGCTCAATCCGCGTATCGACACGGTGATCGAGAATCTGGGCGCACCGGCCGCGGATGGCACCAGCCAGCGGCAAAACACCTACACACTCAGCCAGCCACTGGAAATCGGCGGAAAACGCGACGCACGTATCGCGGTTGGCGAGCGCAATTTTGCTGCCGCGCAGGCGCGTGAGCGACAAATCCAGGTGGCCTACTCCGCGGAACTGGCCGTCGCCTATGCATCGGCCGAGGCCACGCTCGCGCGCAAGACGCTTGCTTCGGAGAATCTGGGCCGCGCCAACGATGAACTCGCGGCGGCCCGCGCGCTGGTGCAGTCGGGCAAGGAAGCGGCGCTGCGCACTGCGCAAGCGCAGGCGAGTGTGTCCGCGGCGCAGGCCGCCGAAGCCGCTGCCCAGAACGACGCCACCCAGGCACTGGCTCGGCTGTCCGCCATGACTGGTGCCACCGATCCGTACACGAGCGTCGCCAGCTCGCTGCTGTCCGTAAAGCCGTCGCAGCCCAATCAGACCTCGCCGGCGGCTGAATCACCGAGCGTGCTGGCCGCCGAGGCGGAGCGCAATGCGTTTGACGCCCAGGTAGACGTCGAGCGCAAGCGCTGGATTCCGGATATTGCCGTCAGCGCAGGCGTGCGTCGCTATGGCTGGACCAATGCCAGCGGTTACGTCGTCGGTGTGACGGCGTCCATCCCTTTACTTGACCAGAATCGCTACGGCGTGAATGCCGCTGTAGAGCGTGCCTCGGCGGCACAAGCTCGACTCGATAACGCTCGGCTGGAGGCCGTGGCGGCACGCCGGTCGGCCATGTCGCAGGCCGTTGCCACCGAGCAGCAGCTTGTCGCAGCAGGCGTGGGGGAACAGGCTGCCGGAGAAGCCTATCGGCTGGGACGAATCGGATACGACGCTGGCAAGACCCCGTTAGTGGAGCTACTCGCCGTTCGGCGTGCACTGGTGGAGGCCCGGCAGTTGACGATTGATGCCCGACTGGCGCGCGTGCGCGCGCTGGCGGCGATGGCCCAGGCGGACGGCCGTCTGGCATTTGAGGAATCACGATGATGACAAAGAACGAGCGCCAGCAACCGAGTTGGTCCATGATCGCAGGGGTTGCCGCAGCGGCGGCACTGGTTGGCTTTGGCATGGCACGCGGGCTTGGTTCGCCATCGGGCGCCGAGGCAACAAAGACTGCCGCCGCACCGGAGAAGGCAGCAGCCTCGGCACCGGCGACCGGGCCTGCCGAAGTCAAGATCCCGGGCGAGTACCTTGCCGCGGCCAATATCGCGGTGGAGCCGGTATCGGCCGGCGGTGTCGGTTCGGAACTGCTGGCACCGGCGAGCGTTTCGGCTGTCCCGGGCAGCGAGGCCGTCATCGTCTCGCGTGCGGCAGGTGCCGTGCTGCGCATCCAGCGCAAGCTTGGCGATGCCGTGCGTCCTGGCGATGTGCTCGCGCTGGTGGACAGCCCCGAGGCAGCGGCGATGGCCGCCGAGCGCAAAGTGGCGCAGGCCCGCGCGGATCTGGCGCGCAAGACGTACGAACGCGAATCGAGCCTGTTCCAGCAAGGTGTGACGCCCCGCCAGGAGATGGAAGCGGCGCGCATGGCGCTGGAAGTGGCGCAAGCCGAGGTCCAGCGCGCGGCAACGGTGGCGCAGGCTGCCAAGGTGTCCAGCGATGGACGCTCCGTGGCTGTTGTCAGCCCCATCGCCGGCAAGATCACCGCGCAGGCGGTCACGCTTGGCGCGTATGTCGCGCCGCAGGCCGAACTGTTCCGTGTAGCCGGCGGTGGTGCGGTACAGGTCGAAGCCTACGTGACCGCTGCCGATACCAGTCGCATTGCCGCGGGCAGCGACGCCACCATTGTGCTGGCGAATGGCGCCCCGCTGGCTGGCCGCGTACAGGCCGTGACGCCGACCGTTTCCGGCACGGCACGCGCCGCCACGGTGGTGGTGACGCCGGTGGATGCCAACAGTGGCCTGATCGTGGGGGAGGGTGTGCAGGTCCGCTTGCACACCAAGGTCGCCGCTGCGAATGCGATGTCCGTGCCTGAGGATGCCGTGCAGAACCTCGATGGCCGCGATGTAGTCTTCGTGCGCACCCAGCAAGGCTTCCGTCCGAAGTCCGTGCTGGTTGGTACGCGCAGCGGCGGTGTGGCGCAGATCCTTTCCGGCGTACGGGCTGGTGAGCAGGTGGCCACGCGCAATGCGTTCCTGATCAAGGCGGAAATGAACAAGGCGGGCGGGGACGACGAATGATCGAAAGCATCCTGACCGGCGCAGTCCGGTTCCGGTGGCTCGTGCTGTTCCTGACCGTTGTCATCGGCGCTATCGGGGCGTGGCAGCTCAACCTGCTCCCCATCGATGTGACGCCGGACATCACGAACAAGCAGGTGCAGATCAATACCGTGGTGCCCACACTGAGTCCGGTGGAAGTGGAAAAGCGTGTGACGTACCCAATCGAGACCGCCATCGCGGGCCTGAATGGCGTCGAGAACACGCGGTCGCTCTCCCGCAATGGCTTCAGCCAGGTGACGGTGATTTTCAAGGAGAGCGCCAACCTGTACTTCATGCGCCAGCAGGTGTCGGAGCGGCTCGCGCAAGCGCGTCCGAACCTGCCGGATGGTGTGCAACCGCAGATGGGGCCGGTCTCCACCGGGCTGGGCGAAGTCGTCCACTACAGCGTCGAGTTTCAGTTTCCGGACGGCAAGGGTGCCACCGTCAAGGATGGTGAACCCGGCTGGCAGAGCGATGGCAGCTTCCTGACCGACCGTGGTGAACGCCTGTCGGAACGCGTGTCGAAGCTGGCCTATCTGCGCACTGTGCAGGACTGGATCATCCGCCCGCAACTGCGCACCACGCAGGGCGTGGCGGACGTCGACTCCCTGGGCGGCTACGTCAAGCAGTTCGTGGTGGAGCCCGACACGGCAAAGATGGCCGCGTTCGGTATCTCGTACTCGGAGCTGGGCCAGGCGCTCGAGGATGCCAACCTTTCGGTCGGCGCTAATTTCATCCGCCGCTCGGGAGAGTCGTACCTGGTGCGGGCCGACGCCCGCATCAAGACGGCGGACGAGATTGCACGCGCCGTGGTGGCGCAGCGGCAAGGCGTTCCGATCACGGTGAGCCAGGTGGCCAACGTGAATATCGGGGGTGAGCTTCGCTCTGGCGCTGCCAGCCGCAATGGCGTGGAAACGGTGGTCGGCAGCGCACTGATGCTGGTGGGCGGAAACAGCCGTACCGTGGCGCAGGCCGTCGGCGACAAGCTCGATCAAATCACCAGGACCCTGCCGCCGGGCGTGGTGATTGTGCCCACGCTGAATCGCTCGCAACTGGTGGTCGCGACGATCGAAACCGTGGCCAAGAACCTGGCCGAGGGTGCGCTGCTGGTGGTGGTCATCCTGTTCGCGCTGCTCGGCAACTGGCGCGCGGCCTTGATTGCCGCCATGGTCATCCCTTTGTCGCTGCTGATCAGTGCCATCGGGATGAACAGCCTGAACATCTCGGGCAACCTGATGAGCCTTGGCGCGCTGGACTTTGGCCTGATCATCGACGGCGCGGTCATCATCGTCGAGAACGCGTTGCGCCGGCTGGCCGAGCGGCAGAAGCACGAGGGCCGCCTGCTGACCCTGCAGGAACGCCTTGAGGAGGTGATCGCGTCGTCGCGCGAGATGATGCGCCCGACGATCTACGGCCAGCTCGTCATCTTCCTGGTCTTCCTGCCGTGCCTGACCTTCCAGGGCGTGGAGGGCAAGATGTTCTCGCCAATGGTCATCACGCTGATGCTGGCCCTGGCCTCCGCCTTCGTGCTGTCGCTGACCTTCGTGCCGGCGATGATTGCTGTGCTGCTGCGCAAGGAGGTGTCGGAGACCGAGGTGAAGGTCATCGCCGTGACCAAGCAGCGCTACCGGCCATGGCTGGAGCGCGCCGTGGTTCGCCCCGCGCCGTTCATCGGTGCTGGCGTCGCGGTTCTGGTGGCGGCCTCGCTGTCGTTCACCTTCGTCGGCCGCGAGTTCATGCCCACGCTCGACGAACAGAACCTGAACCTGTCGTCGGTGCGCATTCCGTCCACGTCGATCGACCAGTCGGTGGCCATCGACCTGCCGCTGGAACGCGCCGTGCTCTCGTTGCCCGAGGTGCAGACCGTGTACTCGAAGGCGGGTACCGCGAGCCTCGCTGCAGACCCGATGCCGCCGAACGCGTCGGACAACTACATCATCCTGAAGCCCAAGAGCGAATGGCCGGAAGGCATCACCACCAAGGAGCAGGTGATCGAGCGGATTCGCGAGAAGACAGCGCCAATGGTCGGGAACAACTACGACGTGACGCAGCCGATCGAGATGCGCTTCAATGAGCTGATCGGCGGTGTGCGGAGTGACGTGGCGGTCAAGCTCTATGGTGAAAATCTCGATGAACTGGCAACGACCGCCCAGAAGATTGCGGCGGTACTGCGCAAGACGCCGGGCGCCACTGACGTACGTGTGCCGTTGACGGGTGGATTCCCGACCTTCGACCTGGTGTTCGACCGTGCCGCCATTGCGCGCTACGGCCTGACCGTCAAGGAAGTGGCAGACACAATCTCTGCTGCGATGGCTGGCAGGGCGGCGGGCCAGGTGTTCGACGGCGACCGCCGCTTCGACATCGTGGTGCGCTTGCCCAGTACGCAACGAGAGAACCTTGATGTGCTTGGCGCATTGCCCGTTATGCTGCCTGTCGTCGCTAACCAGCCGCGTGCCTCGGTTCCCCTGCGCCAACTGGTGCAGTTCCGCTTTACGCAAGGCCTGAACGAGGTAAGCCGGGACAACGGTAAGCGTCGCGTCTATATCGAGGCCAACGTCGGCGATGGCCGTGACCTTGGCAGTTTCGTCGACGATGCGGCCGACCGGATCGCCAGGGAAGTAAAACTGCCGCCTGGCATGTGGATCGAATGGGGCGGCCAGTTCCAGAACCTGCAGGCAGCGACCAAGCGTCTGGCGATCATTGTGCCGGCGTGCTTCGTGCTGATCGCCGCAGCGCTGTATCTCGCCATTGGCAGTGCGGTGCTCACTGCGACGGTGCTGACGGCCGTGCCGTTGGCGCTGGCCGGTGGCGTGTTCGCCCTGATGCTGCGCGGCATTCCGTTCTCGATCTCGGCGGCAGTCGGCTTCATTGCCGTGTCGGGCGTGGCCGTGCTGAACGGCCTGGTACTGATCTCTGCCATTCGCAAGCGGCTGGAGGATGGCATGGCGCCGAATGTCGCCGTGATTGAAGGGGCGATGGAGCGTGTGCGGCCGGTGCTGATGACCGCACTGGTGGCATCGCTCGGATTCGTTCCCATGGCGATTGCCACGGGAACGGGTGCGGAGGCTCAGAAGCCGCTGGCTACGGTGGTGATTGGCGGGTTGTTCACAGCGACCGTGCTGACGCTTTTCGTGCTTCCGGCGATCTGCGGAATGGTGCTGCGGCGCCGTGCGTCGCTGTCGCCCGATGCCACCCCGGCGCTGGAATCGTAATGATGCGTCAATGGGAGCGCGCTGATGCTTGAAGTCCTTGCCAATCGAACCTACCGGCACCTCTTTCTCGCGCAGGTCATCGCGCTCGTGGGCACCGGGCTGGCGACTGTCGCGCTGGGGTTGCTGGCGTACGACCTGGCCGGCGCCAACGCCGGCAGCGTACTGGGCACGGCGCTGGCCATCAAGATGGTGGCCTATGTCGGCATTGCGCCCGTGGTTGGCGCCTTCGCTAACCGGCTGCCCCGGCGCGCTTTCCTTGTGTCGATGGACCTGATCCGGGCGGGCGTGGCCATCTCGCTGCCGTTCGTAACTCAGGTGTGGCAGATCTATATTCTGATCTTCCTGCTGCAGTCTGCCTCGGCGGCATTCACGCCGACCTTCCAGGCCACGATTCCCGATGTGTTGCCGGACGAGAAGGACTATACGCGTGCGCTGTCGCTGTCACGGCTCGCCTATGACATGGAGAGCCTGGCGAGCCCCGCGCTGGCCGCCGCACTGCTGTCGGTGATCAGCTTCCATTGGCTGTTCGGCGGCACGGTAGTTGGCTTTCTGGTTTCGGCCGCGATGGTGGTTTCCGTGCGACTGCCGCAGTCGCGGGCCGTCGAGCGCTCGGACAGCATCTACGCGAAGACGTTCCGGGGCATGTCGATCTATCTGCGCACGCCCCGTTTGCGCGGCCTGCTGTCGCTGAATCTTGCTGCGGCGGCCGCGAGTTCGATGGTGATCGTGAACACGGTGGTCTACGTGCAGAGCAAGCTGCAACGGCCGGCTTCCGATGTGCCGTTCGGTCTTGCCGCGTTCGGCTTTGGTTCGATGCTGGTGGCCTTGTTGCTCCCCCGCCTGCTCAACGACCGGCCGGACCGGCCTGCGATGCTGACCGGCGCGACCATCATGACGGCAGGGCTGGCGTTCGGTATTGCACTGACGGGATTCACGATCTCGGTGGAATGGCCGGCAGTCCTGCTGACGTGGTTCGTCATCGGTATTGGTTACTCCATGACGCAGACACCAAGTGGACGGTTGCTGAAGCGCTCTGCTTCGTCCGCAGACCGTCCGGCCGTGTTCGCCGCGCAGTTTTCGCTGTCGCACGCCTGCTGGCTGATCACCTATCCGCTGGCCGGCCAGATCGGCGCGCGGTTTGGCATGACGGCAGCGTTTGCCACGTTGACCGCGATCTCGACCCTTGGTGTCTTGGCGGCGTGGCGCTTCTGGCCCGCTGACGACCCTGACATCATCGAACATCAACACGCAGAACACGATGCCACGCACCTTGCCGAGGGCGACCGCACCGCCGAACTCAGTCATCGCCATGCTTTCACCATCGATGACGATCATCCGCGGTGGCCGGATTCGCGCTGACTCTTCAACGCGAGCGCAGTCTAGAACGGAAAAAGTGTCTGGGTCTACATTGAGCAGAGCCAACTCTACACCGATGGTTGACCCAGTGATTGCGCTAGCGGCGCACCTGTCTGTTTTGTCATGTTCCGGTCAGGCTCGGGTCGGCAACCGTCACATAAGGTGTATATCAACGGTTCGCTGAACCCAACTTCTTGGAGATTACGATGAAAACGTTGAAGAAGAGAGTCCTGCTGGTGCTGGCAGTCGCCACGCTTGGTGGAGCGGCAGGGGTCGCGAACGCCGGAGTAACTTCCCCGCGCGATCCCTATACGGATGGCGGCCACTCGATGGGTGTGCGCGATCCGTTCACGGATGGGGCGCATTCGATGGGCACGCGTGACCCGTTCACCGACGGCGGACATTCCGTCGGGACCCGCGATACGTTCACTGACGGGGCTTGATCGTCAAGGTCCTCGCTGAGGCGGCACGCGCCCACGGCGCATCGAGTGATGCTCGGTGTCGTCCGTAGGCGTCGTGCATTTGCGGGTTCCCGCCGGCCGTGAAGCGCACGAACTACAAGGATTTGGCGATAGCCTCAATCGGCTTGATGCCCGTGCCAAAGCGCGCGATGTTCTCCCGATGCTCGCGAAGGCTGGAGTATGGAACGTAGCGCATGTTGAGTTCCGCGACACGGCTGAATGCCGGCCGGCTGAGTTGCGCACGGACTTCCGCTTCTCGGTTATCTGGCGCCACGAGGAATAGATGTTTGGTGGCGGATTGACTGGTGCCCAGGGCAAGATCCAGCAGCCGCACGATGCCGGAGTAGATCGATGTCGAATGCTCGACCTCGAACGCGGCGGCCACCTCAAGGGTTGCGGGATCCAGCAAGACCGCGTCGATCAGCGGGACCGTCTCACCGCCCGAGACGAGCAGCGTCGCCGGTAAAGCGGACAAACACCCATGACTGAGCGGCTCGCCATTGTATTCGCGGCCCCGGTCGTTGGTCGCGATCCAAACCGCATAGCCGAGCGACTTCCCGAGATCTCTTAGCCAGCCTTGTACTTCGGTATGTGTGGCATCTTCAAGTTTGCCTGCCTGGATCTGCTTGGCGAGTGCAGACGCCTGTTCCCTGACCTTGGCCAGATCGTCTTCCCACGCGCTGACCTCGCCGGGCAGATCGTTGCGTGGCGGAGCGGGATACCGCCCCGTGCCGACATCAAATAGCAGGCCAGCCAGCGCACCGAGATCATTGGAAAGGACGTCACGATAGCGATGATTGAGCGTCAGGATGCCGTCGCGCATTGCGAGGTAGTGATCCCACTTGCCCAGCTTGACTGCGGCACCGGTCAGGGCGTTGTAGCCGTTCACGATCGCAGTATTGAACGGAGGAAGCAGGGTGGGGTGGATGAAATAGAGCAGGTTTGCGACTGCGGGACCGAGGCCTTTGATCCCTACGCCGCTCAGTCGTTGGATGGCGGTGAGCAACTCTGCTTCGGTATCACAACAATTGCACGTATGAAGCAACCTTGCGAAAGCCCGCTGGTTGTCGGCGTTTTCGTAGATATCGGGGATGCGAAGTTTCGGCTTCCAGAGAAACGCGTGATCGGCACCCTTGAAGATCTGCCGCTGTTCGGCAATCGAAGCGACAACGGTCTCCAGAGACGATCCGCGGTAAGCATTTCCGAATGAGCCTGCGTGAATTTCCTCGACGACGGCGCCAATCCCCCGCCGGATGGATCTGAAATTCTTGAGGCGTTCAGGCCAGAGGAACCAAGTTTGATAGGTGCCGCTTGGATCGGATTTCCAGCGTTCGATGAGAGTTCGGATGGTGTCTGTCATGGCATCATTTTTGCCGGGCAGTGTATCACCGCGGGCCCTGAAAACTGTGCGCAAAAAAAGGCGTCGATCGAATTTGACCTTCCCATGGCGGGAAGGATTATGGTGTACCGGGTAAGCGTTGTCTGGTTGTAGCTTTGCTAACTATCTGGAAGGTGACGTCATGGATTCCCACACAGTACAGGATTGCCGGTTCGAAGACCGGGCTTAACCGGAGCGCGGTTTGGTCGCTTGCGCTTGGGGCCGTAGTGATCGTCGTGCTCGCTTTCGCTGTCTCGGACTGGCAGCGGCTTGCGTCGATGTTGCCTTTTGGGCTAGTGTTGCTGTGCCCGTTGATGCATTTCCAGCACACCGGGCGTCACCGGAATGCGTCCTCGGCGAGTGGTAACGAGGCAAACGAACAGCGCGTCGGAAAACAGGAGTCGCACAATGCATGAACGTAGTCCGCTCCAGCCACACGATCACGCAGCGCACGGCGCAGCGTCGCCAGGCGATCATGACGCGCATCATGGTCATTCGCATGCCGGGCATGGCTCGCAATGCGATGGCAAGCGCGTGACATGCGCCGCTTCGTGCGGCGCTGGCCCGAGCTCGAGGACTGGTTTGCAGAGCCCTTGGCCATCCGCGTCGGCGACATACCGGCAAGAAAGCGGTACGGCTCATTGAGCTTGCGAGGGCCCCACAGATCAGCGATCGTGAAGTGCTACGTGACTACAAGTCCGTTCTGGAACCGGGTTCGATCATTGCGGGTCCTGCGGTGGCGCAGCTTCGTAGCGGCGCCTTGCCGAAGGCTTCTGTAGATTGGCTGAAGTGCAACTTCTTCAAGACCGAACTGGAACTCGGTCACTGTTTACGCCTGGCAGCCGAGGGACCGTGCGAGTGCGACATGTATCTGACTTGTGCGAAGTTCGTGACGACGCCCGCATACGTGCCACGATTGCGGGAGCGTAGGAAGGTCGAAATGGCGCTGGCAGAGGATGCGCAGGCACACGGCTGGCCTAAGGAACGGCAGCGGCATCGGTCAATTGCGGATCGCCTCACACGGCTTCTGATCGATCTGGGAGAACCTGAAGATTGATCCTCCATGTCGTTGATTCGGCGGAGCGCTCGCCGATTGATAAAGAATGCGACTTGTCCATATAAACACGAACGCCGCGATGGCCCTGGCCAAGGGCCTGAATTTCGATCTATGCCCGCGGCTTCGCAATCTGGCAGAGCGCAAGCTGTACCTGCCTGCAGAGTTCAAAGTGCCGGAAGGTATCGAGCGTGTCACCACGAAGCGATTGTCCTTGAGAGCCATACGCCTGGGTTGGGACGATTTCCTACGGGTGCTGGCATCGATCCGTATCGGCCGCATTAGCGCTGAGCTCGCCATGCAACGGTTGGGCAGCGCCGCCAGGACCAACAAGGCGCAGAAAGCTGCCGAGCATCTCGGCCGGTTGTTGCGTAGCATCTTCCTGTGCGACTACGTGACCATTGAAGACTTCCGCCGTGAAATCCATACATTGCTCAGCCGTGGGGAGTCGGTGCACCAACTGCAGCGCGCGATCCATGATGGCCGGGTACCACACGAACGCGGCCGGCGAGGCGATGAGATGAAGGCGATCTCGGGGGCGCACGCGCTTCTGACCAGCATCGTACTGGCGTGGAACACGCACCGCATGAACGATGTCGTCGAGCGACTTCGCAAGGGTGGCACGAACATCGAGGACGCTGGCTGCGCCGCATGGGGTCGGGGCATTTCGGGCACATCAACTTCCGCGGGATCCTCAGCTTCGGTGTCGATCGCTACATTGACGCGCTGCTCCAGGGCCGCGGCGCAACAATCCGACAGGCTATGGCATGACCGCAGCATCAAACGCCGCAGAGCAAACTCTGCGAGTCGCATGAGTGGGCCCGCAATGGCTGGTAACGCATCCTTAAACAGGGTGGTCCGGATCCGGGGCGCCAACCCCACGTCACGAACAACAAGAGACCTATGAGAAGAACTGGATCGACGGAGGCGAGGCCGCTGGCTCCTGCCCCCGTGTGCCAGCTTCGAAAGGGCGGCAACGGGGCCAAGCGTACCAATCTGCAAAGAAAGGATCGTGCGGCACGAAACGAAAAATCTCCAACTCATTGGAGCGGAAGGATTTTTTGAGCCTGACCGTATCAATCTGCAGCAAAAGGATGATTACCCCCACCTGGGCCCGGATGAACTCGAAATCGACCGCGGTGTCGATCTTGCGCAGCAGGTGATCGGCTGGTACCAGCGATTCCAGCGTCACCATCTCCAGCTCGTGTTTGTAAGCAGTGCGTCTTGAGCATCATGCCATTATGAACAAAGCCCACCAAAATGACGGTGGGCTTTGTCAACAAGCTGACCCAAGGCACGGTAGTGCCCTGGGTGTGGTTCTACATCGACGCTTACATGCGATACCGCACTGTAGCCATCACGCTACGCGGGGCACCGGGCATGTTCAGGTTTGGGCTCGAACCGTGCGCCGAGACGATATAGCCCTGGTTGAAGAGGTTGTACACGTTGAGCTGCGCCTCGAACGGGCCGCGACGATACCAGGCCATCATGTCGGCGGTGACGTAGCCGGGCAGCGTCACCGTGTTGGCCGGATCGGCCTGGCGCGCGCCCACGAGGTTCAGCCCACCACCCAGGCCGAAGCCATGGCCGATATCCTTGGTCAGCCACAGGTTGCCCGAATGGCGCGGGGTCAGCGTGGCTTGCTTGCCCTGCAGGTTGGCGATGGTCGACTTCGTCACCACAGCATCTAGGTAAGCATAGCCGGCCAGCACGCGCCAGCCATGGCCCAGTTCGGCCGCGCCGCTCAGTTCCAGACCGTCGGTGCGCTGTTCGCCGACCGGAATTAGCGTGGTCGGGGCAGCAGGGTTGGTCACCTTGATGTTGGTGCGCTCGATGCGGAACAGCGAAATCGTGGTGCTCGCCTTGCCGTCCAGGAAGTCATACTTCGCGCCCACTTCGGTATTGCGCGTGGTTTCCGGCGCCAGGTCGGCATTGTTCGCGGCCAGCGAGAAAGCCTCGCCGGACGGCTGGAACGAACGGCTCCACGATACGTAATACGATTGCTGCTTCGACGGCTGCCACACCAAGCCCGCGCGCGGGCTCCAGGTATTGTCGGTGCGCGACACATTGGACTGGCCCGTCAGGCGCTGGGTCGTCTCCTGTTCGAAGCGGTCGTAGCGGATGCCAACCAGCGCCTTCCATTGGTCGCTGAATTGGATCATGTCCTGGGTGTAGAGGCCCAGCGTCTTGAAGATCCCGAGGTTGCTTGCCGCCGGCGTGCCGCCCACCAGTCGCGGCAGCACGGGCAGCACCGGATTGAACAGGCCTACCGTTGCCACGTTCGCCCGCGAGAAGTTGATCACGTCCTTGTTCTGCTGGCCCACTTCCACGCCGTACAGCAGCTCATGCTTCATGCCGAAGAACTCGGCTTTCTGCGTCAGGTCCGTCTGGTTGAACCAGCCGTGTTCCTCGCGGGAGACATTGCCATGGGTCAGCGACGCGGTCAGTCTGGCTTCGTTGACCGAACCGACCAACGTGTTGTTGCGGTCGAGCGAGTAGTGGTAGTAGCGCGTGGCGTTGCGGATCGACCAGTTGTCGTTGAAGCGGTGGTTGATCGTGGCCGTGCCCGAGTACACGCGGCTCTGGCTGTAGTCCGCGTCGCGCGCGTTGGCCGCGCCATAGTACGTGGACGGATCGACGGCAACCGGACGGCCCTTGTACGCCGGAATGCCGAAGTCGGTCACGCGGCGGTCTTCGAGGTAATCGGCCTGCAGGAGCACCGTGGTCTGCGGCGCCAGGCGCAGTTCCAGCGACGGTGCCACCGCCGTGCGGTTCAGGAACTGTTGGGAGCGGTAGCTGTTGGCTTCCTCGTGGGCCCCCGTGATGCGGAACGCGGCGGCGCCATCGGCAAACACCCGGCCCACGTCGGCTTCTACCCGGCGGTCGGCCCACATGCCGTAGCTCAGTGCGAAGTCGGTGACATCGATGCCGGGCTTCTTGGTCACGCGGTTGATCAGCCCACCTGACGAGCCGCGGCCATAGAGCACGGCAGCCGGTCCCTTGATGACTTCGACGCGGTCCACGTTCGACAGGTCGCGGAAGTACAGCGCATCGTCGCGGATGCCGTCGACAAACTGGTCGGCAATCGCGGTGAAGCCGCGGATCGAAACCTGGTCACGCTGCCCGTCGCCCGTGGAGAAGCTGACGCCAGGCACATTCTTGAGCGCGTCCTGCATCGAATTGGCGTGCTGGTCGCGCATAACATCAGCGGTCACCACGTTGACGGTTTGCGGGACGTCGCGCAGCGGGGCGTCGGTCTTGGTGGCGCTAACGGTGTTTGTCGGGTTGTATCCCGCGCCAAGGTCCTTGCTGATATCGGCCTTGACGGTGACTTCAGGCAGGCTCTGGGCTTCCGCCGGGGCAGCCTGTGCGTGGGCAACGCCAATTACAAGCGTGGGAAACGCGTAAAGCACGGCGGCAATATGCGTGGGGTGAAGATATCGGCTCATTTCCATCTAGTAATACATAGTAATAATTCTAATGTGATCGATTATCATTTGCATATGTATGCATAGTCAACAAGTACCGGGTTGCCGATGAAAGCCGAGGTGTGCAACGTTGCTGTACGAGCAAGTGGCAATAACGCTGATTGTGTCGCAAGGGACACTTATAGACGGAAGAATCCGTAATGTCTTGTAATGTTTCGCCATTACAATCGATACAATTGAGGCAGGCAGTCGATGCTTGGCTACCGGGTGGTCGAGCTTGCATACCGAACCAGTGCGCCGATGAGCCGGACACTCATTGGAAATGGTAGGCAACAGGCCGATTCTGACTGCGTCCGTGGCACCCGTGCTCAGGCCCCTGATTGACGAGGGGGTCCATCGCGCCGTCTCCGAAGCGATAGATGGTTACATGCGTTGTGCGGACTATGCGATCGTCGGCGCACGCGTGCTTTCACTGCTCACAGAGGTACCGTATCTGCCTTTCGCTGGTGGGGAGGTGGTGGATTTTGGTGACTGCCTTCTGTACGCATTGTGTTTGCCTCGCGAGCGGCGCCGTAAAGCCAGGTGTCTCACTCAACTGTCCCGATTAGCATTGCTGGATCGAGGCCAGCACACCTACGCCGATGGCACCCCAGCACTGCGTTGTCAGCAACGCTCCAAAGATCGCTGCAATTCCTTGTCCACCATCGATGCACATGGTCACGAGAGCTTACTGGCCGCCCGTACGGTGCAGTTCTGCAATTGCCTTGACGACGAGGATGGCGCCTGTTGTACCCACAGGATGACCAGGCGAAATGCCGGGTGTTCCGGCATTTCATTCCGCCCGGCGTGTGTCTACGTGATTGAGGGCCTGCTCAAGGCCGACTGGAGCGTCGAGGCAGATACCGTGCATGCCGACACCTAGGGCCAGTCGGCGGCAGTGTTCGCCTTCACGTATCTGCTTGGCATCAACCTGATGCCGTGGATTCGCAACAGACAAGACCTGAAGCTGTACAAGATCGACCCGACACGAAGTACAAGCACATCGACCGGCTGTTCTCTGACACCGTGGACTGGGACCTGACTGATCACGTTCCACTGGAGGACCTGATGCAGGTCGCGCTGTCAATCCAGGCCGGCACAATTTCCTTGCCGCTCCTTCTGCGCCGGTTCAGCTCTGAAAGCCGCCGCCACGACCAACTAGATCGAGTCATAATAATAGTGCTTCGAAATACATATTTCGATGTGCCGTGGGCGTCCAGCGTACATGAAACCGTTGAGACGAGACGCCAGCTAGCGACGCCCGCGCTTCTTGCTGCGCGTGCGCGGCGAGCGGGCTGGCGCCGTCTGACCGCGCTTCATCCGTCGTGAGTGTGCCCCCACAGGCACACCGCCACGACGAGAATCAGAACCAGCACGATCTCGGCGACGAGTAACTGCCGCAGCTCAGGCGGCAAGAAACGCAAGTCAAAGTACAACTTGGTCGCTCCGTCTTCGATTCAGGGCAGGCGCCCGCCATCGATGGCGGGTGCCCACAACCTTAGGGGCGGCGCAAGTCGACAACAGTGGGCTTGCCGTCAACCTTGTCGAAGGTGGCGAGCACCGAATCCCCTTCCTTGACGTCCTTCAGCGATGCGCGATCCTTGACGGGGAACGCCATGGTCATGGCGGACATGCCGAGATTTTCGATGGGGCCGTGCTTGAGCGTGACCTTGCCCGTTTGCGCATCAATCTTCTTGATCTCCGCGGCCACCGGGCGTGGTGCGTGCTGCGAGGCAGCCGACGATTTCATCTCCATATTGCCCATGGATTTCATGTCCATGCCTTCCCTGGACGTGGCAGCGAACGCTGTTGGGGCGGCAGCGAGTGACAGGGCGAAGGTGAGGGTGAGCGTCTTGATGTGCTTCATGGTGTTTCCTCTTGAAGAGAGGTGGGGGTGGAAAGGGAAGAGGGCTTTGTCTGGCGCCTGCGGATCAGCAGGTACACTGCCGGCACGACAAAGAGGGAGAGCAATGGTGCGGTCACCATGCCGCCGACCATCGGCGCGGCAATGCGCTGCATGACCTCCGATCCGGTGCCATGCGACCACATGATGGGAATCAGGCCGGCGAGAATCACCGCAACCGTCATGGCCTTGGGACGGACACGCAGGACCGCGCCTTCCTGGATGGCGTCCAGTAGTGCAGACACGCTCGCCTCGCCCTTTACCTCGCGTCCATTCCAGGCCTGCTTTAGGTAGAGCAGCATGATGACGCCGAACTCCGCCGCAACACCGGCCAGCGCAATGAAGCCGACGACCCCGGCAACCGAGAGGTTGTAGCCCAGCAGGTAAAGCAGCCAGAATCCACCAATGAGCGCCAGCGGCAAGGTGCCCATGATGAGGAGCGCTTCGTCCAGCCGACCAAACACCAGGTAAAGCAAAACGAAGATGATCAGCAGCGTGAACGGCACCACCACTTTCAGCTTGGCGGTGGCTCGCTCCAGGTACTCGAACTGACCTGACCAACTGAGGGAGTAGCCGGCCGGCATCGGTACCGCCTTGGCCACCACGGCTTGCATGTCGTGGACGGCCGAGCGCAGATCGCGCCCGCGGATGTCCACGTAAATCCAGCCGGACAGCCGGGCGTTTTCGCTGCGCAGCATGGGCGGGCCTTGCACCACCTGGATGCGCGCTACGTCAGACAGCGTGATCTGCTGGCCGCGGTCAGTGACGATGGGCAGGCGTCGCAGCTGCTCCACGGAGTCGCGGTAGTCCCGCGGGTAGCGCACATTGATCGGGAAGCGCGCCAGCCCGTCGACCACTTCCCCGACGTTGTCGCCGCCGACTGCCGACGACACGATGCTCTGGACATCCTCGATGTTGAGCCCGTACCGTCCGGCTACCATGCGGTCGATGTCGACGTCGACGTAGCGCCCGCCGGACAGACGTTCGGCCAGGGCCGAAGTGACCCCGGGTACCGTCTTGACGGCCTCTTCAATTCGCGCGGCCAGCCGGTCGATTTCCTTCAGGTCCGTGCCGGCCACCTTGATGCCGACCGGGCTCTTGATGCCGGTGGCGAGCATGTCGATGCGGTTGCGAATCGGCGGTACCCAGATATTGGACAGTCCGGGCACCTTCACCACGCGATCCAGTTCCTCCACCAGCTTGTCTGTGGTCATGCCCGCGCGCCACTGGTCGCGCGGTTTGAACTGGATGGTGGTCTCGAACATTTCGATGGGCGCCGGGTCGGTCGCCGTGTCGGCACGGCCCGCTTTGCCAAACACGGTGGCCACCTCAGGTACTGTCTTGATCAAGCGGTCGGTCTGCTGCAAGAGCTGCGCCGCCTTGCCTGCGGAGAGCCCAGGCAAGGCTGATGGCATGTAGAGCAGATCGCCTTCATCGAGCGGCGGCATGAACTCGCCGCCAATCCGCATGATTGGCCAGGCGGTGGCAACCAGCAGGATCGCGGCAATGACCACTGTGGTCTTCGGGTAGGTCAGCACCTTGGCCAGCACTGGTTGATAGAGTCGGATCAGCCAGCGACTCAGCGGATTGGCTTGCTCCGTAGGAATCTTGCCTCGGATCATGTAGCCCATCAACACTGGCACCAACGTGATGGACAGCCCTGCGGCCGCCGCCATCGAATAGGTCTTGGTAAAGGCGAGTGGAGAAAAGAGTCGGCCTTCCTGCGCTTCGAGCGTGAATACCGGGATAAACGAGAGCGTGATGATCAGCAGCGAGAAGAAGAGCGCCGGCCCGACCTCGGCCGCGGACTCGCCGATCACAGTCCAGCGCTCATGGCCTGTCAGTTCCCGACCAGGGTTGTCCACATGCCAGTGCTCCAAATGCTTGTGCACGTTCTCGATCATGACGACCGCCGCGTCGACCATGGCGCCGATGGCAATGGCGATGCCGCCGAGCGACATGATGTTGGCATTGACGCCCTGGTACCGCATTACCAGGAAGGCGGCCAGCACGCCGAGCGGCAGCGAGATAATGGCCACCAGCGCGGAGCGCAGGTGAAACAGGAAGACCAGGCAGACCAGCGCAACGACAATGAATTCCTCAATCAGCTTGTGCGTCAGGTTTTCCACCGCTCGGTTAATCAGCGCGGAACGGTCATAGGTCGTCACGATCTCGACGCCTTCCGGCAGGCTCTTCTTTAGCACCGCCAGCTTGGCTTTCACCGCCTCGATGGTCTCCAGTGCGTTCTTGCCAGAGCGCATTACGATCACGCCGCCTGCCACCTCGCCTTGGCCATCCAACTCGGCGATGCCGCGCCGCATCTCGGGTCCGAGCTGGACCATGGCGACATCGCCCAGGCGCACCGGAATGCCAGCCTCGCTCGTCACGAGCGGGATGCGCCGGAAATCATCGAGCGTCTTCAGGTAGCCGGAGGCGCGCACCATGTACTCGGCCTCTCCCAGCTCCAGCACTGAGCCGCCGGTCTCCTGGTTCGCCCCCCTGAGGGCCGCCAGCACCTTGCCCTGCGAGAGGTTGTACGCGCGCAGACGGTCCGGCATCAGGACGACCTGGTACTGCTTGACCATCCCGCCGAGGGAGGCGACTTCGGCCACATTTGGCAGCGACTTTAGCTCAAAACGCAGGAACCAGTCTTGCAGCGCGCGCAGCTGGCTCAAGTCATGCCGGCCGGTCTTGTCGACCAGCGCGTATTCGTAGATCCAGCCGACGCCGGTGGCGTCCGGTCCCAGGGCAGGTTTGGCTGCGGCCGGCAGACGCGATTGCACCTGGTTCAGGTATTCCAGCACGCGCGAGCGCGCCCAGTACAGATCGGTGCCATCCTCGAACAGCACATAGACGAACGAGTCTCCAAAGAACGAATAGCCGCGCACGGTCTTCGCGCCAGGCACCGACAGCATGGTGGTGGTCAACGGATAGGTGACCTGGTTCTCGACAATTTGCGGCGCCTGGCCGGGGAAGGGCGTGCGGATGATGACCTGCACATCGGATAGGTCGGGTAAGGCGTCGAGCGGTGTACTGCGTACCGCCCACAGAGCCCAGGCGCTCAGCATGACGGTTGCCAGCAGGACCAGGAAGCGGTTACGGATCGACGCCAGGATGAGGCGGGCGATCATGGCTTGCCTCCCTGGACGGTGGCGGCGGGTTCGACCGAGGACAGGATGGCCATGCCGTCGCTATTGAGATGGAAGCGGAAGCGCACGCGATCACCCGGCTTGAGTCCTTTGGGCAGCCCGGCAGGTGGCGCGGCAAAGTCCATCGTCATGGCCCCCCACTTTGCCGTGGGGATCGGGCCGTGTGAGATCGTCAGGCCTTGGCCCGTTACCGTTTCGATGCGCCCGACGCCCTCGTGCTCGGGAGCCATCGCAACTGGTGCAGAAGCCGCCGGCGCAGCGCTCATGCGCTCGCTTGTACCGCGCAGGCTCGCCTCCGAATCGATCAGGAACTGGCCTGAGGAGACGACTTTCTGGCCAGCCTTGAGGCCGCCTAGGACCTCGACAATGCCGTCGGCCTCGCGACCGGTCTTGATATCGGTGGCAACAAAGCCCGCCGTGCCGGCATCGACAATAACGACGCTGCGCTGGCCGGTGCGGATGACGGACTCGACGGGAATTTGCAGCACTTCCTTTTCCGAGCCGCTGTCTAAGCGCACGGTCGCGAACATGCCTGGCAACAGGCGTCGATCCTTGTTGGGCAGGACGATGCGCACCTTGATGGTCCGCGTGGCCGGATTGACGTCTGGCAAGACGGTATCGACCTTGCCCACGATCGCATCGGACGCGCCGGTCGGTGACACCTTGACAGGCAAGCCCGGCGCGAGGGCACGGGCCTGTCCTTCGGGCACCTCGGCGATTACCCAAACCTGGCTCAGGTCGGCCAGGCGGAACAGCGTCATGCCGGGGGACACTGTCATGCCGTCGCGGACCGCGACTTCAGTCACCACGCCATCGACCGGGCTTGGGATGGCCACGCTGGGCTGCACCTTGCCGGAGCTCGATACGGCGCTCACCTGCCCAGGCGTCATGCCCGCCTGGAGCATGCGCGCTTTTGCCGCACCCGACAGGTCGGATTGCGTGCCCGCGGGCAGACGTGACACGGCAAGATATTCCTCCTGAGCGGCGACCCAGTCGGGCGAGTACAACGTCACCAGCGCCTGGCCGCGCCGCACGGGGTCGAGCGTCGCCCTGACGGCAACGTGCTGGACGAAGGCATTGGTGCGTGCCTGGATGACCTGAACGCTGCGCTCGTCGATGGCGACATTGCCGGGCGCCTCGAGCACCGGGCTCATGCGGCTCGCCTTGACCTCGGCGGTGCGAATGCCCAGGTTCTGGGCGACGCGGCTGTCTACCGTGACCCCGCTGCCGCCGCCATCCCCGTCCGCATAGACCGCGGCCAGTGGCATGTCCATAAATGGCGACTTGCCCGGCTTGTCGAAGCGCTGGCCGGGCACCATCGGATCGTGCCAATAGAGGATCTTCTTGCCGGTCTGCGGGTCGATGTCACCGGCCTTCAGTCCGGACGGCGCGCTGGCGGTCGCCGGCGCCTGCGGCGACTGCGTGCCCCGCGTGACGCCGAAGCGGTAGCCGCCATAGGCCGCTGCGCCAAGGAGGAAGAGGCATGCCGCCGTGAAAATCAGAGGTTTTTTCATTTGAGGTCCTTCGCGGCAGGTTCGGTTTGGGCTGTCGGCCGTGGGACTAGGAAGGTCAGGTCGGCCCATAGCCTCGCCGTCTTCGCTTCCAGCGTGAGCCGCTCCAGCGCGGTGTCGATGGCGCGACGGTTCGCCTCGGCCACGGCCAGCAGCGTGCCCGTATTGGCCCGATAGGCTGTCAGCGCAGCGTCTGCCTGGGCCTGCGCGAGCGGCAAGGTCGATGCGTCGTAGCGCTTGAGCCGATCGAGATTGCGCTGCAGTTCGGTCAGCTTTGCTCCCACCATAGCCGTGGTATTGCGCTTGACGATTTCGGACTTGGCGCGTGCCTCCTGGGCTTGCGCCAGCTTGGCGGCGACTTCGCGGTCCTGACGATTGGGCTGGTCCCAAGGGACGGGAAAGCTGACGTTGAGCGAGGCCATGTTGGAGTAAGCGGAACCACGCTGGCTGTACATTAGTTCCACGGTGACGTCCGGCTTCTTGGTTTCGGCCGCGGCGCGGATTTCCGTTTCCGCTAGCGCGACGTCGCACTGCGCAGCGGCCATTTCAGGCACGGCCTCGAGGTCGGTCTGAGCAAGCTGCCGGACGCTTGGGGGGTACGTCAAGACGAGGTCGGTCGGCAAGCGGGCGGCTGGCCTCCGGCCCGACCCAGCGTTCGAGGTTCACGGTGGCGGTCGCGACGGCGGCCCGATTTTCGTCCTGGCGGTCTCGCAGCCTTTGGGCTTCCAGTTCGGCCGTGAGCACATCGGCGCGGGCGCCGCGTCCACTGCGGTACGCGGCGGTGGCTGCCCGCAGCGTGAGGTCCAGCGAATGGCCATGGCGGCCGAGCACCACGCCGGCCTGCTCGGCATACCAGCGCTCAAGCCATGCGGCGACGGCACTACGCTGCACGTTGGCCAGGCCGACCGCGCGTTGCGCGTCAGCCGCGGCCGCTTCCGCCTCGAAGCGGGCCGCCCTGGCCCGACGCTTGTCCGAACGCGTAAATTCCTGCATTACGCTGATGGACCGCATGGTCATGAAGTCCCGGGTCAGCGAGAACTGGTCGGGGCCGTTGACGGGAACGTTGTTGAGCCCGAGCTTGAGCGTAGGGTCTGGCAACTGGCCGGCCGCGACCGCCATCTGGACGGCGGCCTCGACCGCCCCGCGCGAGGATTCGGCGTCGTCGGCATGCGTGGCCGCACGCGCGACGGCCTCCTCCAAAGAAAGGGTATCGGTGGATTGCGGCATCGCGGCATGCGACACCGTCATGCCGAATACGGGCGCGCAGAAGAGCGCCAGCGTCAGGCGACGTAGAAAAAGCATAAAGCCTCCAGGAACAACGATAGCCACCCCTGCTTCAGGGATGGACGAGAATCGGCGTTATTCCGGAGACTACGTGCGAAAACAGCAGTGAAGGATCGACAACTGTGGTGGCGGCGCGCGCGGCTGCGCATCGGCGCACAGTGCGGTCTGTCGTTCGGCCACCGTCGTGCGCCTCGGCGCGATCACGTTCACCAGCACCGGCAAGAATGCCGGAATCTGAGGCGAAACATGGTCGGCGCTCTTGCCGTCCGCCTGGCAGTGCCCCAGGCAGAGCGCCTTCTGGTCGCTAGCCTGATCGCTCCCGTTGTCCGCCATGTCGGGGCAGGACTCGGTCAAGGCCGCCGGTTCGTTGCCTCCGTCCATTTGGTAGCGGCTGCCTGTACAGGCGTACGCCGACGCTGCCAGTTGGACTGTCAGGAAAACAAGCAGAAGGAAACCGGCGAACCAGGGCTGCCGGCGAACCGTGTGGCGCAAAGGTGATTTCTTTGGGTTGACAGGCGCAAGCATAGCGCCTTTGACGCGGATTGCAATTGGGTGTGCAGGCTATGTTGTGCGGACGTCTACCGAAGGCAGCGGCACGGTGCACATGAAACAGCACTGCAATTTCGCTTGACCTTCCAATGAGGGTAGGGTCTATGTCGGATCCATGGGAATTTACGCGCGCTGCTACAAGCGAAGCGGACCAGTAGCATTCCGCGCAAGCCGAGGTGCAGCAACGGGTCCTGACGTCCCGTGAACGACATAGACGGATTTGATGCTGGCCACTGGGCCTGGTTGCGCTGGTGGTCTTGGTAGTGTCGTGGATCTTGTATCGCTACGCGGCACCGCAACGCTGGCAGGAATGGGGCGGTGCCGGTTTTGTGAACGCCTTATCGCGCTATATGCAGCAATGACGGGTTCCCCCTCATGATCTACCTGGCCGACCGAACAGGGCTTTGGCACCGAGCTTTGGACGCTAAAGCGCGTGGGGACGCTCATCAAGCGAATGTGCGGTGTCGAGTTCGGAAAAATGCAGGTTTGGCGCATTTGCGTGCTCTGGGTTTCCGCGTGCGAAAGCCTGAGCGCCGCGCGATCGAGCGCGACGAAGAGGCGGTACAGTGGAAGCAGCACACTTGGGCGGCGTTTAAATGTATGCCCAGCGGGAAGGCCGATTGATTGTCTTCATCGACGAATCCGGAACCAGCGAGCGCCCAACGCGCGTGCGGACCTAGCCGCTGAAGGAACAAACGCCGGTCATTCAGTTTCGTTTCAACTGGAACCATTGTCGGTGATCGCCGGCCTGAGTCGCACGAACTACCTGTTTCAGTTGTACGAGGGCAGCGTCAAGAAGGAGCAGGTGGTCGAGTTTCTCAATGTACTGTGGGCAGCCATGGCCATTTCTGCGATTGCTCTGGCCAGTCTGCGTTGGGGCCAGGTTGCGGATGGCAAGCGTTGCTGCGTTCGGGAACAGCAGTTGAGGATGGGAACGGATCGAGGTGGCCCGAGCTTCGGCTTTCTCCGCACATCGCCGACGTGTCAGGTTGCCGCAGAGCAAACACAGGTCCTCGGGCACAGCGTCCCAGCGAGCTAGCCAGTTCCTACTCGCTGGGGCACCATCCGGTTACTTGGGTTGACTCATCATTTCGCGGCACGCCTTCATCATGGCCGCATGGTCGCGCTCCATCGCAGCTTGCGCCTTAGCTTGCTTGGCTTCAGTTTGCTTAGCGGCGCGCGCCTTTTCGATCACATACCAGTCGGGGCCGGCGACGGCCGATAGCGAGGTGCCAAGGGCCAGGGCTGCGCCTACGGCGAGAAGGATGGTTTTCATGATGTTCCTCATTGGCTGCCTGCAGCGGGACGCCTCCATGCTGTATGCATCCAGGCGGCAACACGCTACAGATGGGTGTCAGGGCAGGTCGCAACCGGCGCATGGCGCTCGCACACTCCCGTGCGCGGCCACTGTCTGCTGGTGCGAGAGTTCCTAGAACGAAGCACCTTTGGGTGGGCGCTCGAGAGGGGCGGTGATGACGGAGACGTAGGTAGTCTCAGGATGAGATACCAGCACGCTGGCCCAGGCGCCCACGCCAGACATCGCTCTCAACGACGTTCCGGCGAACACGGCACAAGCTGAGGAACTGCAGGGAAGGCGAAACGGGCCACTAGAATGCCGATTCCCGGGACAACCGGTTTGGCCATTGCAGTCGTGGGCGTTGCTGCTGTCGACGCCGCCTTGCGCAGCCTGCGCTGACAATTCGGCTATGCCAGCCGCACAGCAAGTGTCCCACGGTCCGGCCTGGACCCGCAGGGGCAAGGCCAGCGCGAAAGCTAACAACAAGATGACTCGCCAGAACTGCTTCATACGCTTACGTATTGGGCGCAACGAGCGATGCGAAGCGGGTCGCCCGCCACGCGTCTACTTCGAGTATAGGTTCTCATCCTTCTTGGGGCGCGCCGGCGCTGCCGGCAGAACCCCGCCGGCACCACCGGGACAAGCGAATGAAAGATAGACCTCGTCAAGCGACAGATCGTCCTTGTCGGCCATTAGTTCCAGCGTCGCCAGAAGCTGATCGGCTACATGGAACTGCTGCTCTTTGCATGCCCGCCGAAATACGGCGAATACGTCATCAAATAGAGTTCGGGCCGAGGTAGTCATCGCATCCGCTCCCTTGCTTGCATCCTTGTGTGGCACAGCGGCATGTTCTGGCAGAAATCAGCCACCGTCGTTATCACCATGCACCTTCCCATGGGGGGAAGGTCAAGCCGTGATCTCGCACGCGAGCAATTCCTGCCATGTTACCTTTCGCGCGAATTTTAGCTGCTGCCACCGCACGTCAGGCGCACAACGACATGGCTTCGTCAAGAAATTGGGCTCGTCAGCACATTCAGAGCCGACGGTGCATACTGGGGCCGCGCTTGGCGCCCAGACGCAATACGCAGTCGCGCCGGAGATCCGAATCTTTTTGATAATGTCTTTCGCAAGCGGGACCGTATATTCGAGGCGAAGCGTCCATGTCGCGCTCGGCTTGAACCGTACGCTGGGATACCGTCGCGCATCCTGCCAGCATAACGGTGATCAGCAAAAATACACGCATTTGAGCCACTCCGAGACTTGACGCGACGACATGAACGAAAACGAGGCAGTCGTTGCGGTACCACCAAGTGGTTCTTGCAATAACTCATTTGCGATAACGACGAACCGCGCTCGGTTACGCAATCATTACGCCTGGGTAATGTCATTCTGCTTGACCAAGCGCGGCCGATAGCCTGCGTTACAAGCTCTCACATTTGTATTCACTCGCCAACACCGAACTGTGCGCGGCACCCTTATGCTGGCTTCACCAACAAGCAAGGAGTCAATAGTGAAAAAAATTTCAGTTCTGGTCGGCGGCGTCCTTTTTATCGCGTTCAGCTACGCCGGTGCACAGCCGCATGCCTATGTCCAAGATGACCATGGTCGCAGGGAGTACGTTCCGGCGAGACCTATGCATGCTGAGGTGTACGCGGTCCCCGCGGTTGCCATCGCACCCGGCGCACACCAGTCCTATGGACACGATGCCATCGTGCGCGAGCCCCATCAGACCTTTCCCAATGGACTGGCGCATGGACAAGAGCATGAGAGCCGTCGCCCTGAGGCATACCCTCGCCGCCCTCGTGGTCATTGACGATCGTGGTTGGTCTTTCGCGTCGTGTGGTCGCGGTCGGCCGGGAAGCCCGGGCGATTGTGTCCCTGCAGTCCTCTGGCGAAGTGGGGCGTCAACACCCGCGCGCGGCGCGATGAAAAGAGTCATAGTGTGAGATTTCGTTGGCAGCCCCACGTCCTTGGCCCAGTTGCTATGCCGCTCTCATTTCCCTGTCAGGCCCATCCCTAAACTTGGCCATAGATTGATGCTTGATGCCGCTGGTTGAACAGGCTGTTGCGCCATCTATCGCTTTGGCTGGTTATTTTCGCGCTGCCCACGCAGAACGTGGGCGCGGCGGCATGGCTTTCCTGCGCGGAACGGGAAGGGGTAGTGGTGGGTGTCTACGCCACCGATGAGCTTCGGGCCGACGGTCTTGACACGTCCTACGATTCAATGCTGCAGCGCTGTCTGGCCGGGAAAGTAAGTGGCAAGCATCGCAGTTGCCAGAGTTGTTCCTCCTGCTTGGGCGCTTTGTCGCTTGCGGTGTTCGCTTTCGTCTCGGGCGCGATGCGCAGCTCCAGCGACGGCGCGATCCCCGAGCGGTCAAGAAATTGCTGCGAGCGGCAGTTGTTGGCCTTCTGCACCGCGCCGGTGATGCGGAACGCGGCGGCGCCGTCGGCGAACACGCGACCGACCTCGGCCTCGGCGGTGACCACGTTGAAGGTTTGCGGGATATCGCGCAGTGGCGCGTCGGTCTTGGTCGCGCTGACCACGTTGGGCGGGTTGTAGCCCTCGCCAAGCTCACGGCTGACGTCGGCCTCGACGGTGACCTCCGGCAACTGCGTTTGAGGCCTCTGGCACAGACTTGTGCAAGCATCGGTTGAAAAACGAAGCTTCCCGCTACCCCTAAGATGAATTGGCAATCTGCAGCCGCGTTTATGGGTTCGGTGACCGGTAGCCCATGCCCAAAGGACGCTCAAGTGCCTTGCCGGGTCAGAGCCTGGATGTCAGGGAAAACCTCAGTGCGCCACCGGAATCCGCAGAAGAGATCGTAGTGACCGCACTGGCGCGCTGTCACGTGCCGTTTGTCGCGAGCGGGGATGCCTCGGCACAGATCATGCGCAGCCTGGGTCTGGCCACGGCCGGAAATGACGTCCAGTTCGCCCTCGATCGTCAGTAGTGCGGTGGTGCGGATATCCTGCGGTCGTACGCTCTGGCCCTGTATTCGCCAGTCGCCGCGCGCCAGACGAAACTCGTGGAATACGATCTGGACGGTGTCCAGATAGAACTCGGCCGCCATGTCGAGCACGGCGAGGTACGCATCGCAAATGCGCCGGTGCGTCTCGGCTTGCTCGACCTCGCCCCGCATGAGGTCCAAATAATAGTCCCGGTGAAGCTCAATCAGGCGGCACGGCTGCATCCCGCACATGCCGGCGAGTTGCAGAAAGCTCGGGTACACCTTGCGGCCAGCCCCGGGGTAGGGGCGGGGTACCGTCTGGATCAGGTTCCGTTGAAACCACGCAAGAGGTTGGTGCGCGACCAGCCGGTCGATTGCCGAAGGGTTGCGGTGGGCATCGATCGGGCCGCCCACAAGGATCAGACTTGTTGGGGTCGGCTCGCCCGCACTCGCCAGTAACGAAATCGCCGCTAGGGCCGGCACGGTTGCCTGGCAAATGGCCAGGACGTGCAGCGACTCCGCCCCAATCCAGCGGATAAAGGCTTGCAGTTGGGCCACATAGTCATCTAGGTGGAACGGCCCCTCCGCTACCGGAACGCCGCGTGCATTTTGCCAGTCCGTTACATACACGACATGATCGGGCAGCAATGCCTGCACGACGTCACGAAGCATGACTGCGTGATGCCCCGCCAGTGGCGCACAGACCAGTACCGCTGGTGTCGGCTGCGCGGCGTTGTCGGGCGCGACTGTATCGGGTGCGAAGCGCAGCAAGCGGCAAAACGGCTTTTCCAACACGACCTGTTCAACCACGGGAATGACATGGCTGTCGTGCTGGACGGCGGTGATACCAAACGTGGGCTTCTCCCAAGTTGTACCGAGCCGGTACAGCATTTCATAGCCAGCGGCAAAGCACGAAGCGCCTGGGACCTGGTTCAGGGAGCTGTCAGGATCCACCAACGCCTTTGCCGCATTCGCTGCCCACGCGGTGAACGGCGCAAGGAATGCGCGCTGGTACTCGAAAAGCTGATACAGCATGCGGCCTCCAGGAGGAATGCCAGACGTGAATGCCAACATCAGGCCTTCTTGCTCCCGACGACGGGCATGCTGCCGACGTTCAATTGCCGCCCCATTGGGCCAGGGCAAAGGGATCACCGATGGTGGAGCGTCCGGGTTGACCAGATTTTCACTATAGGTCGGCCAAGTATCGCTGCAACGCGAAAACTTGTCGGACTTGGGGCAAGCTGCCAGAAGCCTCGCGTGCTTGCGGAAATCTTCGCCCATGCGGACATCCGCCCGTTCTTCGAACTGCTCGGCTCCGAGGGATGTGCCTGGCTGCGCGCAGCAGTGATGGACATGAGTACTGCCTATGACCTCGAGGTGCGCATTCACTGGCCGCAAGCGGAGGTGGTCTACGACCTGCTCCAGGTTGTAGCCAAGTAAGGGCGAGAGGACAGACCGTGGTGGCTCGCCATCTTCCTCGCTGCCCTGTAGCGGTGGTGACGCCTGCCTCGCGCGAGCGCCCGCGGACCACCCATAGCATTCGCCTGCTCGACGGCTCGACAATAACCCGGCGTAGCGATGTCTCTCCTGGATGGCAAACTCCTCCATGGCGATGGATTGTGACGCCTCTCAGGTTCACCGGTCCCGGTTCCTGCTCCAGATGGCGCTGGTCAATCCGCTTGACCGCGGTCCGGGACAGCCGGTAAAAATCTGCCAACATGGCGCAGCAACAACACCTTGAAAAGCTGAACCAAGCTGCCGGACAGTTTCCCTGTCACCCGCGCATAGGGTGCCAGCCAGTCCAGGCGTTCCAGAGGTTTGTGACTTCTCAATCAGACAGGGGATGTCCCCAACCTGTTCGCTGGCCCACTGTGTAAGTCGAAATGTATGGCGCAGACGTACGAGTGCGCTTTCGCACCGCCTGAGGATCGGCTAATGGTTCGCGGGATTGGGTTTAGTGCATCGATGCACAAAGCATCTCCCAGGCAGCGCGAAGAGAGAACGTTTGCAGTGCCAGGGATGACATGCGAGGCGCGTCGCAGCAGCAGGGCGTCTGCTACGGAATTCATGCTCGAGGCGATTGAGAGCAAGTAACGGGGGCGCTGAGCGGAAGCCAGTGTTGAAGGAAGTGAATGCGCAACATCACAAGCATCCCAAATGGCGGGCGGCCAGTCTTGCCCTTCGGGTAGTGAGGCTCAATCAGCTCCGTCCAGGGAACCACTCGATCCATTTCGTCCAAGAACTCGCGCTTGCGAGTGCGTTTGGTCGACAGGTTCAGTCCAAGGGTGGCCTGTTTCATCTTGTTCGCACTTTGCAGTGGGTCCTCGCATTAACGTCCGAGGACCTCAAAACTTGGACTTATGCAGACCTTCCTTAATCAACTGCTTGCCGAGAAAGTTAATTTGCCTCTCCGGGTCCTTTTGAAAAGGTTTCTAAGAAAAAAGCTTGCCTCTGTCGAAGGCAAGCTACAAGCTCTTCGTCCTCGGTACAGGCGAAGGAGCAGTACCGGAAGTCAGTCAACCTGGCCGGATGACTGGCTCCCCCACACTTGTGCAAGTGTCAAGCTGGCATGAGGCGTCAACCTGTCAGAGCGCGCGACCACCGTCGGTGAATATGTCTCGCGCTCCAATGCGTGCGCCGTCCGTGAAGACATCACGCTTTTCGATGCGCGCGCCTCCTGCGTACACGTCTGTGGCGGAAGCACCGGCGCGTGCGCCGTCCGTGAAGGGGTCGCGTGGGCGATGGACCTGGCCCTCGGCGGGAGCGGCCACGGCAGTGCCTGCGAGGATCGAGAGTGCGGCGGTAAGAATGGCAGTGTGGATCTTCTTCATGGAAATTCTCCGGAGTCATGTTGGCGAGTCTGTCTCGCTCACCGTGTGCACAGTCTATCGATCCGACACGATCAGTCGAATGACCCGAATATTACGATCCCGTCATCTGGGGGAAATCCGTCCACAGCAGGCGAATTCCCTACGGCGCTAGGATGTCGAAATCATTGCAAACTGGTCATGTGAAAGGTCGACAAATCGATCGCTGATCCTCGCAATGACGCGGGGTGGGGTAGGCTAGTCTGCGCTCTTCCGAATGCGCTGGAGACGCGAGATGGAAACCGCATTTATCCAGAATGCTGCGCGTAGCGCGGAAAACGTTCATGAACTGGCGCTTAGGCTGCGCACGCGCCGGCTGGAGTTGCTCGCAGCCAATATCGCCAACGCGGATACCCCGAACTACAAGGCGCGGGACATCGACTTCGGCGCCGAATTGGAACGGGCGATGGCAAGCGGCAACGCGTTCGCGGGCATGACCACAACTTCGCCGCGGCATCTGGAGGCCCGTCCGTCGGCGCCAGAGGAGGCATTGCTCTACCGGGTCCCGATGCAGTCCAGCATCGACGGCAATACCGTCGAGATGGACGTCGAGCGGGTGGCATTTGCGGAGAATGCGGTGCGCATGCAATTTTCCATTCAGAAGACGGCGGGTGAATACAAGGACATGCTCAAGCTCTACCAGGATATGCGTCCCTAGTCGGTATCCACGGATTCTCACTAGTAGGAGTGGAAACCCATAGCATGGCAACTCTTGCGGGCCCACGTTTGATGGGTAGTCGGTGGCGGGAATGTCTGGTACAAACGGCTCGCGAAGGATGTCGTGCTGCGCCGGATTTGCGTGCGGTGCTTCCTTGGCGCGTTCGATCTTGGGTCGGAAAGGTTAGTGTCGGAATGGAGAAACGTCGTCAGAAGCGATTGCGCGCCCACATCAAGGAGTTTGTCCTTCCGCCAATCACCGATGGGCTCGTGCTGGGGCGCGCCTCGCCCATTGGACACGTTGCGGTCGGGCGGGCACTCAGTTTGCTGTCAACCACGGTCTTCGAGCATATTGAAATCGACGACGACGTGATATCGGACATCCTCATTCGAAAGGCGATTCTCAGAAAGATTCCCGCCGCAGAGCTCAAGACGTTCATCCTGGATGAGATCAAACCGGCCATGGGCGCCGAGGAAATCCTTCACCTGGCGCTGGAAGTCGAGCTGTTCGTGGATCAAAAGCTGGGATAAGGCTTGTAGATGGACACATTGCTTGTTTCGGAGTGCCTCGACCTGACGGCACGCCGCGTGGCGCTTGACCAGCGTTATCGGGATCTGGTCGGGGTCAATCAGACCTCGACGAACGTCTTCTCGGTCTTCGATGACAGCGGCACGTTTCTCGGTGTCGTGACGGACCGGCAAGCGACGCTTTTCCCGGGACGTATTTTCGCGGATCTGATCGTACGTCGGCCACCCGAGCCCGTGCGGGAGAATGCCAGCGCGATCCAGTTGCTCAAGCGCATGCGTAAGGACGCTTGCGAGCACCTGCCCGTCTTCGATGCGCAAGGGCGGTACATCGGCATCGTCTCCATGGCGTCCTTGCTGGCCGAGTTCGTTCGTCGCAGTGATATCAATCGTCGTGAACGCGAGGCGCTGGTTAGCCAATTGCGTGCAGAACTGGAGAACCGCAAGATATCGGCCAATGTGCTCGAGTCAACCAGTGACGCGGTGCTGGTAATGGACGCTCGCTTGCGCATCCAGTACGTCAATCGTGCCTTCACGGCCGCGATGGGCTATCCCGGCACGGACATTGTTGGGCGGCCGGCCGGATTCTTGCGGTCGGGCCGGCATGGACGGGACTTCTACGCCGAGATATTCGCAACCCTGCGCGACGGCGGGCGCTGGGAAGGGGAGGTCTGGCTATTGCGGGCGGACGGCTCGATCGCGCCGGACTGGGTGACGATCAAGACGGTTCACGACGAGCATGGCGACGTGTTCAGTTTCGTGGCGATGTTCGCGGACATCATGCAGCGCGAAAGCCTGCGCGCCCAGTACATGCACCTTGCCTACTATGACAGCCTGACCGGTCTGCCAAATCGACGTCTGTTCCAGGACCGGCTTGGCCATGCGATCGAACGGTCGGCGAGCAAAGGCACGGAATTTTCGCTGCTTTTCCTTGACCTCAACCGGTTCAAGGATGTCAACGATACACTGGGCCACTCGTTTGGCGATCGGCTGCTCGAGGTGGTCGGGGAGCGCTTCAAGCGACTGGTGAAAGAAGCGGATTTTGTCGGCCGTATCGGGGGCGATGAATTCACATTCATTCTGCACGACACCGCGGATCCCGAGCAGGTCGAGTCGATCGCGCGGCGGATCTTCGATGAACTGGCCAAGCCGATTGTTCTGAACGGTACGCAAAGCTACGTTTCCGCGAGCATTGGGGTCAGCCGATTTCCCGCCGATGGCACGACCGCAGAGGCGCTGATCATGAATGCCGATGCGGCGATGTACCGCGCCAAGGAGGATGGCATCGGTGCTTGCCATTTCTTCTCTCGCGGCCTGCACACGAAGGTGCTCAAGCGCCTGGACATCTCCAACGCGCTGCACCGCGCGCTCGAAGCCAACGAATTTTCGCTGGCTTGGCAACCCCAGGTGTCGTTGACCACGGGCAAGGTCATCGGTGCGGAAGTCTTGCTGCGCTGGATGCGAGATGGCAGCGTTCCCGTCTCGCCGGCCGAGTTCATTCCGGTAGCCGAGGAGACCGGGGTGATCGGCGCGATCGGGGATTGGGTATTGCGCGAGACCTGTCGATATGTCGCGAAGCTCGAGGCACTAGCGATCGATCCGGACTTCCGGGTGGCGGTGAATTTCTCGCCCCTGCAACTGAGTTGGCACAGGCAGGAGCCCGTGCTGCAGACTATCGCGCAGTTTGGTGTCGATTGTCGGCGCTTCAAGATTGAGCTGACGGAGAACGCGTTGTTCGTGCACGAGGAAGGGCTGCTCGAATTTGTGCGGGAGCTGGGCGCCGCGGGCGTCGGTATTGCCATCGACGACTTCGGGACCGGATACAGCAATCTGTCCAGTCTGAAGCACTTGCCGGTCACGGAGCTCAAGATTGATCGCGCCTTTGTCCATGACATGCAAGCCTCGCACAGCGACAGGCAAATCGTGCAGGCCATGATTGGCATGGCGCATATGCTTGGGCTGCGCGTCGTGGCCGAAGGGGTCGAGTACGCTTGGCAAGTGTCGGTGTTGCGGGAGTTTGGCTGCGAGGTGGGGCAAGGCTACCTGTTCAGCCGGCCGGTCGACTTTGACGCGCTGGTCGAGCTACTCGATGCGCCCGCCGTCGACGTACAGGCGATGCTTGCCGACGGCTAGGTGATCTTTGGCGTCTGGACGGTCGGCATGACCGCGCGGATCGCTCGTGGCGGGAGCTCCCGCATCGCGCTCGATCTCCGGGCGATATGGCAAGATTCAGATGCGTCGTAGTCTCGCCAGCATGACTGTGCCGGCCGCCATGGTGATGGTGGCTAATGCGAAGCCGAGGAGGTGATAGCGCCGACCAGATGAGACCGACGCCGGCGCTCGAGATGAACTTCGCCGTGCCGTTCGTGGTGCCTAACGCGCCGATGCTCATGGCCAAGGTGTCAGCCGACACCGTCTCGGCGGTCACCGTCGGCTCCAGGGCTTCCTGGACGGCCGTGCACAGGCCCGCAAGCAGGAAGACGGCCGCGAGCAGTGCGAGGGTGTTGACGTGGAGCCAGAACGTGATGGCCATGAGCAGGCCGGTCATCGCGCCTAGCGCATAGCCAAGCACGAGAATGCGCAGCGCACCGACGCGATCCGCCAGCATGCCGACCGGAAATGACGCCGCCGATTGCACAACGTTTCGCCAGACGTAGAGGCCCCCGGCGACTTGTGCGGCCTGCACGATGCCGAGTTTTGGGGTCAGCAATTGCGTGGCGCCGAGGATCAAGAGGCTGTGCGAGAAATCACCCATACCAAACAACCCGACGGCGCCGAGATAGCGCTTGAATCTTGGCGGAAGGCCGCGCAAGGCCCGGAATAATCGCAGCCCAGGATTTGGGGAAAATGCCGGGTCCTTGACGAAGCCGAGGAAAGCCAGGACGGCCAGAACCCCCGGGATGACACTTAGCCATAGGACCAGACGGAACGGGCCGGTGGGGTCGTTCCACCCATGATGGCTTTGGGCCCAGCCAAGCAATGCGACACCAAGCAGCGGTCCGACTACTGCGCCAATCGTATCCATGGCCCGACGAAACCCGAAAGCGCGGCCTCGCGCGCGCGGCGGGATTGCCTGGATGACAATCGCGTCGCGAAGCGGGCCGCATAGCCCTTTTCCGAACCAGGAAGTGATTCGCCCCACAAGTAGCAGTGGCCACGCCGTGGCCAAGGCGATTGCGACCTGGCCTGCAGGCGTCAGGGCGTAGCCGACCAGCACCAGAAGTTTTCGATGTCCGAGCTTGTCGGCGACGTAGCCCGAAATCATATTGGTAAAGCTCGCCACCGCATCGGCCAGGCCTTCGATCAGTCCCAGAACCGCCGCCGGAATCCCGAGTATCGCCAGGAAGCCGGGCAGGATGACGGTGGTGGTCTCGTAGCAGAAATCGCCTAGCGCACTCGTGAGCCCAGCACCGACAACGGTGCGATTCAGCCATTCTCGCTGCAGCGGCACGAGGGCTGCCGGGGGCTTGTCATTCGACAGCGGTGCGGTGTCCTTTGAATCCGTCATGCAATGTCTCGCGATCGGGCGCATTGTCCACGACGATTGAAACCAAAGTTGGCGAAAGCCCGGGCTGACGAAAACGCGGGGCCACTGGTCTGGCGCGGCGCGGTCCAGACGCTTGCCATCCCGATGCTGTCCAGGAAAGCCCTAAAGCCTGCTATCAAAATTCGCCACAGGCGCGGCGTGGATTGTCGGCGTCGGAGCCACGACATCGTTCGCATCGGTTGGGAAATGGTCGGCCCGCCGTGCATGGTGTCCGATGTTGCCAAAGATAGCAACGGGGGTGGCGCTTGGTAATTTCCCCGTCATGTTTGCGACAGGTCATCTCCATAGAATCGAATGTCAGCCTTCTGACCACGCGCCTGGATGTGTGAGTCGGTTGCGCGTCCAGACGACTTTGCCAGCACGCCGCCGTATTGCGTGTGGGCTCAACGCCAGCCTGGGTGAGATACGAGGATTCTGCAAAGTGATGGAGGTCCCCTCGCGGGAGGGTCTCCGATTTCAATCTGAGGCCGGCGATGCGATCGTGCGTGAGATGTGGCAATGCATTGTCCCCTCAGGGGTGGCATTGTTGGTCCTGCGACTGGCAGCCGCCGTCGACATCCGGCATTGTGTGCCTCGCGCCGGAACTGATCAGTGATCACGATGGGAATCAAGCGTCGCTGTTGCGAGAATTCGCGCACGTTGAAGACAGAAACTTCTGGTTCGCGTATCGCCGCCGATTGATCATCGAGGCATTGTCCCGGTGGTTCCCGCAGATTGACTCGTTCTTGGATCTGAGTTGCGGTGCGGGAAAATTCCTGGATGATTTCCGGAAATGCTATCCCGCCACGACGCTGGTCGCGGCTGACCGTAGCGTGGATGCACTGCGCGAGGTACGCCGGGAATATGGCTTTTCCTGTCTGCAGATGGATCCCATGCACCTGCCGTTCTCGGACGCCTTTGATGTCATCGGGGCGTTCGACGTCCTGCAGTACGCAGCGTCGGACGGGATAGTGCTTGACCAGTTGCGTAAGGCATGTCGCCCGGGTGGTGGTATTGTCGTGACCGTACCGCATCGGCGAACGCGACGACTGCGCAGCAATGCCCCGGGGGCGCCAGAAGCGCGCTACACGCTTCCGGCACTGATTCGCAAGGTCAATGCCGCAGGTTTCACGGTCGTACACAGCCGGACATTCTGCACGTTGGCATTGCCGCTCATGACGCTGAGCCTGAGCAAGCAAAGGACGCGTCCGTTCCCGCTGGCGGTCGGCGACCATCGGCGTCGTGGTCCCATCCTGAATGACATGCTTGACGGACTCTGCATGATCGAGCGGCAATTGGAGAAGGGCGGCGTGCGGTTCGCCAATGGCGATGGTGCGCTGATCGTCGCCGTGCGCCGATTTGCTTGAGGATGCCGTTCACTGAGTACGGGCAAGAGGCGGCCTGCCACGCAGGACGACTGCAAACTTGAACCGATACTACGTCTTCGATTTGCCGCATGGCGTGCTGTCCTCGCCTTTGCTGGTTGCCGTGCTCTACATCATTGCGTTCCTGGCATTTGTCATCTATCTGAATCGCACCTACGGTCGCGGACGCCCGCGGCTGCCGCACCGGGGTCAGCCCCGAAAGAGCCATCGCTCTGGCCGTCGGAAATGACGGTGGCCTACCCGCGTTCGTACAGCTTGGCGTAGCCGCTGCTGGTCCGCCTCACTGTCCGCCAGGTCATTTGCGCAAGCGCCGTGGTTTGGGACTCTTGCTGCGGTGTTTGCGAGGCGGTTGTTGTCTGCGATGCAGCTGCCAGGCCAGCAGGACAATCAAGCCGAGGATGGTCACCAGCGCGACCAGGATGACCGCGACGACCGCGGGCGGCAGATGCAGGATGGGAGGCGGACGCATACGGGGATTTTCGTGTCTAGTGCTAGCGCTTTCCAGAAGGTGGATCGCGGCGAATCGCCGGGGGAGGGTGCGGTGCGCGGTGCGCGCACACGGACACGTGCGACAGAGGCTGGCCGATGCCGCACGCCGCTGCACGTGTTACGGGATTGCTCGCCGGCGCGGCGTGAAGGTCTGTCATGGGCATCGGGCTAGCGCTTCGAGCGAACGCCCCGGCGGTGCCGGAACGGGCATCCTGTCACGGATGCACGCCGCAACCGCGTTCACTCTCAGCCACGGAAGACTTGCCTGGCGAACCGGGGGCTCGCCAGGCACAGGTGCTACACGGCCCGCTCCAGCTCTGCCTGCTTGGCGATGGAGGAGGGCGATGGTAGCAAGCGCCGGCGCAGTAGCAGATACATGGCGGGTACGACGAACATCGACAGCAGCGGCGCGGTCACCATGCCACCCACCATTGGCGCGGCAATCCGTTGCATGACCTCCGACCCTGTGCCATGTGACCACATGATCGGAATCAGGCCTGCCAGGATGACCGCCACCGTCATCGCCTTCGGCCTGACGCGCAATACCGCCCCTTCCTGAATGGCATCGAGCAACGCATCGAGCGTCTCTTCACCGCGCGCCAACCGGTCGGTCCATGCGTGCTTGAGATACAGCAGCATGATGACGCCGAATTCTGCTGCCACACCCGCAAGCGCGATGAACCCAACGACCCCAGCCACAGATAGGTTGTAGCGCAGCAAGAACAGCAGCCAGAATCCGCCAATCAGGGCCAGAGGCAGGGTGCCCATGATCAGCATTGCCTCATCCAGGCGGCCGAAAACCAGATAGAGCAGCACGAAGATGATCAGCAAGGTGAAGGGGACGACGACCTTGAGTTTGGCCGTGGCACGCTCCAGGTACTCGAACTGGCCCGACCAACTGAGGGCATACCCGGCGGGCATCGGTACGGCCTTCGCCACGGCGGCCTGCATGTCTCGCACGGTGGACCGCAGATCTCTGCCGCGAATATCAACATAGATCCATCCGGAAAGGCGTGCGTTTTCGCTGCGCAACATCGGCGGGCCCTGCATGACCGTAATGCGGGCCACATCGGCCAGCGCGATCTGCAAACCATTCTCGGTCACGATTGGCAGACGCCGCAACTCGTCGATGGAGTCGCGATAGTCGCGCGGATACCGAACATTGATGGGGAATCGTGCGAGTCCATCGACCACCTCGCCTACGGTTTCACCCCCGATGGCCGAGGAAACGATCGATTGGATGTCCTCGATGTTCAGGCCGAAGCGGCCCGCCGCCGTGCGGTCGATGTCGACATCGATGTAGCGCCCGCCCGTGAGCCGTTCGGCCAGCGCAGACGTCACGCCGGGGACCGTCTTGACGGCCTCTTCGATGCGCGTGGCGAGCCTGTCGATCTCCTTGAGGTCCGTGCCGGCCACCTTGATGCCGACGGGACTCTTGATGCCGGTCGCGAGCATGTCAATGCGATTGCGGATCGGTGGCACCCAGATATTGGACAGGCCCGGTACCTTGACGATGCGGTCCAGTTCCTCGACCAGCTTGTCGGTGGTCATGCCAGGACGCCACTGATCCTTCGGCTTGAAGCGAATGGTCGTCTCGAACATCTCAATCGGCGCGGGGTCCGTCGCACTGTCGGCGCGGCCGGCTTTGCCAAACACAGATGCCACTTCAGGGACCGTCTTGATCAGGCGGTCGGTCTGTTGCAGCAACTGCGACGCCTTGCCCGCCGCAAGCCCGGGCAGAGCGGAGGGCATGTAGAGCAGATCGCCTTCATCCAGCGGTGGCATGAATTCCCCTCCGGTCCGCATGATCGGCCAGGCGGTCGCCACCAGGAGGGCGCCTGCCAGCACCACGGTAGTCTTCGGGTACTTGAGCACCTTGTTGAGCAGCGGGTGATAGGCGCGGATCAACAGGCGGTTGAGTGGATTGGCCTGTTCGGAAGGGATCTTGCCACGAATCATGTAGCCCATTAACACGGGGATCAACGTGACAGAGAGGCCCGCCGCCGCGGCCATGGAATAGGTCTTGGTGAACGCCAATGGAGAGAACAACCTGCCTTCCTGTGCCTCCAGGGTGAAGACTGGAATGAACGACAGGGTGATGATCAGCAGCGAGACGAACAGGGCAGGCCCGACCTCCGCGGCCGACTCACCGATAAGGCGCCATCGCTCTTGCGCCTCAAGTTCCTGGTCGGGATGCTTGACGTGCCAGTGCTCCAGATGCTTGTGGGCGTTCTCGATCATGACGACCGCGGCGTCGACCATCGCGCCGACCGCGATCGCAATGCCCCCCAGTGACATGATGTTGGCGTTCACGCCCTGATAGCGCATAACAAGGAATGCCGCCAGCACGCCAAGCGGCAACGAGATGATGGCGACCAGTGCCGAGCGCAAGTGAAAGAGAAAGAGCAGGCAGACCACTGCGACGACCGCGAACTCCTCCAGCAGCTTGGTGGTGAGGTTGTCGATTGCGCGATTGATCAGCGCCGACCGGTCGTAGGCCGTGACGACCTCGACGCCGGCCGGCAGGCTTTTCTGCAGCGTCTGAAGTTTGGCCTTGACAGCGTTGATCGTCTCCAGCGCGTTCTTGCCCGAGCGCAGGATAATCACCCCGCCCGCGACTTCGCCTTGCCCGTTGAGCTCCGCGATGCCGCGGCGCATCTCCGGGCCCAATTGGACCACGGCGACATCGCCCAGTCGCACCGGAATGCCGGCATCGCTCGTCACGATCGGCACCTGCCGAAAATCATCCAGCGTCTTCAGGTAACCGGTGGCGCGCACCATGTACTCGGCTTCGCCCAGTTCCAATACCGAGCCCCCGGTTTCCTGATTGGCCCCCTTGAGCGCGGCCAGCACCTTGCCTTGTGACAGGTTGTAGGCGCGAAGCCGGTCGGGCAACAGCACAATCTGGAACTGCTTGACCATCCCGCCCAACGAGGCAACCTCGGCGACATTGGGCAAGGACTTGAGTTCAAATCGCAAGAACCAGTCCTGGAGCGCGCGCAACTGCGACAGGTCATGCTGTCCGCTCTTGTCCACGAGCGCATATTCATAGACCCAACCCACGCCGGTCGCGTCGGGGCCAAGCGCGGGCTTGGCGGCGGCCGGCAGCCGGGACTGGACCTGGTTCAAGTACTCCAGGACGCGTGAGCGGGCCCAGTACAGGTCGGTGCCGTCCTCGAACAGTACGTAGACATAGGAGTCGCCCAAGAACGAGTATCCGCGCACGGTCTTCGCGCCGGGCACCGACAACATCGTGGTGGTCAGCGGATAGGTGACCTGGTTCTCCACAATCTGGGGGGCCTGCCCAGGGAATGGGGTGCGAATGATGACCTGCACATCGGAGAGGTCGGGTAGGGCATCCAGTGGTGTACTTCGCACGGCCCACAGCCCCCAAGCGGTCAGCATCACCGTGGCAAGAAGGACCAGGAAGCGGTTGCGGATGGAGGCAAGGATCAATCGGGCGATCATGGCTTGGCTCCCGCGGTCTGGACTTGCGGCGCGACCGTGACGAGCGTCGCCATGCCGTGGGGATCCAGCCGGAAGCTGAACGCGACGCGATCGCCCGCTTTCAGTCCTTGCGGAAGGCCGGCAGGCGGCGCGGCAAACTCCATCGTCATGGCGCCCCACTGGGCGGACGGGATGGCGTCGTGAGCGATGGTCAGGCTGCGCTCGCCGATGGACTGGATGCGCCCCACTGCGCGATGCTCGGGGCCGGCGGCCGACCCCTCGGAGGCGGCGCTCTCAGCCGGGGTTGCGGAAGTTTCTTGCATGCGCGCGACGGTTCCGCGCAGGCTCGCTTCCGAATCAATCAGGAACTGTCCGGAAACCACGACTTGCTGGCCAGCCTTCAGACCCTCGAGGATCTCGGTCTGACCACCGGCGGTCGCGCCCGCCTTGATGTCGACCGGATCAAATCCACCTTCGCCTTTGGCCACCATGGCAATTGTGCGCGTACCGGTCCGGATCAGTGCCTCGCTGGGTACGAGCAGGCGCTCTGTTGCGCCCGCCGGCATCATGCGTACCGACACGAACATGCCCGGCAGCAGTTTTCTGTCCTTGTTCTGCAGTTCGATCCGGACCTTGATCGTGCGCGTACCGGCGCTTACGTCCGGCAAGATCGTGTCCACCTTGCCGGGCAGCGCCAGATTCGGCAGTGCCGTGGTGCTTGCCATGACCTCCTGGCCGGGCCGCAGGGCAGCCGCCTGGCTTTCGGGCACTTCGGCGAGCACCCACACCGTTGCCAGGCTGGCGATGCGAAAGAGCGTCATGCCAGGGGGAACGGTCATGCCGTCCCGAGCGCCGACCTCAGTGACAATGCCGTCGACGGCGCTATTGACCGTGAGCCGTGGCTGGAGCTTGCCGCTTGCCTGCACCCCACGGATCTGGCCGTCTGTCATGCCCACCTGCCGCATGCGCGCCAGCGCGGCGGCGCGCAGTTCGGGCTGGGGGTTGCCCGGCATGCGCGCGACGGCCAGGTACTCTTCCTGCGCCGCCACCCAGTCTGGCGAATAGATCTGCGCGAGCGCCTGGCCCTTGCGGACCGTTTCCATGGTAGTGCGGGCGAAGGTGCGCTCGACGAACCCGGTTGTCCGCGCCTGAATGACTTCGATGCCGCGTTCGTTGATGGCGACATTGCCGGGGACCTGCAAGGCCATCTCCAGCCTGCCAAGCTTTACTTCTGCGGTCCGGATGCCGAGGTTCTGCGTCACGCGGCCGTCGATGCGCACCGCGGCGCCGTCGGCGTTGTCCTCTTCATACACCGGTATCAGCGGCATATCCATGTAAGGGGATTTGCCCGGCTTGTCGAAACGCTGCCCCGGTACCATCGGGTCGCGCCAGTAGAGGATCCGTTTGCCGGTCTTGGGCTCGGCGCCCGCGGCCGGATCGTGGCCGTCGTGAGGCCCGTTGATGGTTGCGGATCCGGACGCTTGCTGATGACCCTGCTGTTGTCCAAGGTAATATGCGCCTCCCAGGCCCGCCGCAACGGCGAGACTCATCGCGACGCGCGCGATTGCGGTCGTTTTCATGGTTGATCCCCTTGCGTGGATGCCGGCATTGCTTCAGTCGCAAGCGGCATCAGGAAATTAAGCTCGGCCCACAGCCGGACCGTCGCGGCCTCCAGCTTCAGGCGATCCAACGAGAGATTGAGCGCTTTGCGGCTCGCGTCGGCGACTGCGGAGAGCGTGCCGGCACCGGCGCGATACGCCGTCAGTGCTGCTTCCGTCTGCGTTCTGGCCAGCGGCACCGTGACGTCGCGATAACGTTCCAGCCGCGACTGGTTCAGGCCGAGTTCGGCTTGCTTGCCGCGCAGTTGGCCCTGCAGCCCACGTCGAACCGCTTCGGCTTGGGCACGCGCGGCATCGGCCTGTGAGAGCTTCGCGGCGAGCTCACGATCTTGCCGGTTCTTCCGATCCCAGGGCAAAGGCAGGAATAGGTTGACCGAAACCATGTTCGAGTACGCGGGGCCGCGCTGGCTGTACATCAGCTCCACGCTGACGTCCGGAATCCTGTTCTCCCGCGCCACGCTGCCCTCGGCCTCCGCGACGCCGACCTGGGCCTCGGCGGTGGCCACATCGGGCAACTGGGAGATGACGCTGCCATCCAGATTGGCGAGCCACGCAGGTATCGCAAGCGTTGGACTGTCACCCAGGGGGCGCCCGGCGGCGTCACCGACCCAGCGCTGCAGCATCGCTCTGGCTGTCGACACAGCGGCGCGCGCCTCGTCCTCCCGGTCGCGCAACTGCTGCAGTTCAAGTTCAGCCGTCAGGATATCGGTCCGGGGACCGCGGTTGCCGCGATAGGCAGCGCGGGCGGCGTCAATCATCAGCCCGATGGACTGCGCCTGTTCCGCCAGCACGGCGGTTGCCCGTTCGGCGTAGAGCCGATCGAGCCACGCCTGAGCCGCGCCGCGCTGTACGGCGGCGAGGGCGGCCATGCGTTGCGCCTGCGCCGACGAGGCTTCGGCCTCGAAGCGTCGTGCGCGCGCTTCGCGCTTGGCCGATCGCGTCAGTTCCTGCATCACGCTGATCGAGCGCATCGTCATCGATTCCGTGCCAATGGAGAAGCGATCCCGCCCATCCGCGGGCACGTTGTTGACGCCAACCTTGAGAACTGGGTCAGGCAGTTGCCTGCCCGCAACCGCCATTTCCAGGGCGGATTGGATTGCCGCGTGCGACGTCTCGGCGTCCGAGGCGTGCGACGAGGCGAGCGCCACGGCTTCCTGTAACGATAGGGGCGCGGCCGATTGCGCCCATCCGGGATGGGCGGCCGCGATGAGCGCGAGGGCGAGCGACCACCGCCGCCCGCGCGCTAGGGGAAAACGCAAAAGCATAAAGCCTCCACAAAGCAACGGCTCCCCTGGTCTTGACGACTCAGGGCACGATAGCGGACGTTGCTAGGCGGGCTAAATGCGGAAACAGCAATGGAGGATCGCGAGCGGGCGGGGAGGCGGTCGTGGGACAGGGTTGCCCGTGGCCAGCCGATACCCGCCAAGGATCGGTGTCAGGTCAGGTGTGGCTACCGGGCTAACCGAGGCCGCCTGGAATACGGGGAGCTGCGGGGTCGCGTGATCGGCGGATTTGCTGTCCTGGTGGCAATGCGCCTGGCACAGGCCGGCATGCGAATGGCCGCGCTTGGTTGCCATGTCCGGACAGGATTCCGCCATCCCGGCCATGCTCGCCGTCATGCTCAGCACGTACCTGCTGCCCTCACAGGCGTAGGCAGCCGCTGCCAGCTGAACTGTCAGGAACGAAATCAACAGGAATGCGGCAATCCAGTGCCGGTGATGGGAGGCGTGCATGAGCCGGGAATCGAGTGGGCGAATCCTAGCAGCCTTTGATTTGACTTCTGGCAACAAGCCTGCAGTTGGTTGTCCTAGATCAAAGACGCACACGAAGTGCGGCGCTCGGCCATCTGTCGGAAAAGCGGACGACGGTCGGGCGCAAGGGATCCGGTCCGTCTGGGCGCGCAGTGTGCTCGCCTGATTCCGGTGCTTGGCGACGCCGTCATGTGTGAGTCATTTTGCTGACAGGCCAACTCTCTATAATACGTTGAGACGAAATTCCGCTCTTCCGTGCCGTCGAATGAGACGCTTGCTGCCCCGCCTCCTGCTGTGGTTCATGATCTTCGCATTGCCGCTGCAGGCGATGGGAGCGCCCGCGCACGCCGGCTGCCCAGCGCATGACCGGCTGCGCAATGATGCGGCGATGGTCCTCGAGGTCGATGTGGAGGAAACGGTCAGCAACCCGGACAAGCCGTGTCACCACAACACGCAGCACAGCCCTTCGCGGGGAAAACTGGCTCCTGATGCGGACGGTCACGCGTGCGACGCGTGCGTCGCCATGGGCCAGGCCGCCGGATGGTTCTTGGGCTTCTGGCTGTGGCAGCCGGAATCGTTCGAGGTGGCGGGCAGGACGGCCGCGCTGCTCGCCAGTTTCATTCCAGACGGACTTCTTCGTCCTCCCTCCACTCCTGTGTGAATTGGGGTTTCACCCCGATCGCAGTCCCGCCCCATCGGATTGCGACGCCTTGCTGCCTGGTTACCTAGGCATCTCAATTCACTTGCCACGTCATCGCGTTGACGCGTTGCCGTGGGACAACCTCGCCCGCGCGTCGGCAAGCCAACGCGTCGAGCAGGTACCTAGAACGGGAGACGACCATGCGCGCATGCATTCAGTGCAGAGCCCCTATCAAGCACGAAATCTGGAGTTGCGCTGCGTGCGGCTGGCAACCGATGAGTCAGGACGGGTTGGTCTGCATGGCGCCGGCCATGCTGGCCGACCATGATGGCTATCACGAACCTCTCTTCGAGGAATACGAAAAGCTCGAGGCCACGCACTTCTGGTTCGTTCATCGGCGGCGGCTCATTCTCGACGTCCTGCAGAGCCATTTCCCGACACTCAGGTCCTTCATGGACATCGGTTGCGGGACCGCCGAGAACCTCAAGGCCATCGAGCAGCGCTTTCCGCATGCGCGCATCTGCGGTGGGGAAGCGTCGCTGCAGGCGCTGGCCTCGGCACGCAACAAGTCCAACGCCCAGTTCATCCAGATGGACGCCCGCGCGCTGCCCTTTACCGCCGCCTTTGATGTGATCGGGGCGTTCGATGTGATCGAGCACGTCGACGACGATGAGCGTGTCCTGGCAGAGATGTACCGGGCTTGTCGCGCCGGCGGTGGCCTCATCCTCACCGTACCGCAGCATCCCAGCCTGTGGAGCCATCTTGACGATGCGGCCAAGCACAAGCGCCGCTACACGCGCAGTGAGTTGCTTGGCAAGGTGCGGGCCGCCGGATTCCAGCCCGTCTACGCCACCTCGTTCATGTCGCTGCTTCTGCCGGCGATGGCGCTCTCGAGATTGCAGCAACGGCTCAAGCCGCCCAAAGACGCGGTGGACGACGGTTTCCGAATTGGCGCGACGCTCAACCGCATCTTTGGCGGCATCTGTGCCGCCGAGCGGCAGTTGATTCTTGCCGGTCTGAGGTTTCCGTTAGGCGGTTCCCTACTTGTCGCCGCGAGGAAGCCTTCGTGAAGTCTCGCGTTCTCTGGTTTTCGCTCATTGTCGTTGCCATCTTGCTGTGGACCGCGACCCTCTCGATCCGGCCGCTCTACGAACCGGATGAGGGGCGCTACGCCGAAGTTGCCCGGGAGATGTTCGTCTCGGGCGACTGGACGACCCCTCGGCTGAACGGCGTCAAGTTCTTTGACAAGCCGCCACTTCAGTATTGGGCGACCGCGGCGGCGTTTGCGGTGTTTGGCGTCAGTGAATGGAGCGCCAGACTCTGGAGTTCGTTGATCGGAGCCAGTGCCATCCTGGTCGCCGGTTGGTCTGCGACGGCACTCTTCGGGCGGCGAGTGGGGCTCGCCTCTGCCCTGGTGCTGGCCGGCTCGCCGCTATGGATACTGGGCTCGAACCTGACCACGACAGATATCGGCGTCGGCGCACTGCTGGGCAACGCCGTCCTGGTCTATGCGGTAGCGGTCAGGAATGCCGATAGGCGCCTCTATCCGATCGTCTGGGGTCTGGTGGGGCTGGCCTTCCTTGCCAAGGGATTGATTGCGATCGTGCTGCCCGCCGCGACCATGGTGGTCTACGCCGTGCTCACCAGACAGTTCGGACTGTTCAGAAGTCGCGCCTTCTGGATATGGGGGTTGTTCGCGTGCGTCCTCGCGCTGCCGTGGATCGTCGCAGTGTCGGTTCGCAATCCGGAATTTCTTAACTACTTCTTCGTCCACGAACACCTGGCGCGCTTCACTTCCTCCGTTCATGCCCGCAACAAGCCTGCCTGGTTCTTCGCCGCGGTGCTGGTCGCGGGAATGCTGCCGTGGGCTGGCGTCATCCCCGCCACAGTCTGGCAGCGCTGCCGGCCTGCGAGGCGCTCGGGGACATTTGACCCGCGGTTGTTCCTGCTGGTGTGGACGTTGATTGTGCTCGTCTTCTTTTCCGTCTCGCGATCGAAGCTGCCCCTGTATATCCTGCCGGCCTTTCCGCCGCTCGCCGTGCTCGTTGGTGACGCCATCCTGCGCGTCCGCACGAGATGGGTAGTGGTCGGATGCTCGCAGATGGTCATACTCGGCATCCTGATCGCGGGGTTGCAATGGATCCCCGAGCTATCGGACAAGGTGCTCAAGCGCGGGATCTCGGATCTTGGTCATTTCTCGTTCTGGAGCACGCTCACCATCGGCGCCCTGGTGGTTGGCGGGCTGGGTGCCTGTGCCCTTGCCCTGTCAGGCCGACGTGGCATTGCCGTCGCAGTGGCAGCACTGGCATCGATTGGCAGCCTTCAGCTTGGGCTCGTGGCATCCATGGCCTTCGAATCCCTGTCGATCAAGCCGATCGGCCTAACCGTCAAGGCATCGCGCCGCGCCGATACCGCCCTGTTCAACGTCGGGCAGATCGACCGGGGCTTGGCGTTCTACTCCGAAATGCTTCCCCAGGTGGTGGTTGCCAGGGACGAACTGGATCTTGGCTTTTCTGTCGATCCCCAGCGGTGGATCGATAGCTACGCGACCTTCCTGCTGCGCTGGCGCGAGCGCGGACACAAGCTCGCCGTCATGCGCGAGGCAACTTTTGCGCAACTGTCCCCCGACCTGGGGCCAGAGAGCCTGGTGGTGGCGCGCCGGGGCACGACGGTGCTCGTGGAGAAGCGATGACAATGTCGCCCAGATTCCTCCGCTATCTGGTCACCGGCGCGACCGCGACCGCCGCGCATTACCTCATGCTGATCCTGATTGTTGCGCAGGGGGGCATCCCATTGTTGGGTTCGATTGTCGGCAGCGTGGTGGGGCTCCTGACGAATTATTTCCTGAGCAGTCGGTGGGTGTTCGCGCGCACGTCGGATGCTTCATCGCGCTTTGCGAGATTCCTGGCAGTTTCGGTGCTCGCCTTCGGGCTCAACGCTGCGTTCATGTGGATCGGACTGCGGGCGGGGCTTCACTACCTGCTCGCACAGGTTCTGTCCACGTTTCTCCTCATGCTCATCAACTACACATTGCATGCCAACTGGACGTTCCTGAACAGGGAGTCACGATGAGTTCGGATAAGCGGTTGCAGGGAACAGTATCGGTGGTCGTTCCCATTTTCAATGAGGAGCAGGTCTTGCCCCTGTTCCACGCGCGCCTCGGTGCCGTCCTGGAAAGCCTTCCCTATGCATCGGAGGTCATCTACGTCGACGATGGAAGCCGGGATCGGACCCTCGAGGTGCTCAGGATAATACGGGGCGCCGATGAGACAGTCGGCATCATCGAATTGAGCCGGAATTTCGGCAAGGAGGCCGCATTGACCGCGGGCCTGGATGTCGCGTGCGGTGACGCCGTCGTCGTCATCGACGCCGATCTGCAGGATCCGCCGGAACTGATCCCCGTCCTGCTTGACAAGTGGGAGCAAGGTTTCGATGTCGTCTATGCGACCCGGCGGACCCGGGAGGGCGAATCTTTCCTGAAGAAAGCCACGGCCCACTGCTTCTATCGCCTGATGGGGAAAGTGAGTGACATCGACATCCCCGCCGACACCGGCGATTTCCGTCTGATGAGCCAGCGCGCGGTCGCGGCCATCGGCCAGCTCCGCGAGCAGAACCGCTTCATGAAAGGCCTGTACGCGTGGATTGGGTACCGCCAGACCTCTATCCTCTACGACCGGGATGCGCGCGCCTCGGGAAAAACGAAGTTCAACTACCGCCGCTTGTTGAAGTTCGCTATCGATGGCATCACGGGATTCTCGACCATTCCGCTGCGGATCGCCACGTCGGTCGGCTTGCTCGTCGCCGTCCCGGCATTTGGCATGGCGCTCTACACCGTTGGCAAGACGTTGCTGTTCGGCGATCCGGTGCGGGGCTATCCGTCCCTGATGACCGTCGTGTTAATGCTTGGCGGACTCCAGCTGTTCTTTCTCGGCATCCTTGGGGAGTACTTGGGCCGCCTGTTCAACGAATCCAAACGTCGACCGCTGTATTTGATCGCGGGCTACGCACCCGCAAGAGATGTGTCGATGGAGGAGGGCGTCCCGCGTAGAACGGTCCAAGATGCAGCTTGGCAAAGAGGGGGACCTCAGCGCACCGTACCAATCAAACGGGGTGACAACCCGCTTCCCATAAACACAGCATACCCTCCTCCAAAAAACCATTCTGATTGGCGATGGTAAATAGTGGTAAACGCCAAATTAGCCCAATGATGTTGTCATTCAACATCAGTAATCTCGCCGCAAGGTATGCGTAATCTTCGATCTCATATTCTCCGGATCACTGCAGGGCCTAACTTTGAAGGAGAAATTTGAAATGAAAGTTCGACGTGGAGTAGTTGCTGCGGCAGCCACTTTGATCGCGGGTACTGCATACGCGCAATCAACCGTGACGCTTTACGGCGTGGCGGATGCGGGTATCGAGTATCTCAGCAATGCGCCGTCTGCTCGCAATGGATCGAACCTGGTTCGTATGAGTTCTGGGAATATGTCGACGTCGCGTTGGGGGTTGCGTGGCAGCGAGGATCTCGGCGGTGGTTTAAAAGCTGTTTTCGAGCTCGAGAGCGGATTTTCGCTTGATACCGGTGCTCTGAACAACAGTCCTAAACTCTTTGATCGGTCTGCGTTGGTTGGTCTAGGCAGCAAGTTTGGCACGGTGACTCTTGGTCGCCAAACAACCCCAATCTACGACACTGGACTGCAACTTGATCCGATGGGTTTTGCGCCGCGATATTCGCTGTATCGAAGCGATGACATTCTCGCTGGCCGCGCCGACAATTCGGTCAAGTATCGTGGGACGTTCGGTGGCGTGACCGCCAGCGCGCTTTACAGCTTCAGCCGAACGGGCGGCGGCGAGGTCCCAGGAAACTTCAAGGTTGATCGAAACATCGGCGTCTCGTTGATGTACGAAACCGGCGGTCTTGCTGTTGGGGCAGTCTATGACGAGTTTCGAGGATCCACGGTTGCAACTGACGAACGAAAGGATCGTCGTGCATTGGTGGGGGCCAGCTATGCTTTCGGACCGGCAAAGGCCTTCCTTGGCTATCGTTGGTTCAACGGCAATGCCGGCACATTGGCGGCCAACCGGGCGAATCTGTACTGGGCCGGGCTGCGCTATAGCATGACGCCGGCGATGACTCTGACGGGCGCTGCATATTACACCGACACGCGCAACTCCGGTGCCGATCCTCTCATGTTCGTGGTATCTGCCGACCACGCCTTCTCGAAACGCACGGACGTTTACCTAAACGTTGCCTATGCGAGGAACAAGAACGGGTCGCAGCTCGGTCTGAATGGTTACAACTCGCTTTCGGGTGCGCCTACCAGTGTCGCGCCGGGCAAGAACCAGGTTGGTGCGGTTATCGGCGTACGCCACAAGTTCTAATCGAATCCTTTCCAGATCGACACTCCCTTGCTAACAACAAGAGAGCTTTGAGCCTCCAAATCGGGGGCTCTTTTTTTTAGAAAGTAGTGATGAAACTTGGAGAGGAACTGCCATATTCCGACATTCGGTGATGAAAGGGATTTGCAAATAATCTGGAATGAGTATTTGCAATACGAGCGCAAAGACCGGCGAGCAAGCGTGATACACACTCAAGAATCCTGAAGAGCGACAGGATCACGGGGCGATTGTTTTGCAGCGGCCGCGCGCTTGCAACGGATCCTTTCGAACCGAACGCAGTCGTGACGAGCGGACACTCGTCGACCCTCTTTCCGAACGACTGGGCATCTTATGGTCGAGAAGTACATGATTCGGGCGGTGCGGCACTTGCGTGACCATTTGGAGCAACTGTCCTCCCACTAGAACCTCACCAGATCCGATCCCGCGCGTCTGCGTGGTTTGGCCGACAGCTCGCCCACCGATGTACCGGATAGGCGTCACCTTGGGCGAGCCAAAGCCCGGCAAGCCGGGGTGATCGGCCTGTGCGCGGCCCTGGTTATCGCTACCGGCTATTGGGTGTCACCGAGCGGGTCGCTCGCCTGTCGGCTGGACTGGGCGCCAGGCTTGGCAAGCGTGGAACCGTAGCGCCCGCCGCTCCGGTGTACCTGACGGTGGCGCTGGCTTGGGCATCAGGGCAAGCTGGTCTTCAATGACGCGCCGTTGTACGCCGTGGCCGCGGAAGTATCGCGCTATCGACGGCAACCGGTGCGCGTGGCGGATGCAGCGACGGGTCAGTTGCATGTCAGCAGTGTCTTTAGTGCCGATGACACCGCTGGCCTGCTAGCCGCATTGCCGCAACTATTGCCCGTCGGCACACGCACCCTGCCGGATGGCAGCACCGAAATTTCGCGCTTCACTGATCACCGTCCGTGTGGGGGACGCCCTGCAGGTCCCCATTCCTATCCCGGTGTGACCGTGATCGCCACGCAAATTTTTACCCTGCCCTGGTCGAGCGCGTTGAAGTGCTGCGCGGCAGTAACGCGATCTATTGTGGTGGCGCCACAGGCGGGATCGTCTCGATCACCACGCGTCCTGCGGGAGGGGAGCCACGCGCGGACACGACCGTCTCGATGGCCACGCCGCTGTCGCGCTTGCGTGCCGACGGTCTGAGCGCCAACGTGCAGCAGCATTTGGCCGGCAGCAGCGGGATGCTCGGCTATGCCTTCGACGTCGGCGCCCGCCATATGGGGAATTCTTACGATGCGAATGGCCAGCGGCTCGCGCCGGAGCCAAGCCAGGGCCACACTCGCTATGCCTCCGACCCACGCGTGGCCAGGCTACCCGCGGGCAGAACGTTACCGCCGCGCGTGGGAACGGCCCGCGCGTCGAATGGCGTAAAGGGACTGTAGTAGTCGCGGTAGTAGACTGCGCCGACACCAGACTGCCGAGCAGATAGCGATGCTCATACTCGAGATTCACGAGCGTGTTGCGGATCTGGTTCTGGTCGGCCAGTTGCAGGCCGTCAAGCGCACGCGCCGGTCTGTCGCAATCACGTCTGGCCAGTCCTGCCACCGTCAGCGGGGGGGGGCGGTCGACTACAGCGCAGTGCTTGGCAATCTTGGCGTCGCCCTCAAACCGGTAGAGGAACGCGAGTTTTACGCTGCCTCCAGCCAGGGTTTCAATCTGCCCGACATTGGTCTGCAGGTTCGGAACGCGCGCGCAGGATTCCATGTCGGTTCGTCTGATCTGCAACCGGTCAAGACCAACAACTACGAGCTCGGGTGGCGCGGTGCATTCGGCAATACGCTTGGCTCGCTGGCGATGTTCTACACGACCTCCGATCTCGGTGATGTGCAGAGGGGTTCAACAACGGGCTGATCCTGACCCGCACCGCGGAGAAGATCCTTGGCGTGGAAGCATCGGCCGAGTACGCCTCGAACGATGAGCGCTGGGGTGCGGGTGGCACCTTCACATGGATGCGTGGACGTGAAACGCCGCAGGGCGCCAGTAGTCAGCAAATGACCGGCTACCGCATCCCCCCGCTCAAGCTGACCGGGCATCTGCAGTTTCGCCCGGTGCCGCAGTGGAACAACCGATTGCAGGCCACGTTCGTCGCCGGCCACGACTATCGCCTGAACTGTGTGGACACCGTGACGGTCGGCATTCAGAACCTGCTGAACCGCTACTACTACCCGTTCTACAGTCAACTGCTGCGCAACAGCAACAACACGAGTCACCTTTCCTGCGGCTGGCATCACGCTGAGGGCGATGTATCAGCACCGCTGGTGAAAATGCACGGCAAGGCCTCCTTGCCTTGTCATCCGTCGGATTCGCTATTGAGGACCGGATAGCCGATGGTGTGTCCGTTCCGCCGCAGGAGCACGGGGCAGTGGGGCTGGAGTCGCGAAGCATCCAATGACAGACAGCCCGAATGTCAGGCTTGGCCGGTCACCTCTTGCCATCTCAGGTAAAGGAAGATATAACGAAGCACAACCCCGTGACTCGGTTACCACGGGGCGGCTACAGCGGGGCACCCTCAGAAGACGACAGGTATCTTCCTGCGTTCGCGCCATCGCCGCACGTCTTAACCTTGTGGGGCGCCACGTGGCTGTACGCCTCGGACCTGCTGGGCATAACAGCCACGCTCAAGCTGTACGGTGCGGCCGGGGCGGCCTGCGCCAGGGCATGCGAGGCCAACAAGGTCACGGCAGCGGCCACTAGTATGCATCGTAGGATCATCATGGTTTTCTTTGCCGCGCTTATGCACGGCTTCTCCAGCCTGCGAACACTGTAGCTGGCCGTGCCTCACGCAAGCATGATGCGTGCGTTACGATCCTGTTAAGCTCAGGCGCGGCACTGTGCCCCTGCGGGGCATAGTGGCTTCCTGGTCGATGCCGGTAGCGGCTTGGTGGCGAGTGCTATGATGCGGCTGATCGCGGATTTCCTTTGACCTTGTCTCGCGGAGCAGGCGCATTCAATTTGGCAAGATCACACCATCCGCGAAAAGCGCAAGCTCAGCATGCTATCGGCGGAGAGTCTGGGCGAGGCGGTCCGCTGTCCGATTGCTCGATAGTCCGAGGCGTCGCGTGATTTCGTCACGCTGCAGCCCCTGGAGGAGGGCACGCCGGCAGTACGTGTTGCGTAGAATCCGCGGGCTCATATCCACCGCGTCGAAGCCGATGGCATCGAAGGCCTCGCGTACGATCTTCCCAAGACTCATGTACGTGATGGGGGTGCCGGTGCGCTTCAGAGTGAACAGCAGGTCGCCATAGACGGGTGCCTTGCGGCGGATGGCCAGCCATGCTGACAACGGCGCGACGGCAAAGGACTCAAGGTCGATGGTGCGAGGCAATTTCTGGGGTTTCGCCGGCACGTGCAAATAGAGGGGCGACGCGTCGGGGTGCAGGTCTTGCACGCGGGTCATTCTACCCTCGCCGGCAGTGACACCCGTGCCGAGAAAAAATGCAACGATCGCGCGGCATCGCAGTTGCGTGGGGTTGTCGCCGCTTAGTGGTTGTACGAATTCCTGCAGGCGTGCATCCACTTCCTCGGGGAGGTAGAGGCACTCGGGCTCGTCCTGAAGCCATTGGTCGGCCAACATCAGCTCCGCGGCAGGGTTGGATGCACGCAGGTCAACGAGGACCAGGTGGCGGCACATCCTGTCCATCAGTTTGAGAAAGCGTACCCGGGCTGCCGTGTCGGCGGCCACATTGGCGTCGTGCCAGAACGCTTCGATGTCATCCGACCCAAAGTTCCCCAGCGTGGCGCCGTGAGCGGTCAGGTGGCGATGGAAACGCACAAACATGGCGCGGTGCTGCCTGATCGAGCGCTGTGCAAATGGGTGGTGATCGGCGCTGGCGGCTTCGTCGGCCTGCCAGCGGTCGTAGGCGCGAGTAGGATCGGTTAGCCAAAGTCTATGCATATGAGAGGTATGGGTTGTAGACCGCCAGCCGGACAACCTCGGCCTCTCCCATACGGCGATGGCTGGCCGCCATGGGGGGAAGTATGCGTCCAGCGCGCTTGCCGCTCGCGGGTTCGCCAGGGGTCGTCACCGGGTGACGGCACTTCTGTGCATCCGGGACATGAGCGGCTTGGTGCGTAGCGAGGGTGCCAGTTCGTCCGCACCGACCCCACCTCGCGTCGCGGCATGACAAAGCTAATGCTCCAGGCTCGCGTCCTCCAAACTACTCGCGAGCGCGGCGTCCGCAGTCGCAAAATTCATTCGTAACTCCAGCAACTGCCGTTGTGCGGCGTAGTATTGACGACGGGCATCCAGCAGATCGGTCAACGGAATGGCGCCTTTTTTGTAAGCGAACTCCGCAGCTTCCACCACCCACGTCGCGTCCGGCAAGATCTTCTCCTCGTAGCGAGCCAGTTGCACCCGTGCCGAGTCGAACTGTTCGAGTGCACGGGCGACTTCCAGGCGTGCATTTGCCCGTGTCTTGTCGAGGTCAATCCGAGTGCCTCTCAACTCAGCTTCCGCGCGTACAATCTCGCCGTCATACTCGTTGTGGATGAGGAGCGGCATTGACAGTTGCACGCCAAGCGTGGTGCCGCCGTTCGCGGGAAGGTTGCGTTCACTGACGAGCGCCAACGTTACGTCACGGATCCGTTGCGCTTGCGCTAGCTGCAGCTGTGCCTCATCGGCAGACAGGCGAGCGATGGCAGCCTGAACATCCGGGCGCGTTTCCAGCATGCCTTCGATACGCTCCAGTGTCGGCTTGCGCTCGCTTGCGAGTGGCCAGGCATCTATCACCCGGATCGAGGCGGATTCACGTTCATACCCGAGCAATGCCGCCAGGACGTTCCGCGCAATGCCAAGATCACTTTTCGCCTGAGCCACGTCGTTCTCGCTGCGGCGCTCCTCGATACTGAGCCGTACCACATCCACGCGGGCGAGGTCCCCAACCTTCAGCCGCAGTGCCGCGGCTTCTCGTGAGCGCGTGAAGGCGGTCTGGGTCGCCTGAGCGAGCGCGACACGCTCCTGCTCCTGCTTCAACGCAAAGTAGGCGGTGGCCAGCGCCAGGCGGAACTGGCGCCGAACATTGTCGGCATCGAGGCGCGCAGCGTCCTCCAGGTGGCTGGCGGCCTGTGTTCGCAATGCCCGCTTGTTGCCGCGCTCGATGAGCTGCGAAACGCTGACGAGCATGTCCGCGTCACGCGGACGATATTGTCCGAGTAGCCCCGGCCCGGTGCCAAGGGTCAGCGTTGGGTTGGGCCGCTTTCCCGCGGCGATGAGCACGCCCCGGGCTGCGTCCAGTGTGGCACGCGCGGCCGCTATGTCGCGATTGGTTGAGTTCCCGATGCGCAGCGCCTGACGCAATGTCAGCGCGCCCAGTTCGTTGGATGCAAAGCGGTCAGTGCGATCCGACACCACCGTCGATGACGACACGGCTGCGCTTCGTGTAGGCCTGAGGGTGGTCGAGAGGGGTTGTCCAAAAGTGGGTATTGCCAGCATTTGGCACAGCGCAGCAACGGTCAGCGGCGCCAACCCGTTCCATGACCCCGCGGATCGCAGGCGAACGCGTCTGCCTTCGTTCGGTCTTGCGAATATGTAAGTCATGGTGTGCGGGCCATTCTTTCCACGTTGCCTTTTTGCATACATGCCTGAAGCGAGACGTTCACGCTAACGTACACGAATGGAACTCACTGGCTCATGACGGGAAAATTACAAGATCGTTAGCTGACTATTCTGGGCGGAAGCGGTAGTGTTCGGAGAATAGTAGCTTCGCTTGCCGATACTGGAGCGGCTATGCCACGTGAGAGAAATGCATCCGATGTCGGGCTACGCTTCGCGCTCCGCACGCTGGCGCAAGGTCGGGCATCGCCCAGGCGTCTGCGGCCGCTGCCAATCGACGCAACTTGGCCCCCTATAGGATCACGCATAGGGCAGGAGAGCTGTATGCCAGGATTTTATCGATTGGCTGCAATGGATGAGCCATTGTGTATGTCATATCGACAGCACCCGATCCGGTGTTGCGCGAGGAGGGGCGAGGACAATCGGTATGCTCCTGAGGTAGCGGTCACCGGGTCTGCCGAAGAGTTTGCGTTGAATACCCGCTACGTGGCCGTCTTTCAGTATTTGCGTGACGAATCGATGTCCGCGATAAAAGAGCATGTGCTCTACCTGGGTACCAGGCGATATGCCACGGTTGAGGAAGCGCTTGAGGCCGGTGCGAAGGCTGCATGCGAGTGGATTGACCGCCGACTCAGTCCGCTGGATCGACATGGCGACTTTGCATACGAGATTTTTACTGAAGGTGGCGCCTCGCAGTGGGTCGCCAAGGCCAGGCTTCATGGCTCAAGCGATACGCTGGCCATCCTGGATTGGCAATCTGAGGTGTTTCCCATAGAGGGGGAATTTGCGACGAGTTCGTTTGCAAGACAAGCGGGAATCGCCTACGTGAGACAGGTCATCGACCGGTTGGTCGCGACGGGAAGTCACGACCAAAGGCTGGCGATTGTCTCTCGCCTCAAACCTTAGGTTTCGGCATGCCGCTTGCGTTGCCGGCCAAACCGCAACGGGTTGTACCAGGGAGACTTGGCTGGATGACATTTGACTAAGCGTGCGGCATACATTCTGTGCGTTGCGTGAAAAACGCCGAAGGGAGGCGCTCAATGGAGACTGCGGCAGAACTGAAGCGCGCCGGATTGAAACGAACATCTCCACGACTGCGTGTCTTGCAACTGTTTAAGGAGAGCGCGCAACGTCACGTCAGTGCCGAGGAGGTCTACCAGATTCTTCTGCAGGAGCGTGCTGACATCGGATTTTCCACCGTCTATCGGGTATTGAGCCAGCTCGAGCAAGCGCATCTCATTGTGAGCCATCGGTTCGATGGCGCGCGCACCCTGTACGAACTGAATGAGGGTGATCATCACGATCATCTCGTATGCGTGGAATGCGGCGTCGTGGATGAATTTAGCGACGTGTCGATCAAACGTCGCCAGCGGGACGTCGCCCGGGCAAAGGGCTTCAGTTTGCGTGAGCACTCCATGGTGCTCTATGGAAAGTGTGCCCAATGCCAGCGTCGAGCGTCAGAATGACGCGTTCTCGGACCAGATTTTTCTTCATACTTAACGGGTTCTTTGATGTGGCGCGGCGGGACTGCGCCGATGGCGGAAGTGACAGGTCCATTCACGCAAAGGCCGACGGAGCGCTCCGGAGCCGCCCTATCGGTTGCGCGGGAAATCATCGTAGTACGTGACTAATGCGAACAATCCAGAAAAGGCGTGCTGGCACGCCTCGCATACGTATTCCTGGTGAATCGTCGCAGCGCCCACGGCGCAGGCACCGTGGGTGATGTTCGTCGATTCGCAGCGCGGGCACAGAACAATACGAGTGGCCATCACTCGCGCTTTCCATTCGTCTTCATTCATCATGGTTGCCGAAGCTCCTACCCGTCGTCATGTTACGCCGTGCATTCATTGTCCGATAAGAGTCTGCGCGCAAGGGGCGCTCTGACCTGGCAGTGTGCCGGAATTTCCCTGGATGAAATGAAGGCTACTGCATGGGCTCGGTGTGAGCGAGACTTTGTTTCTGACTTGCGCACGGCTGTTCCTGGTACGGCGGCGCCGCCGCCCCACTTGCCTGCATGCCGTCTATGTGGGTTGACAGACAGTGATCCAAAGGAGTCGACCATAAAGTCATGCCACGGGCAAGCAGTGAACATGACGCTTCACGTCGGCGAATTCGTGAATGAAATGATCGAAGCACACTTCCTGTCTGCGCACCACGAGACGCTGGTCAAGATGGCAGACCTCTCCCAATGACAATCATGAACAAACCTATCCAACGAGTGTTCGTGGCCGGCCATCGCGGCATGGCCGGCTCAGCGATTGCGCGTGCGCTGGCCAAGCGCGATGACGTGGAACTGGTCGTCCGCACGCATGCCGAGGTCGATCTCACCGACCTGCAGGAAGTCAGCTACTTCTTCGCCACCGAAGGGATCTCGCAGGTCTATCTGGCGGCAGCGCGTGTGGGCGGTATCCACGCCAATGACACCTACCCAGCCGAGTTCATCCAGCAGAATCTGATGATTGCCGCTAACGTGATACACGAGGCCTGGCGCAACGGCGTCGAACGGCTACTGTTTCTCGGGTCAAGTTGCATCTATCCGAAGTTCGCGCCGCAACCGATCAAGGAGTCCGCACTGCTGTGCGGCGAACTGGAGCCCACCAATGCGCCTTACGCCATTGCCAAGATCGCGGGCATGACGCTGTGCAAGACCTACAACCGTCAGTACGATGCGGACTTTCGCTGCGTGATGCCGACCAATCTCTATGGGCTCGGCGATAACTACCATCCCGAGAACAGCCACGTGATCCCCGCGCTGATCCGACGCTTTCACGAAGCGAAGATTGCGGATGCACCCGACGTGACGGTATGGGGATCAGGTACGCCGATGCGCGAGTTCCTGTATACCGACGACCTGGCGCACGCTTGCTTGCACGTGATGGGCCTGTCCCGCCAGGCCTACTGGACACACGCAGGCAAGGCCGGTTTCCTGAACGTCGGTACTGGAGAGGAAGTCTCGATCCGCCAGTTGGCGCTGCTAGTGGCGCAAGTGGTGGGCTATCAGGGCAGCATCGTGTTCGACAGCGCGCGTCCTGACGGCACGCCGCGCAAGCGCCTGGACTGCAGTGTCATCAGCGCTTCGGGCTGGCAACCGCTGGTAACGCTGGAATCCGGATTACCGCTTGCGTACCAGGATGCCATTGCAAGGGAAGCGTCTGAGCTTTCACGGGAATGGGCAGACAGTCGGCACGAACAACCATGCCCAGTAAGACGAACCGCCGCAGTCGGCTGACGCAAGACGCGGAAGTCCGTCCGTTCTCGAGCGGGGTGTTCTGGTCTGCGCGCCGATGCTAGCGAACCTGGCGTTACGAAAGCATTTGCCTTGGGTGCAACCTCAGGGCCATCGCTGACTTCAGCCCAAGGGATCAATGAAGACGAAAGTAAGGGCCACAGTCGTTTGTACACGCGGGGGCCGCATACTACTCGTTACCAAGGATGACAGCAGATGGGCTTTGCCTGGTGGGCGTCCGGGCAAAGCTGAAATTCTTGCCAGTGCCGCAGCACGGGAGCTTTATGAAGAGACGACGCTGATCGCAAAAGGGCGTGAGTTCCTATTTCAAGTGATTGGTGCGACAACGGTGCACCACGTTTTCGTTGCGAATATCAGCAAGACCGACGCCGCCATGCCGGGCAAGGAGATCCAGCGCTGCCAGTGGTTCGCCCCATCCGAGCTGGACGAGATTGTCGTTAGCCCGACGACGCGCCACATCATTGAAGGATTCTGGATCGTACGCAATCGGTAGAGGCAAGGTGTGCTCGTCGACGCGAGAGTCCCTGCACGAAGCGCAGGATCGCGGCGCTTTCACAAATCAATCCTCCTGCTGCGACGCGATTCACCACGCCGTGTGCATGCGTTGAAACCCGCCATCCCGCCCAAACGGCGGGGTAGGAGCCGGGACAATAATCGAGGGCGACGGGACGCGTTGATTGCAACCTGCATGACGGGAGCTTTTCTCCAGGATGATGCGGAGCCACGCATGGCGCATGAATGCCGCCATGAGCAAGGGCGGTCATCCGACAGGTTGCTGCGATGGCGCCAGCCGGTAATCAGTTGGACAGGTATTCGTCACCTTCGATCCTCTATCCTGATCGGTGCAGTGGCTTTTGTTAATCGGTGAATAGAGTCGTGGCAAGAGTTTGGCGATGATGGATTTGTACGGCCGGTCAATTTTTGCGGGACAAAACGAATGCCGGACGACGAGCACGCGGGGTGGTACATGGCACTGTGCTTTCGCACCTTAGGATAGTGGGATGGCGATGACCTTAGTATCTGTTATAACCGTCAATCTCAACAATTGCGTCGGGCTGTCAAGGACAATCGATAGCGTATCCGCGCAGGTTCGTGACAATTTCCGTGTTGAGTTCATTATTGTCGACGGCGCCTCTACGGATGGATCCGTTGAGCTGGCAAAGCTACGGCGATCAGAAGTCGACCATTTTTTTAGTGAGCCGGATGGCGGAGTGTACGCCGCAATGAACAAAGGGTTAAACGTTGCGAGAGGAGAGTGGGCGGTATTCATGAATTCGGGGGATTGCTTCGCTTCGCCAGGCGTACTCTCTGAGATGATGCGGAGCAAGAACGAATCCTCGGCGGAGCCCTGGTTGATCTATGGTGACAATCTTGGCCGGAATGGTCTGGAGCCTGCCGCACCGTTACTGAGGCTTCGCGCCGGGATTATTCACGCATGCCATCAAGCGATGGCATTTCGTGTTTGCGATCTGCGCTACGAGGAAAGATACAGGATCTATTCGGACCTGGATTTCGTTATTCAATATTACAAGCGATATGCGGCCGGAGCGTTCCGCTATGTTCCGATGGCGTTTTCATGCATAGAGCCAAGTGGAATCAGTGCATCGTTTCCCAGGGAGAAGCGATTGGAGAAGTTTAGAATTATCTACAATCGCCTTGGATTGAATGGTGTGATATACGCCGTGGCCGTCTCGATTGCCATGGCCGCTCGCGCAAAATTGGCAAGAAATAAGTGACGCGTGGGCATGGGTCACCAAAGGATGGTGAGTCATTTGGGGCTGAGCTTCCAGCGTTCCGCCAGAGATGCGGGCTTTGGTGCCGATCACAGCTTGTAGCCCGGCGTTCGTAGCGATAACTGTCGATAGGTCGATACCGTGCCAGTCCCCAATCGTCTGGAGGATCGTCTCGCCAAAAAAAGTAGTTGCCTAGATCGGAGCAACCGCTAAGTGTTCCACCGGGGGAACGGCAGATCTCATGGATATCGAACCCGGCGATGCGAAGATGAGGGCCATTGGAGGAGTGGGCCGATATCGCGTCCTGTGTTCGTACAAGTCAAATCCGCGAGGCTGGCGTTTCCGCTGCATTCTTGGATGGGCTATTTCGCGATGTCTTCACCCACGCGATGCTCGATCTTTGCGCCACCGCCGTACACATCGAAGTCCGCGGCTTTAGCGCCGTCCGTGTACGGATCCCTCGGTCGATGAATCTGTCCACGCTCAGTATTGCGCGCGGTTTCTGCAATGGCGCTGCCGATACCGACGATCGAGATCGTGAGAGCGAACAGGGCCGCAGTGGTACGTTTCATGAGTTGCCTCCTGTTGAGTTCTATTCAATACGATCCGGTCCCCCTTTGGACAAGGATCGTCTGCGCGTGTGCCGGAACGCTATGAGCACAACGGTCGGGGGGCGCGATACGCCCTACCAATTCGACAATGCCAGTCTAGTCCGGCCAACCGAACCTACAGATGACCCTCCCATTACAACTGCAGAACGTTTTTGGGGTGAATTAGGCCTCGTTGCGAGGAACCGCAAATCGGCGGCGATCTTCAGCGCTTACCCATTGCGCGAGAGCGGAGTCGGACAACTGTGTCGCACATAGGTTGTACCACTGGCGAATGGCATCCGCCCAGATTCTTCTCTCGGCGGCTAGCGACGCGAGGTGGAACCGGAGCTCCGCCGGCAATCGGGCAGGATGCCCGTCTTTGCTGCCGATCGAGAATTCATCCAGAGCTCGCTGCAGGCCTTCGCGTCTGTGCGCCCACCACTCGTCTTTGCCCCGCTCCGCCAGCAAACACTGCAGATGGGCTCGCAGCGCGACGACCTTGGACCATGCGACGACAGGCAGTTCTTCGTTGCTGCTACGCAGCCAGTTTGACAGCACATCGACTTCAGGGTCTCCCGCGCTTCCGAGGAGGCCTGGCATGTATGAAGCCATCGGCGAGACGGCGTCCTGGAGCCGTGATAACGGCAGAGGGTAGGGACCGCAGCCACTGGATGAGGGCGTAGGGGGGTGACGGGGAATATGGGGT